>DATKRH010000292.1:0-86775 GCA_035532295.1 Streptosporangiaceae bacterium
CCGCCTCCTCTGACGCCGCCTCCTCTGACGGCCGGACTCCGGCGCGATCAGGCGAACGCCGGATACCCGCCGCGGAACCGGACGAGCGGAGCGCCGGCCTCGGCCACGTAGGAGACGCCTAGCACAGCGGCGACCACCAGCAGGTGATCCCCGGCCGGGACTCGCTGGGTCACCGCGCATTCCAGCGCCGCCAGGCCGCCGTCGGCGATCAGCGCGCCGGACAGCTCGCCGCGGTGATGCGCCGTCCCATCCAGGAGCAGCCGGGCACCTGGCCGTCCGGCGGCGGCGAACCGGCCCGCCAGCGCCCGCTGCCCGGCCGACAGCAGCGTCAGCGCGAAGAGGTCCAGCCGGCTGAGCACCTGCGCCGGGTAGGAATCGGAGATCAGCGAGACGAGGATCAGCGGGGGATCGGCGCAGACCGGGCAGAACGCGCTGACCGTGGTGCCGATATCGTCACGCCCGTCGGCCACGGTGAGCAGCGTGACACCCGCCGCCCACGCGCTGAGCGCCTCGGCGAGGTGGGCGGTGCCGCCCGGTGGCGGTGCCGGCTCCGTCACTCAAATGTCCAGCTGCCGGGCAGGACCAGGGGACCGTGCGGCGAGAGGCCGGCGCGTGCCGCCAGCCGCCAGGCCGGGCCCCAGCTCTCCACTAGCAGGTTCGGGGCCAGCAGGCCCGCCGCCGCGGCGCCCCGGCTCTCGCTGGAGGCGGCCGGCCGCAGCCGGTCGACGGGATGTACGCGCGGGTAGGCGCGCAGCGGTGCGGTCGCCGGCAGGCCGGCCCGGCCGCGCGCCACGGCCGCGGCGCGATCTAGCCCGCCGAGCTCGTCTACCAGCCCGTTGGCCAGCGCGTCGGCCCCGGTCCAGACCCGGCCCCTGGCCAGCTCGTGCACCCGCTCGGCGGTCATGCCCCGGCCGTCGGCGACCTTGCCGGTGAAGTCGGCGTAGATGTGATCGAGCCAGTCGTTGACCAGCATCCACTCGTCCTCGCTGAACGGCCGGAGCTGGGAGAACATCGCCGAGTGGGCCCCCTGGGCGATGGAGTCGCTGGTGACGCCGGCCCGGCCGAGCGCCTCGCCGAGCACGGCCTTGCCGGACAGCACGCCGATCGAGCCGGTCACCGTGCCGGGCTGGGCCACGATCGCGTCGGCGGCCATCGAGATGAAGTAACCGCCCGAGGCCGCCACGTCGCCCATGGACACCACGACCGGCTTACCGGCCGCCCGGGCCCGGACGACCTCACGCCAGATCGTGTCCGAGGCCACGTAGGACCCGCCGGGGCTGTTCACGCGCAGGACGATGGCGCGCGCCTGGTCATCGGCGGTGGCCGAGCGGATGGCGGCCGCGATGGTGTCCGAGCCCATGGCCCCGCCCGACAGTGGCCCGCGGCCGCTGCGACCGCGCCGGATCGGCCCGGTGGCATGGATCAGGGCCACCACGGGCTCGTGCCAGGCGGGTAGCTTGCGGGCCCGCTCGGCCAGCGCGCGCGAGCGCTGGTAGCGACCCAGGTAGTGCAGGATGGCGTCCGGGCCGGCCTGCTGGCGGACGCTCGCGTAGACCTCGTCCCGGTAGCCGAGCGAGTCGACCAGGCCCGCGTCCAGCGCCTGGGTCGCCAGAAAGGGCCCGCGGTCGATGAGCTGGCCGACCTGCTCGCGGGTCAGCCGCCGGCGCTCGGCGATGGCGCCAGCCAGCTGCTCGGTCACCGAGGCGGTCAGGCGCTCGGTCTCCTCCCGGGCCGGGCCGGAGAAGCCGTGCTCGGTCAGCTGCTCGGCCGCGCTCTTGTACTCGTGCCGCTTAGCGACCTGGAAGTCGGCGCCGAGCTTGTCGAGCGCCCCGCGCAGGAACACTCGCTCGACGGCGATGCCAGTCAGGCCGAGGTCGCCGGATGGCTGCAGGGAGATGGTGTCGAACGCCGTCGCGAGGTAGTACGACACGTTGCCGGCCGAGAACTCCCCGAACGACTCCGCCCAGGCCACCGCGGGCTTCCCGGCGTCGCTGAGCTCGCGGATGGCGCGGCGCAGCTCCTGCACCACGGCCAGTCCGATGGGCCGGCCGCCCACCTTGGCCACCAGGGCGCGCACCCGGTCATCGGTGCGGGCGCGGCGCAGGCCGTCCAGCACGTCGCTCAGGACGAGCCGGTGCCGGGCCAGCACGGCCGACACCGGGTCGGCGGGCCGCGTCTCGGCGATCCCGTCCGTGAGGTCAAGTTCCAGGATCAGCGGTGCGGTCCGCTGCTGGCGCAGTTTCGCAAGGCGGGCGGCGATCGTCGGCTCTGGCATGCACTCAGGCTATCGTCGGCGTCGATGGCAAGTCGCGATGGGAACGGCTGGGTTAACTGCGCTCTGGGTCACCGGCACTGGGGCAAGTACGGCGCGGCCGGGCTGCTGGCCTACGCCGGCGGCCCGGATGATCCCCGTGGCCCCGTCGACCCGGGTGCCACGGCGATCCTGCTGCAGCGCCGGGTCGGCTGGAGCCATCACGGCGGCACCTGGGGCCTGCCGGGCGGGGCAGCCGACAGCCACGAGTCCCCGGTGGAGGCGGCGCTGCGCGAGGCCGTCGAGGAGTGCGCGGTCCCGCCCGATGCCCTGGTGGTGCGCGGAATCTACGCCGATGACCACGGCGGCTGGGCCTACCACACGGTCCTCGCCAGCGCCGTGGCCCCATTCGAGGCGTACCCGGCCAGCGAGGAGACCGACGACGTGGCCTGGGTGGCAGCGGCTGCCGCGGCCGACCTGGAGCTGCATCCGGGACTGGCCGCGCACTGGGCCGAGCTGCGCGAGGGCCTGCGGCCGCTGGCCGTCATCGTGGATGCCGCCAACGTGGTCGGCTCCCGGCCAGACGGCTGGTGGCGGGACCGGGCGGGCGCCGCCCGCCGGCTCGTCACGGGCGTGGCGGCGCTGGCGGCCCGCGGCGTGACCGACTTCCCGGCCGGGCTGCGACTGCCGGCGCCGGCTCGCTGGTTTCCCGAGTTCGTCGTGGTGCTCGAGGGCCAGGCGCGGGGCGCCGCCGACGCCGCGGGCGCGGCGGGCGCCGGCGCCGGCGCGGAACGGCTGCGCATTGTCTGCGCGCCGGGTTCCGGGGACGACACGATCGCCGAGCAGGCTGGAGCGACGGCGGGGCAGCGCCGGCTCGTGGTCACCGCCGACCGGGAGCTGCGGTCCCGGTGCGAGGTCGCCGGGGCGCTGGTGACCGGCCCGCGCTGGCTGACCGACCTGCTGGACGAATCGCGATGACGGCGCCGCCGGGCACAGGCTTTCCGCTCGGGGCCGCCGTGACGATCGCGGAGCTGACCGACGACCCGCACCCGGTGCTGCGCGGGCTCCGCGCGGCCGAGCCCGTTTCCTGGCTGCCCGTCCTCGGCGGCTGGCTGGTGACCCGGCGCGATCTCGCTGAGCAGGTGCTGCGCGATGCTCGCGGGTTCACCGTCGATGATCCGCGGTTCACCACGGCCCGGGTGGTCGGGCCCAGCATGCTCTCGCTGGACGGGCCCGAGCACCGCCGGCACCGCGACCCGTTCGCCCGCGCGCTGCGGCGCGGCGACGTTAGCTCGAGGCTGGCCGCGTTCACGGCGAATGAGGCGGCGCGCCTAGTCGCCGGGCTGGCGCCCGACGGCGCGGCCGAGCTGCGCCGCGGGCTGGCCGGACCGCTGGCGGTGGCGGTCATGGGCGAGGTCCTCGGCCTGCGCGACACCGACCCGGCCACCCTGCTGTCCTGGTACGACGCGATCGTGGCGGGCGTCTCCGCGCTGACGGCGGCCGGCGGCGACGGTCGTCAGCGCGGAGCGGGCGAGTCCGGCCCGGCGGCCGGCCCGCGGGTGCCGCCGGCCGCCGCTGCCGCGTTCGGCGACCTGCGGGCGTCGCTCGAAGCTGCCATCAGCGAGCCGCGGGCGTCCTCGCTGCTCGCCGTCGCGGCGGCCACGGCCGGGCTGAGCGTCAGCGAGATCGTGTCGAACGCCGCCGTCATGCTGTTCGGCGGCATCGAGACGACCGAGGGCATGATCTGTAACGCGGTCCTGCACCTGCTCGGTGACCCGGCTCAGGCCGCCGCGGTGCTGGCCGACCGGGCACTGCTCGACGGTGCCGTCGATGAGTCGCTCCGGCTGGAGCCCGCCGCGGCGGTGGTGGACCGGTTCGCCACGGCCGATGCCCGGCTGGGCCCGGCGCGGATTCGCGCCGGCGACCTGATGGTCGTCTCGCTGGCGGGCGCCAACCGGGACCCGGCGTTCTTCCCCGGCCCGGACCGGTTCGACGTCCGGCGGCCGAACGCGCGGCAGAACCTGGGCTTCGCGCTGGGCCCGCACTTCTGCGTCGGCGCCCAGCTGGCCAGGCTGGAGACCAGCGCCGCGATCACGGCCCTGCTCGACCTGCTGCCCGGCCTGCGCCTGGATCCCGACCACCCCAGCAGCCCGCGCGGCCTGGTCTTCCGCAAGCCGCCGTCCCTGCACGTGCTCTGGAACCGGCCCGCTGAGTTATCCTGAAGCCTTTTGGGGGTGATAGCCCCCAAAAGGCTTCAAGATCTTCGGCTGTGTCCGGTCAGGCGACCTGGACAGCGGCGGGGCGCCGTGGCATCGTGATCCGGCGCCTGCCCGCGCAGTTCCTCGTCCATGGCCGCTCCCGTCGCCCCGTCCTCTGCTTGGGACGGTAACGCGGCCTGCCCCGGCGGCGTCAGAGCTTGCTGGCAATCCCGATGATGACCACCGCGATCGCCACGAGCACGACCAGGCCGAGCACCAGGCGTGCGGCCACGGTCCCGCCGCCTGCCTTGCGCCGTCCCGCTGCGGTGTACGGGTCGGCCGTCGTGTACCCGCCGGCCTCACCCGTCCCGCCCTGGCTGGTATGACCGTGACCGGCTGCCCGGCTATGCCCGCTGGCGCTATGCCCGCTGGCGCTATGCCCGCCGTGGCCGCCCCCGCTAAAGCCTCCGCCCCCGCCATGCCCGCCCCCGCCGCCTCCGCCGCCATCTCCGTGCATGGATCGCTCCGTATTCGAGTCGTCGCGTTCCCGGCATCTGCGCGATCACGTTCCGCAGCGCTGGCCCGGGGATAGTCCCATCATGGCCGCCGCCCGGCTTGCTGGCTACGGCCCTGGCGCGGTCAGGAGTCGGTCGGCAAGATCGTGAATGCCTCGGCGTGCAGCGGCTTGATCGCGCGGAAGTGACGCTCGTCGAAGGTCAGCAGCCGGGTGGTCTGGTACCGGGCCGCCAGGACGACGATCGAGGCGTCGGCCAGGCCAATGCGCATGTCCGCGTGGCGCTCGGCCACGGCAGCGGCCTGGCCGACGTCAACCCGGTTGAAACTCGCCAGTTCGAAGACGCCTCCGGCTACCTCCTGGAGCAATTGCAGTTCGGCCTTTACGCCTGCCCTGGTAAGAAGCATGTAGTCAAGCTCGGCGAGCACGAAAGGCGAAAGGACCACCGGTCCGGGATCGTCTTCGTAGGCGGTCCGTGCTTGCCAGTACTTGTCGGCGTCAACCCCGAAGGCGGCGAGCAGGCCGCTTGTGTCAGCGATGATCACTGCTGGCCGAACCCCTCGGCCAGGATCTCGTCGACCTTGTAGGGCAGGTCGGGGTCGCCGAAATTGATGCTGCCCAGCATGCTCGTTCGCGGCCGGGGCAGCAGTCCCTCCAGCCACTGCTCCAGCGCACTGCGGATGATGCGTGCCTCTGACTCGCCGGAGACTCGGGACGCTTGCGCCAGGCGCTCCTTGAGGTCATCCGGCAGGTAAACCGATGTCTTCACCATACGCATAGGGTACCTTACTCAACCCTATATCTGCAAAATGCAGATAGCCTGGAGCACGAGTCGCGGCGCCGCGCGGGCGGCCGGTGCGTGGTGCGGCCGGTGCGCCCGGCAGGATGGTGGGGTGCAGGTGGTGGTCTTGTCCGATACGCACGCGCCGCGGCGGTGGAAATCGTGCCCGCCCGCGGTCGCCGCGCGGCTGCGCGGGACCGACCTGATCCTGCATGCCGGAGACGTCTGCACCGCCGCCGTACTGGATGAGCTGAGCAACTACGCGCCGGTCCGGGTGGTTGCCGGCAATAACGATGGCCCCGACGTCGCGGCTTGGGGCGCGCCGCCGGTCATGGAACTCGATCTCGCCGGGGTGCCGGTGGCGATGATCCACGACAGCGGTGCCCGGCCTGGCCGCCTGGCCCGGCTGCGCCGACAGTTCCCGGCCGCCCGGCTGGTGGTGTTCGGCCACTCGCACATCCCGCTGACCGAGTCCGACGGCGGCGTGCGGATCTTCAACCCGGGCTCGCCTACCGACCGGCGCAGCCAGCCGCAGGGGACGATCGGCGTGCTGCGGATCGAGGATGGACGGGTCCTCTCGGCCGGGATCGTGCCGGTGACCTAGGTCTGTGAGCACGCCAGTTGAACTAGTGGTTCTGCTCGGGGTCGGAATTCTGGCGGGCATCGTCAGCACAGTGGCGAGCCTGGCCTCCATCGTGTCCTACCCGGCGCTGCTGGCGCTGGGGCTGCCGCCGGTCAGCGCGAACGTGACCAACACCGTGGCCCTGATGTTCACCGGACTCGGCGCGGCGGCCGGCTCGCGGCCGGAACTGGCCGGGCAGGGACGCCGGGTGCTCCGGCTCGGGCTGCTGACGGCCGCGGGTGGCGGCGTCGGCGCGGCGTTGCTCCTGCTGACCCCGTCCGCGACGTTCGAGTACGCGGCGCCCGTGCTGATCGCGGTGGGTTCCATCGTGATTCTCCGCCCGCCCGTCCCGGCGGCCGGGGCCGCCGTTACCGACCGGGAGCACGGGTGGCTCCCGCGGCTGGCGGTCTTCGCCGTCGCGATCTATATCGGATATTTCGGCGCGGCCGGTGGCATCCTGCTGCTCGCGGTGCTGATCCGCATGCTGCGGCAGTCGCTGGCCAGGACCAACGCCGTGAAGAACGTGATCTCGGGCCTGGCCAACGCCGTCGCCGGAATCGGGTTCGCCATCTTCGGGCCGGTCAGGTGGGCGGCGGTGGTGCCGCTGGCGGCGGGCTTCCTGATCGGCGGCTGGGCCGGCCCGTGGCTCGTGCGGCGGCTGCCCGCGCGCGGGCTCCGGGTCGTCGTCGGGATCTGCGGCCTGGCCCTGGCCATCCGGCTGGGCGTCAGCGCGTACGGGTGACCGGCGCTAGGCGGCCGGCGGGCGCACGGCGACCGCCTTGACGAAGGCCGACGGCCAGGGCATCGGCCCGGACGGGCTCGATCATGGCGATGAAGGTGTTGCGGGTGAGGCCCTCGACCAGGGGACATCGTTCGCCGGTGACCAGGACGGTTACGGCTCCGGGGCGAGCCAGAGCATGCCGAGCGGCGGAATCCTGATGATCGCCGAGGCGGGCATGCCGTGCCACGCCTCGTCGGCCGCCTCGACGCCGCCCAGGTTGCCCACGTCGCTGCCGCCGTAGCTAGCGGAGTCGGTGTTGATCAGTTCCCGCCACCGGCCGGCCCGCGGCAGGCCGATCCGGTAGCTCTCATGCGGCCCCGCGGAGAAGTTAACGATGCAGGCCACCACGCCATCGGCCGGGGAATCGCCAGCCGGGGAATAGCCAGCCGGGGAATAGCCAGCCGGGGAATCGCCAGCCGGGGAATCGCCAGCCGGGGTCGCGGCCAGATCGCCGGCCAGGCGGACGAACGACAGCACGTTGCCGGCCGTGTCGTTGGCGTCAATCCAGCTGAAGCCGGCGGGCGTCGTGTCCTGCCGCCACAGCGCAGGGTGGTCGGCGTAGACCCGGTTGAGGTCGGTGACCAGCCGCTGCACGCCCCGGTGGCTGTCGTAGTCGAGCAGATGCCATTGCAGCCCGGCCTCCTGCGACCACTCGTCGCCCTGGCCGAACTCGCCCCCCATGAACAGCAGCTGCTTGCCCGGGTGGGCCCACAGGTAGGCCAGCAGCGAGCGGAGCCCCGCGAACTGCCGCCACTCGTCGCCGGCCATCTTGCGCAGCAGCGAGCCCTTGCCGTGCACCACCTCGTCGTGCGACAGCGGCAGCACGTAGTTCTCGCTGTAGGCATAGATCATCGAGAACGTGATCTGGTCGTGGTGATAGCTGCGATAGACCGGATCGCGCGCCAGGTAGGCGAGGGTGTCGTGCATCCAGCCCATGTTCCACTTGAGCCCGAAGCCGAGCCCGCCCAGGTGCACCGGCCGGGACACCCCCGGCCACGCGGTCGATTCCTCGGCGATCATCGTGATGCCCGGGATCAGCCGGTAGCAGGTGGCGTTCACCTCGCGCAGGAAGGCCACCGCGTCCAGGTTCTCGCGGCCGCCGAGGG
This sequence comes from Streptosporangiaceae bacterium, assembly GCA_035532295.1. Taxonomy (GTDB): domain Bacteria; phylum Actinomycetota; class Actinomycetes; order Streptosporangiales; family Streptosporangiaceae; genus DASUBV01. Next base: position 8,254 of record DATKRH010000292.1, read on the forward strand.
CGTTGGGCGCCCACTCGCCGTCCTTGCGGGAGTAGTCCAGGTAGAGCATGGACGCCACGGCATCCACTCGCAGCCCGTCGACATGGAACTCCTGCAGCCAGTAGATGGCGTTGGCGACCAGGAAGTTGCGGACCTCGTTGCGGCCGTAGTCGAAGATCAGCGTGCCCCAGTCGGGATGCTCGCCGCGCCGGGGATCGGGATGTTCGTACAGCGGGGTGCCGTCGAACCGGGCCAGCGCCCAGATGTCGCGCGGAAAGTGCGCGGGGACCCAGTCCACGATCACGCCGAGGCCGGCCTGGTGCAGCCTGTCCACGAGATAACGGAAGTCATCGGGCGAGCCGAACCGCGCGGACGGCGCGTAGTACGAGGTGACCTGATAGCCCCAGGACCCGCCGAACGGATGCTCGGCCACCGGCAGGAACTCCACGTGGGTGAAGCCCAGCTCGGTGACGTAGGAGGCGAGCTGATCGGCGAGCTCGGTATAGGAGAGCCCCGGTCGCCAGGAGCCGATGTGCACCTCGTAGATGCTCATCGGGCTGGTTAGCACGTCAGCGGCCGCGCGGCGGGCCAGCCAGTCGCCGTCGCCCCACTCGTAGGCGGACTCGAACACCACCGACGCCGTGGCCGGCGGTCGCTCGGCCAGAGTCGCCATCGGGTCGGCCTTGGCCCGCCAGACCCCGTCCGGCCCGCAGATCTCGTACTTGTAGATGGTCCCGGCCGCCACGCCGGGGATGAACAGCTCCCAGACCCCGGAGCCGCCGAGCGACCGCATCGGGTGCGCGCGGCCGTTCCAGTGGTTGAAGTCGCCGATCACCCGCACCCCGCGCGCGTTCGGCGCCCAGACCGCGAAGGAGGTCCCGGCTGCGCCCTTGACGTGCGCACCGAGCACCTGCCACAGCGCCTCGTGCCGACCCTCGCCGATCAGGTGCAGGTCGATCTCGCCCAGGGTCGGCAGGTGTCGGTACGGGTCGTCGCTCACCGTCTCCGCGCCGTCGGCGTAGCTGACGGCCAGCCGGTAGTCGGGCACCTCCCCGTGGTTGGCCTCCCCGTGCTTGGTGATACTGGTCGGCAGCGTGACCGAGAAGACCCCCTCGTGCACATGGCTCATTGCCTCGCGGGTGCCGTCGGGCAGCACGACCGTCACCGAGGCCGCGAGCGGCCGCAGGGCCCGGATCGTCACGCCATCCGGGCCCGGATGGGCGCCGAGCACCGCATGCGGGTCGTGATAGATCCCGGCCACGATCGCCTCGATGACGCCGCGGCTGACCGGGTCGCCGCCGGCCGGGTCGCCGCCGGCCGGGTCGGCGGGCCCGGTCATCAGGCCGCGGCGATGTAGTCGAGCGGGATTCTCAGCCAGGACGGCCGGTGACGCGCCTCGTATTCCACCTCGTACACCGCCTTCTCCAGCATCAGGGCCCGCAGCATGACCGAGTTAGCCTCCGGGTCAAGGCCGCCGGCGCGAGCGTACCCCGCGCAGAATGCCTGCTGGCACTGATCTACCCAGATGTCGGCCGGGCCGCGCAACTGCTTGGCATCCGGGTGCCCGAGCAGCTGATGGCGGGCCGCGTAGTCGAAGGAGCGCAGCATGCCGGCGACGTCGCGCAGCGGCGGGTACAGCCCCGTGCGCTGCGCGAGCGGCACCACCGGCTCGCCCTCGAAGTCCAGGGCCACCCAGCCGTCCTCGGTACGCAGCACCTGGCCCAGGTGGTAGTCGCCGTGGATGCGCTGGATGGTCACCGGCATCGTGAGGCGGGCCAGGTCCGCGTAGCTCGCCGCCACCTTGCCGACGTAGGCGGCGAGCTCGGGAACGGCCGCGGCGGCGCGGGTCAGCTTGCCGGTCATCTGCTCGGTCATCTCGGCGAGCTGGCGCTTGGTCAGCTGCTCTGTCCCGAAGGCGCTGGCCAGGTCGGCGTGCAGCTCCGCGGTGGCGCGGCCGAGCAGGTGCGCCTCCTGGGCGAAGTTGGCCGCCGGGTGCCCCGGGCCGGCCCGCGGCACCGGGGCCATCAGGTACTCCCGGCCGTAGTCGCCGTGCTGCGCGGACAGCCTTCCGATGCTCGCGGCGGCCAGTGACCAGCCGTCGCTCGCGTGCGCCAGGTACCGGGAGAGCACCGCCAGCAGCATCGGCTCGCCGTCGACCCTGGTCTCGATCCAGCCGTACGGCGGTGCCACCCGGACCGAGCCGAGCCGGGCCAGGGCCGCGGAGACCTCCAGGTCGGGGTTCGCGCCGGGGAACAGCCGCCGCAGCACCTTGAGGATGGCGGCCTCGCCGAAGACGACGCTGGTGTTGCTCTGCTCCGCGGCGATGACGCGCGCGCCCGGCCAGGACCCGAACGACACGCCCGGCTCGCGCTCGAAGACCAGGCCGCCGACCTGGCGCTGGTCGGCGATGTCGCGCAGCAGGCGGCTGCTCAGCTCCGGGTCATGCAGGGCGTCGTAGGCGGTCAGCCCGTCGGGGAGCCGGCCGATGACCGCGTGCCGCAGCCACTCGGGAACGCTGCCGCGCAGCCCGACCAGCAGCTGGTACCGGGCGGTCTGGCCGCCCCGGGCCACGGTGATGATCAGGTGCCGCAGCTCCGGATCGCCCCGTCCGAGAGTGATATCGGAGGTGATGGTGAGACTGCCGGCGGGGGCGTCCTGGCCCGAGTACCAGCGCTGCGCCGGCAACCACCTCGTCAGTAGCTCTGGGAAAGTCAGGGGGTCGACGGTCATCGCGGCGCTCGCTCCTTTCCCCTTAGTCCCGATCCGGTAGTACTCCCCGGGGAAGGCGCAGCGAACCATCACGTTCTGTCGCACATGTGCCATAGAGCTAGCCACGTCCCGGAGGCGTCAATCCTAACGGGCGTAACCGCGCGAAATCGGCGCGTCAGCGCGCCTACTTGCCGACGATCAGCAGGCCGGTCATGAAGTGGTGGACCGTGCAGTAGAAGGGGTACATCCCGGCCTTTTCCGGCGCGGCGATGATCTTCGTCTGGTTGGGGCCCACGGAGCCGGTGGTGAACAGGTTGTTATCCGCCGCCGACGGCCCGGCCGTCAGCGTGTGGGCGACCGGGTCCTCGTTGATGACCTCGATCCGCTCGCCGGGGCGGACGTCGGGGTTGACCGGGGTGAACATGAAGTTCTTGATGACGACCTTGACGACGGGGCCGGAGCCCGCCGCGGCGGGCGGGCTGCCCGATCCGGCCGAGCCGGTGCTGGCGGTGCCCACCGACACGCCCAGCACCACCAGGGCCACGGCTGACAGCGCGGCCGCCGCGCCAGCCGCCCCGCCCGGCAGCGCCCGGGCCAGGGATGTACCGCCCGGCAGCGCCCGGGAGGCGCCGTCGTCGCGCAGGCTGGCCAGCGCCGCATAGGCCAGCACGCCGAACGCCGCCACCTCGGCCACTCCCGCGACGAGGCCGGCGGTCGTCGCGACCTCCTGGAAGCCGAACAGGCCCACCCACACCGTCAGCAGGTAACCGCCCAGAGTCGCGATCGCGAACCCGGCGCCGGCCGCCGCCGCCAGCGGCCCGCGCAGCACCGCCACCGCGACCGCCAGCACGAACGCGGCGATGATCTGCAGCAGGAACAGCGGGCCGATCGTCGGTATGTGCCGGTAGCCCGTCAGGTACAGGTCCAGGTGGATCGCCCCGGTCACCGCCAGCAGCACCGCGCCGGCCAGGCGCGGTGCCAGCTGACGGCGCTGGAAGAGCTGACGGCGGTCTGGCTGCTGAGTTATCTGCCCCATGCCCTTGTATCGCCTGCCAGCGCTCATCGGTTCAGCAGCGCGGGTCAGCGCGGGTGGCTGCGCGGCCGCCGGCCCCGCGACGGGAGCCGGCGGCCGGGCCCGTTACGAGTCGGTGGGCGGTTGCAGGACGAACCAGTAGAAACCATGCCCGGGCAGCGTCAGCAGGTAGGTGAGCTCCCCGATGCGCGGGAACGTGACGCCGCCCATGCACTCGACCGGAGTCGAGCCGCTGAACCGCCGGAGGTCGAGCTCCACGGGCTGGGGAAACCTCGACAGGTTATTAACGCACAGTATCCGGTCGGCCTCGCTCGATGACTCCTGCTCGGTTTCCCGGACATAGGCCAGGACGCTGGGGTTGGACGAGCCCAGCTCGTCATAGCTACCCAGCGCGAAGACCGGGTGGCGCTTGCGGATCTCGATCATGCGCCGGGTCCAGTGCAGCAGCGAGCCCGTGCTCTTCTCCTGTGCCTCGACGTTGAGCGCCTGGAATCCGTAGATCGGGTCCATCAGCACCGGGAGGTACAGCCGGGCCGGGTCGCAGCGGGAGAACCCGGCGTTGCGGTCCGGGGTCCACTGCATGGGCGTGCGGACCCCGTCCCGGTCGCCCAGCCAGATGTTGTCGCCCATCCCGATCTCGTCGCCGTAGTAGAGCACCGGCGAGCCGGGCAGCGAGAGCAGCAGCGCGGTGAACAGCTCCAGCTGGTTGCGGTCGTTCTCCAGCAGCGGGGCCAGCCGGCGCCGGATTCCGATGTTGGCCTTCATCCGCGGGTCCCGGGCGTACTCGGCGTACATATAGTCACGCTCGTCGTCGGTGACCATTTCCAGGGTCAGCTCATCGTGATTGCGCAGGAAGATGCCCCACTGGCAGCCCGAGGGGATCGCCGGGGTCTGCGCCATGATCTCCGAGATCGGGTAGCGCTGCTCCCGGCGCACGGCCATGAAGATGCGCGGCATGAGCGGGAAGTGGAACGCCATGTGGCACTCGTCGCCGCCGACGCTGGGGTCACCGAAGTACTCCACGACGTCGGCCGGCCACTGGTTGGCCTCGGCCAGCAGCACCCGGTCGGGATAGAGCCGGTCGATCTCGGCCCGGACCCGCTTGAGGTACTCGTGCGTCTCCTTGAGGTTCTCGCAGTTGGTGCCCTCCCGCTCGTAGAGGTAGGGCACGGCGTCCAGCCGGAAGCCGTCGATGCCGAGGTCCAGCCAGAACCGCAGGACCTCCAGGATGGCGTCCTGCACCTGGGGGTTCTCGTAGTTCAGGTCGGGCTGGTGGGAGAAGAACCGGTGCCAGTAGTACTGGCCGCGGACCTGGTCGTAGCTCCAGTTCGACTGCTCGGTGTCGACGAAGATGATCCGGGCGTCGGTGTACCGGTCGTCGGTGTCCGACCAGACGTAGAAGTCGCCGAACGGGCCGTCCGGGTCCGTGCGGGAGGCCTGGAACCAGGGATGGGCGTCGCTGGTGTGATTGATGACCAGGTCGGCGACGACGCGGATGCCGCGCTCGTGGGCGCCCTCCACCAGCTCGACGAAGTCCCCGATCGTGCCGTAGTCCGGCAAGATCGCGGTGAAGTCGGCGATGTCATAGCCGCCGTCGCGCAGCGGCGAGTCGTAGATGGGCAGCAGCCAGATGCAGTCGATGCCCAGCCACTGCAGGTAATCCAGCCGGGATGTCAGCCCGCGCAGGTCGCCGGTGCCGTCGCCGGTGGCGTCCTGGAATCCCCGGACCAGGACCTCATAGAAGACCGCCCGCTTGTACCACTGCGGATCTCGCGGCCGGTCAAACGAGAAGGAGTCAGGCACTGGCTCCGTCGGGACGGCTCCCGATCCAGCACGGAACTCGGGCAGCGGCGACCCGGGCTGCGGCTCATGCGTGGGCTGCATTACGCAGTTCTCCTGCTTGCGTTCGTTGGGTTGCTTGATATATCCGCGCGACCGGCGGCAGCGTGACGCTACGCGGTGGCGGTGGCGGTGGCGGGGCGGTGAGCGTGTTATATGTCTGTTATGCCGAAACGGTAAAGATATGCGCGGGCGCGACAGCCGGGTCCAGCCGGACGTAGTTCCCCTGCCCCCCCCACCAGTGCTGCGCACCGGTGAGCTCGTCGGTGACGAGGAAGCCCGCGCCGACATCGAGGCCGAGAGCCGCGCCGTCGAGCCAGACAGTAGCCTCTTGCGGCTGACTGGGATCGAGGTTTACCACGATAATTACGGTATCCCTGCCGGTGCCTCCCGGCGAGGCCGCGCCGACGCTTTTCGAGAAGCACACTATCCCCGGCTGGTCCGGGTAGTGAAAACGCAGGTTTCGCAGCTGGTGCAGCGCCGGGTGGGCGCGCCTGATCGCGTTGAGCCTGGTCAGGAACGGGGCAATGGTCACCCCGAGCTGACGCGCGCGCTCCCAGTCCCGCGGCCGGAAGGCGTACTTCTCCGAGTTCAGGTACTCCTCGCTGCCGGGTGCCGCGGGGGTGTTCTCGCCCAGCTCGAAGCCCGAGTAGACGCCCCAGGACGGCGCCAGCATCGCCGCGAGCACCGCGCGGACCCGGAAGGCCGGCAGGCTGGCGTGCTGCAGGTACTCGCCCAGGATGTCGGGGGTGTTCACGAAGAAGTTCGGCCGCATGTAGGCCGAGGCCGGGCCGGCCAGCTCGCGCAGGTACTCGGCGATCTCCTGCGACCCGTTCCGCCAGGTGAAGTAGGTGTAGGACTGATGGAAGCCGATGGCCGCCAGGGCGTGCATCATCGCGGGCCGGGTAAATGCCTCGGCCAGGAAGATCACGTCGGGGTCGGTGCGCGCCACCTCGGCCAGCAGCCGCTCCCAGAACGGCAGCGGCTTGGTGTGCGGATTGTCGACCCGGAAAATCCTGATGCCATGGGCCATCCAGTGCCGGACAATCCGCAGAACCTCGGCATAAATGCCGTCTGGGTCATTGTCAAAGTTAAGCGGGTAAATATCCTGGTATTTTTTGGGCGGGTTTTCGGCATATGCGATCGTGCCGTCGGCCTTGGTGGTAAACCACTCCGGATGCTGGGTGACCCACGGATGGTCGGGCGCCGCCTGCAGCGCGAGGTCCATGGCGACCTCCATGCCGAGCTCGCCGGCCCGGGCCACGAAGGCGTCGAAGTCGGCGAGCGTCCCGAGGTCGGGATGGATGGCGTCGTGGCCGCCCTCGGCCGCGCCGATCGCCCAGGGTGACCCGGGATCGCCGGGGCCGGCGATGAGCGAGTTGTTGGCGCCCTTGCGCGCGACCTTGCCGATCGGGTGCACGGGCGGGACGTAGACGACGTCGAAGCCCATGTCGGCGACGGCGTCCAGGCGGCCCGCGGCGGTTTTCAGGGTTCCGGACTCCGGCGGCCGGTGCCGGCCTGGGTCGACGACGGCGCCCTCGGAGCGCGGGAAAAACTCATACCACGACCCGTACAGCGCCCGCTGCCGGTGCACGATCAGTGCACAGTAACGGGACCTGGTCAGCAGGTTCCGCAGCGGGAACCGGCGCAGCAGCTCGGCGACCTGCGGCCGGGCCGCGGCCGCGAGCCGGTCCAGCGGCGGGATCTGGCTGCTGGTGAGCTGGCGGCCCAGGTCGCCCAGGATCACCCGGGCGGCCCGGGCGGCATGCACCTGCGCCGGGGCCGCGCCGCGCGTGATCCGGATGCCGGCCGCGGCCCGGCGCATCAGCAGCGCCCCCTCCGCGAGCATCAGTTCCACGTCCTGGCCGATCGGCACCTTGATGGCCGCGTCGTGGTGCCAGCGCGCGATCGGATCGCCCCAGGCCTCCACCCGGAACTGCCACAGGCCCTCGCTGGTCGGGCAGACCTCCGCGCCGTAGCGGTCGCTGCCCTGCGCCAGCTCGCGCATCAGCACGGGCGGCTGGCTGCGGCCCTGCGGATCTCGCAGGACCACCCCGGCGCCGAGCATCTCGTGCCCCTCGCGGAACACGGTGGCGGTGACCTCGACCAGCTCGCCGGGGACCGCCTTAGCCGGGTAGCGCCCGCAATGCACGGCGGGCTGCACGTCGATGATGGGGATTCTGCCGATCACTCTGCAAAAGCTACCCGCCGCCGCGCCCGCAAAGCGGGCCGGACGGGCCAAAGCTCCCCGACCTGATCCGCGCGGGACCGGGCGGGACCGGGCGGGGCCGGGCGGGGCCGCCGCGCGGGGGCCTAGGTTCACGCCGGCCGCCCAGTGGCATTAGGGTCACTGCACGTGAGAGCCATCCGCCGATTCACGATCAACCCGGTGCTTCCCGAGCAGCTCGCCCCGCTACGCGGCCTGATGCTCAACCTGCGCTGGTCATGGCATGCTGAGACCCGCGAGGTCTTCGCCGCCATCGACCCGGCGGCCTGGGAGCACGCCGACCGGGAGCCCGTCGCGCTGCTCGCCCAGGTCTCGCAGGACCGGCTGGCCAGGCTGGCCACCGACCGGAAGTTCCTGCGGCGGCTCGATGACGCGGCCGATGACCTTCGCGACTATCTCGCGGGGCCGCGCTGGTACCAGACCCGTGGTGACCAGGACGGCGGCGAGCCGGGCGGGGCTGGGGGCGCGCCCGCGGCCATCGCGTACTTCTCGCCCGAGTACGGCATCACTGCCGCCCTGCCGCAGTACTCGGGCGGCCTGGGCATCCTGGCCGGCGATCACCTCAAGGCCGCCAGCGATCTGGGCGTCCCGCTCATCGGCGTGGGCCTGCTGTACCGGCATGGTTACTTCACTCAGTCGCTGTCGGCCGAGGGCTGGCAGGCGGAGCGGTACCCGGCCAGCGACCCCAACGGGCTGCCGCTGACCCTGCTGCGCGACGCGAACGGGACTCCGGTCCGTATCTGGGTGGCCCTCGCAGATGGCGCCGCCCTGGCCGCGCAGGTGTGGATCGCCCAGGTCGGGCGGGTCCCGCTGCTGCTGCTGGACTCCTACGTGGAGGAGAACGAGCCGTCCCTGCGCGAGGTGACTGACCGGCTCTATGGCGGCGGCACCGAGCATCGCCTGAGCCAGGAACTGCTGCTGGGCATCGGCGGCGTGCGGGCGGTCCGCGCCTACTGCGCGGTCACCGGGCACGCGGAACCCGACGTCTTCCACACCAACGAGGGGCACGCGGGATTCCTCGGCCTGGAGCGCATCCGGGAGTACGTCGAACGCGGCCTCACCTTCGACGAGGCGCTGGAGGCGTGCCGGGCCGGCACGGTCTTCACCACCCACACCCCGGTGCCCGCCGGCATCGACCGGTTCCCGGTGGACCTGGTCCAGCGCCAGTTCGGCGGGCAGGCCGCCGAGGGCGCGCTGCCGCTGGCGCGGGTGCTCGCCCTCGGGGCCGAGACCTTTCCCGGCGGCGATCCCGCGGTGTTCAACATGGCGGTCATGGGCATGCGCCTGGCTCAGCGGGTCAACGGCGTCAGCGTGCTGCATGGCGAGGTCAGCCGGGAGATGTTCACGGGCCTGTGGCCGGGCTTCGACACCGCCGAGGTGCCGATCGGCTCGGTGACCAACGGCGTGCACGCGCCGACCTGGGTGGCGCCGGAGATCCTCGGCCTGGCCCAGGGCGGCCAGAGCGGCGACCTGGCCGACGACGCGCAGTCCTGGGACCGCGTCGCGGCCGATCCCGACCGCGTCTGGGAGATCCGCCGGCTGCTGCGGGCCAGGCTGGTGGAGCAGGCCCGGCACCGCCTGCGCGCGTCCTGGCGGCAGCGCGGCGCGTCCGATGCCGAGCTCATCTGGATCGATGGCGTGCTCGATGAGAACGTCCTGACCATCGGCTTCGCCCGCCGCGTCCCGTCCTACAAGCGGCTGACCCTGATGCTGCACGACACGGTCCGGCTGACCGAGATGCTGCTGGACCCCGATCGCCCGGTGCAGGTCGTCATCGCCGGCAAGGCCCACCCCGCCGACGAGGGCGGCAAGCTGCTCATTCAGCAGATGGTCAAGTTCGCCGACGACCCCCGGGTGCGGCACCGGATCGTGTTCCTACCCGACTACGACATGGCGATGGGCCGCTCGCTGGTGCAGGGCTGCGACATCTGGCTCAACAACCCGCTGCGGCCGCTGGAGGCCTGCGGGACGTCGGGGATGAAGGCCGCGCTGAACGGCGGGCTCAACCTGTCGGTGCTCGACGGCTGGTGGGATGAGTGGTTCGACGGCGCGGACGGCTGGGCCATCCCGTCGGCCGACGGCGTGACCGATCCGGCCCGTCGCGATGAGCTTGAGGCCGCCGCGCTCTACGACCTGATCGGCCAGTCCGTGGCGCCGCTGTTTTACGACCGGGACGGCGACGGCGCGCCGCGCCGGTGGCTGGAGATGGTCGCCCACACCCTCCGGACGCTCGGCCCGAAAGCTCAGGCCACCCGGATGGTCCGCCAGTACGTCACGGACCTGTACGTGCCCGCCGCGCGGTCGTCAGCGGCCCTGGTGGCCGACGGCGGCGCGGCGGGCGGCGCTGGCGGCTTCGCCGGTGCGCGCGGGCTGGCGGCGTGGAAGCAGCGCGTCACCGCGGCCTGGCCCGGCGTGCGCGTGGAGCACGTGGAGACCGATGACGGCGACCTGACCCCCGGCGGCTGCCTGACCATCCGGGCCAGTGTCGCGCTCGGCGACCTGTCGCCGGCCGACCTGGCCGTCGAGGTGGTCTACGGCCAGGCCGGGGACTCCGATGAGATCCTCGACCCGGTCCGCAGCGCGCTGGTACTGGACGGCGAGCCGGGCCACGACGGCGTCGCCCGGTATGTCGGCCGGGCCGAGCTTGGCGAGCCGGGCCCGTTCGGCTACACCGTCCGGGCACTGCCCAGCCATCCGCTGCTGAGCAACCCGGCGGAACTGGGTCTGGTCACGGTGCCAGCGGCGACCGCCGGAATGGTCAACGGCGACCTGCGCTAGGGGCCTATCGCCCGGTTCCGGCCATTATCCCCGAGGTCGGGGATTGCCAGTCATTCGCAGGCGGTTTCCCCCTGGTTACCTAGCGTGCGACATTGCTGCGACATTGCGTGTTCGACATGACACGCTCCGCGAGTAAACCGCCAGACTGCGCGAGGCGTCCTGCTACCAAGGACATTCCGCTGCGGCGGGAAGATTTTCTTCCCGTGGCCACCGGAAGGCCCGCATATCCGAGGGGGATGTGACATCCTGTGATAGAGCGTTCTCGGTCAGTAACGCTCGTAGATCGTCACGTTCTGTTACCTGACCATTACCCCCGAGTGCGAGAGGACCTGCAGTCGTGCGAACCCAGATCAAGCCGGACAACCGCCTGCTTACCCCGGCCGAGGTCGCCGCGATGCTTCGCGTGGACCCCAAGACCGTCACCCGGTGGGCACGGGGCGGCAAGCTGTCGTCGATTCGTACGCCGGGCGGACATCGGCGCTACAGCGAGAGTGAAGTCCGCAGCTTCCTGAACGGCTGGCAGGGGGTCTCCCTGCCGCGTGCCTCCGGGGAGTGAGGCACGCTACGTGCCTGCCCCGGCCGCGCAGTGGAGCCGGGAGCAGGCGTGGGCGGCCAAGCCGCCGGGGGGAGCGGACCCGCCGCCCCCGGCGGCTTCCGCCGCCGGAACGGTTCCGGGCGGGCTCGTTACAAGTTGCGCGCATGACAGCCGGGCCGAGGCTGTCATTCCGCCCGGAGCCGACTCGGTTCGTCGGTGCTGGCCCGAAGGCTCCTGCCGCGGCACGGTCTGGCGGGGACGCGCGGCCTGCGGACTGAGTGCCGGGGTGCCGCATGGCCGCCCGCGGGCCGGCTGCGTAGGATCATGCCTGCGCACGGAGGTGGTGCATGGGCGAGTTTGTGCGGGTCGAGGCCGCGGCTGGAGAGACTGGCCGGGCAGTCGCGATCATCAGGCTGGACCGGCCGCCGATGAACGCGCTGAACTCGGTGGTTCAGGCCGAGATCGCGGCGGCGGCGGCGCAGGTGTCCGACGACCCGCAGGTCCGGGCGGTGGTCATTTACGGTGGCGAGAAGGTGTTCGCCGCCGGCGCTGACATCAAGGAGATGGCCGACGTCAGCTACGCCCAGATGGCGGCCAGGTCGCGGCGCTTGCAGGACTCGTTCACGGCCGTGGCCAGGATAGGCAAGCCCGTGATCGCCGCCGTGACCGGCTACGCCCTGGGCGGCGGGCTCGAACTGGCGCTCTGCGCCGACTTCAGGGTAGCCGGGGAGGGCGCCCGCGTCGGCCAGCCCGAGATCCTGCTCGGCATCATCCCCGGTGCCGGCGGCACACAGCGGCTGCCCCGGCTGGTCGGCCCGGCCCGGGCTAAGGACATCGTCTACACCGGCAGGTTCGTCGGCTCCGCCGAGGCGCTGGCCATCGGCCTGGTCGACCAGGTGGTTCCGGACGCCGAGGTCTACTCGGCGGCGGTCGAATTCGCCCAGCGGTTCGCGGCCGGGCCCGCCGCGGCGCTGCGGGCCGCCAAGCAGGCCATCGACGAAGGGCTCGAGGTCGACCTGCGCACCGGCCTGGAGATCGAGCGGCTGCACTTCGCCGGGCTGTTCGCTACCGAGGACGCCCGGGCGGGCATGCGCAGCTTCGTCGAGAACGGACCGGGAAAGGCCAGCTTTGCCGGGAAATGAGCCCGTGCTGCCAGGTGATGAGCCCGTGCTGCCAGGTGATGAGCCCGTGGTGCCCGGAGCAAGCGGCGAAGTGTCGCTCGACATGCTGATGGCGGCGCTGCGCGCCGACAGCAGCGATGTCGCCATCTATGCCCGGGTGCTGACCGAGTCACTCGGCGAGGCGCTGCCGCCGGGCTGCGTCGTGGTCGACCGGGAGCGGTCCGTGTCCGATCGCATGCACGGGCGGCCCGGCACCGTCTCGAAAGTCACCGTCCGGCTCGGTGACCAGGTGATGACCCTCGGCGTGCAGCGTGGCGCGCCCGCCGCCGAGATCTGCCGCGAGGTGCGCGGAGTCGTGCTCTCCCGCCAGCCCGTTCAGCTCGGCCAGTGGGTGGCGGAGCTGGCCCGGGCCCTCATGACCCACGCCGACCAGAACGCGGCCGCCGCGCAGGCGCTGCGCCGCCTGGTGGCCGGCGGCTAGCCGTCAGCTGTCCGGGACCAGGTCGGCCACGTCATCGTGCAGCCTAGCCATCGCCTGGTCGAACGTGGCGAGCCGGGAACCCCGGGCCCGGGCGAGCTGGGCCAGGTAAGCGTCGGTTACCTGGCGAGGGCCGATGATCCCCTGAATGCGAACCTGGGCATAACCGACATCGTCGGGCCAGAATTCGTGCCGCCGGTCGGCGGTGACCCCGTTGAGAACTGCTTGCGCGGTGGCGGCCGACTGGCCTTCGCGGATGAGCAGGCGCATGAGGCTGCCCTGGGTTATCGGGCAGGTCGCGAAGTCTCCGCTGATGCCGACAAACCAGTTCTCAGCGGCCACATGGTGGACGTGATCGTCGACGAGCAGAGCGATGAGCACGTTCGCGTCGAGGAGGACGGTCACTGATCGTCGTCCTCCAGTCGCCTGACGTCCTCGGTGGTGATTGTCCTGCCGAGGTGCGCGACGGGCAGGCCGGTGCGAGCGCTTCTAGCTATCGCACCAGGCTTGCCTGAGCCGAGTCCCCGGCGGATAAGCCCGGCGACGGTCTGGCTCAACGACTGATGGGTATCTCTGGCGATCGCGACCGCCTGAGCGTGAAGATCATCAGGAATGTCGAGTGTGGTGCGCATGCCAGTAGCATAACTTCACTTCATCATGATGTAGTGATGCAGATCCGAGCGGACCGGGTACCCCGTGCTGTGCACCGGCGACGACTTCGCCACGACGGATATCACCGTGGTGCGACCTCAGCTGGCGCCGGATGCGGGCTGACAGCCGCCGATTGACGACCCGCGACACTAGCGGCGATTACCCGGGAACCTCCCGGGCGATCGGCAACTTGGCTGCGTTCGTGCTCCTCATGTGAGCCAAGCATCCGTAGGCTGTTGGGTCATGACCGTGCAGGAGGAACGAAGCCCCGGGCGCCTCGGGCCGTATAGCCTGCGCGAGCGGCTGGGCGAGGGCGGGATGGGCGTCGTCTACCTGGCCACCGACCCGAGCGATCGCCTGGTCGCGGTCAAGGCGCTGCGTCGGGGCGTGCCGGGCGACATGATGGCCCGGCGGCGGCTCGCCCGCGAGTTCGACACCATGCGCCGGGTGCACAGCCCGTTCGTGGCCGAGGTGATCGACGCCAGCGTCGACAGCGATCCGCCCTACATCGTGACCCGGTACGTCCCCGGCCGCACGGTCGAGGAGGTGGTCGCCCAGGACGGGCCGATCACTGGTCCGGCCCTGCTCGCGCTGGCCCGCGGCCTGGCCAGCGCGCTGACCGCAGTGCACGCGGCCGGAGTCGTGCACCGGGATCTCAAGCCCGCGAACGTCATGATCGTCAACGGCCAGCCGGTCGTGATCGACTTCGGCATCGCGCAGGCACCGGACTCGACGCGGCTGACCATGACCGGAATGTTCATGGGCACCCCCGGCTACCTGGCGCCCGAAGTGATCGAGGGCAGCCCGAGCGGGCCGGCGGCCGACGTCCACTCCTGGGCGGCCACGGTGGCCTTCGCCGCGACCGGGCGGCCTCCGTTCGGGTCGGGCTCCTTCGAGGCGATCTTCTACCGGATCGTTAACGGCCAGCCCGACCTGGCGGCGATGCCGGCCCCTCTCATGCCGCTGGTCCTGCACGCGCTGGCCCGCGATCCGGCCCGGCGGCCCACCGCCGCCGACCTGGCCGATCGCGCCGGCGGGCTGGATCCGGCCGCGCTGGTCCCCGGGCAGGCCACCACGATCCCGCCGCCTGGCGGCAGTGTCGGCGTCACCAGGGGCGACCTGCCCGCCGGGCGGCTGCTGGCCGGCGGGCCGGGCGTCGCCCCGGTCGGCTGGGGGGCTGCCGCCCGGCAGGCAGGTGCCGTGGCCGGCGGGGTCGGCGTGGCGATGGGCGGGGCCGGCCCGCCGCCGTCCGACCGCCCGGGCGGCACCAGGGAGCTGGCCTCCCGGTCGCCGGATAGCTTCGCGGACCTGCTGCCGCCCGTCAATTACGGTCAGCCCGCGGCGCCGGGGGAGCTGCAGCCGTGGGACCAGGAGCCCGGTAGCCCGCCGTTCGCCCAGCCGCCCAGCCGCTCAGCCGACCGGAGCGCCGACCGGAGCGCCGACCGGCCACGGTCGGCCCGGCGGCCGCTGGTGCTGGCGGTGATCGCCACGGCCATCGCCGCCAGCGTGCTGCTGCCGGTCGCCGGGACCGTCGGCTCGCTGCTGGGCCTGATGACGCTGCGATCCGCCGACCTGACCAGCTCCTGGCTGGGACGGCGGCGCTCGCGGCAGGGCCCTCGCCCGGCCGATTCGGCGGCGATCCTCGCGTATCTCCCCTTCGCGGTCTTCCGCTCGGTGCTGCGCCTGGTGCTGATGCTGCCGCTGGCGCTGCTGTTCGCCGCGGCCGCCGCCGCGATCACCTTCGTGGCGCTGCCGGGCCACCCGCTGCCCCGGGCCGGCGCCTACGCGGCCGGCGCGCTGGTCGCCTGCTACGGACTCGGGCCGGGATCCAGCCGGTGCCGCCGCCCGCTGAGCAAGTTCTTCGGGGCGATCACCGACAGCCCCGCGAGCGCGGTGGTCGTGTTCATCGGGATGGCGGCGCTCGCCGTCGGCGTGCTGTCCGCGGCGTTCTCGCTGCCGCCGTTCTTCTGGCCCGCCAACCACCTCAACCTGCAGCCGCACTTCACGCTGGTCCCGCACGGGCTGCTGCACCCCGGCCGGCTCAGCCTGCTCCAGCTCGCCAAGCGGTGGGGGATCTGGCCGTTCGGCTAGCTGGCCTGCGCGGGGACGGCCTGGGCCGGGACAGCGGGGACCGGGATAGCTTCAGCCGGGCTGAGCTGCGCTGCCGGGCTGAGCTGGGCGGGCACAGCCTGGGCGGGCACGGCTGGCGCAACCACAGGCTGGCTTGGCACGGGCTGGCTTGGCACGGGCAGCACGCGCTCGGGGAGCGCGGGCCGCGGCATCGGCCGCACCAGGCCGAGGGCCACCACCTCGTTGGCTAGCCGGACGCGCCGGTTGAGCCCCTCGGGAATCCGGAACTTCTGGTAGAGCCGGAGCAGGTGCTGCTTGACCGCCGCCTCGGTCACGACCAGGTCCACGGCGATCTGGCGGGCCGTCGCCGGGGCCACGAACGCCTCGTCGGACAGCGCCGGCCGGCACAGCGAGGTGACCACGTCGAGTTCCCGTCTCGTCAGCTCAGGGGCGGCGGGCCGGCGCAGCTCGGCGTCGGCGCTCAGCTCCTCGCCGGCGATCCCGCCGATCCGGCAGCGGGCCGACCCGAAGGTGAGCACGTCGGCGCTGGCCAGCAGCCGCCTGGCCACCAGCCGCCCGTTGACCCGGGTTCCGTTGCGCGATAATCCCAGATCGGTCACGTACACATACGGCCCGCGGCGGACGATCTCGGCATGCAGCATGGACACGCTGGGGTCAGCCAGCTGCACGTCGACGAACCTGCCGCGGCCGACCGTCGTCACATCCTGGAGCAGCGGAATGGTCGCCCCGCTGTCCTCGACCCGGATGTAGGGGCACTCCATGAACGTTTCTCCCGCCTGTCGCAGCAGCCACCGATATGTCACCTCTGAGTTACCCGGCCGATAGCGCGTTCTACCCTGCGCGCCGCATCTTGCTATCCCGACCTTGACATCCGGCCCTGGCTGCCGCGCGGCGCGCCTGATCCCGGCCGCCCCGTGCGTGGCGCTGGGGTGAGGCGGGCATGCCGGGAGGGACGACACGGAAGTACACTTCCGGAGCGGGCGTCCAGGAGGAAACATATGGCGGAAAAGCCGTCGAGAGGGCTGGCCGATGTGGTGGCCGCCTCGACAGCGCTCAGTGATATCGACGGCAAGGCCGGGCGGCTGTCCTATCGCGGCTACGACATCAATCAGCTGGCCGGGGCCGCGACCTTCGAGGAGATCGCCTACCTCCTGCAGCGCGGAGCACCGCCCGGCCGCGGCGAGCTGGCCGGCTACCGCGCGGAGCTGGCCGCCGGCCGGGCGCTGGGCCCGCTGGTCACCGCCAGCGTGCCGGCGGTATCGCGGGCGCAGCACCCGATGGAGGCCCTGCGCAGCCTGGTCTCGCTGGCCAGCGCCGACGACCCGGACTCCGGATCCAATGAAAGCGAGCCGAACCAGCGCAAGGCCGCCCGGCTGACCGCCCAGCAGCCGGTCCTGGTGGCGGCCTACGAGGCGGTTCGCACGGGCAAGCCCGTGCCCGAGCCCGATCCGGGCCTCGGCGTGGCCGCTAACCTGCTGCTGCAGCTCACCGGCTATCACCCGGAGC
Source organism: Streptosporangiaceae bacterium (assembly GCA_035532295.1). GTDB lineage: Bacteria > Actinomycetota > Actinomycetes > Streptosporangiales > Streptosporangiaceae > DASUBV01. The sequence goes on from DATKRH010000292.1 coordinate 25,201, forward strand.
CCCGCGCGGCGGAGATCTTCGACACCTGCCTGGTGCTGCACGCCGACCACACCATGAACGCATCGACGTTCGCCGCCCGGGTCTGCGCGGCCACCTTGTCGGACATGCACTCGGCCGTGGTCGCGGCTCTCGCCACGCTCAAGGGGCCGCTGCACGGCGGCGCGAATGAGCAGGTCATGCGCGGGCTTGAGGCCATCAGGCGTTCCGCGGGCGGCGACCCGCTAGAGGCGGTGAGCGCTCAGGTGACGGACCGCCTGCGCCGGGGCGAGAAGATCATGGGGTTCGGGCACCGCGTGTACAAGGGCGAGGATCCGCGCGCCACTGTCCTGCGGAAGCTGTCGGCGGAACTCGCCGCGACGGTCGGCGACGATACCTTCTACCAGATGTCGCGGCGGATGGAAGAGGTCGTCGCCGCCGAGAAGGGCCTGTACCCGAACGTCGACTTCTACGCCGCCACGGTGTACCACTACCTCGGCATCCCGACCGACCTGTTCACCCCGGTCTTCTCGGTTTCCCGGATGGCCGGGTGGACGGCCCACATCATCGAGCAGCATGCCGACAACCGCCTGATCAGGCCGGACAGCGAGTACATCGGCGAGAGCAGGCTGACCTGGGTCCCGCTGGATACGCGGGACACGCGGGATACGGGGGAGACGCGGTGAAGCATTCGGCCAAGGCGGCCGCGCGCCTGGAGAAGGAGCGCCGGGCCGCGGCGCACTCGGCGCAGGCCACCCGTAGCGAGGCCACCCGCGGCGGGGCCGCCCGTTCGCGGCTGGACCAGGTGCCCTACGGGATCGCCCTGTGCGGGGTCGGCCTGGGCCTGCTGTGGATCCGCATCGGCGAGCGGGATGTCCGTAGCGGTACGTTGGTGATTGCAGGCGTGCTGCTGGTGGCGGCCGCGGCCAGGCTAGGGCTACCGGAGAGCCGGGCGGGAATGCTCGGCTCGCGGGGACGGCTCGCTGACGTCGCGGCGTTCGCCGCCCTGGGCATCGGCCTGCTGGTCGCGGGACTGGTGTTCCCCGCTCCGGCGTGACCCGCGTGACCTGGCTGGCCCAGGCCGGGCCCGGTGGCGCGGGCCAGCCAGGCCGCGGGCAGGATCAGATGACGCGGGCCCCCAGCCCGGACAAGTATCCGCCATTGCAGTGGCGCAGGCGTGTGGAAGGAATGCAGCGGCATGTCCAAGATCAAGGTGACCAATCCCGTCGTTGAGCTCGACGGCGACGAGATGACCAGAATCATCTGGCAGTTCATCAAGGACCAGCTGATCCTGCCCTACCTGGATATCGACCTGAAGTACTACGACCTGTCGATCGAGAACCGGGACGCCACCGACGACCAGATCACCATCGACTCCGCGAACGCGATCAAGCAGTACGGCGTCGGCGTGAAGTGCGCCACGATCACCCCCGACGAGGACCGGGTGGCCGAGTTCGGGCTGAAGAAGATGTGGCGCTCGCCGAACGGCACCATCCGCAACATCCTGGGCGGCGTCGTGTTCCGCGAGCCGATCGTGATCTCGAGCATCCCGCGGTTCGTGCCCGGCTGGACCGATCCCATCATCATCGGCCGCCACGCCCATGGCGACCAGTACCGCGCCACCGACTTCGTCGTGCGCGGCCCCGGCGAGGTCCGCATCTCCTATACCCCCGACGACGCCGACGGCCAGCCCATCGACCTGGAGGTCGCGAAGTTCCCGGGTGGCGGCGTGGCGATGGGGATGTACAACTTCGACGACTCGATCGCGGACTTCGCCCGGGCCACCATGCGCTACGCGCTGGACCGGCGCTACCCGATGTACCTGTCCACCAAGAACACCATCCTCAAGGCCTACGACGGGCGCTTCAAGGACATCTTCGCCGAGATCTTCGAGTCCGAGTTCAAGGCCGAGTACGAGGCGGCCGGGGTCATCTACGAGCACCGGCTCATCGACGACATGGTGGCTCAGGTCATCAAGGGCAACGGCGGCATCGTCTGGGCCTTGAAGAACTACGACGGGGACGTGGAGTCCGACATCATCGCGCAGGGCTTCGGCTCGCTTGGCCTGATGACCAGCGTGCTCATGACGCCGGACGGGCGGACGGTAGAGGCTGAGGCGGCGCACGGGACCGTTACCCGCCATTACCGCCAGCACCAGCAGGGCAAGCCCACCTCGACCAACCCGATCGCCTCCATCTTCGCCTGGACGCAGGGCCTGGCCCACCGAGGCAAGCTGGATGGCACCCCGGAGGTGACCGCGTTCGCACAGACGGTGGAGCGGGTCTGCGTGGACACCGTGCTGAGCGGCAAGATGACCAAGGACCTCGCGCTGCTGGTCGGTAAGGACACGCCCTTCCTGACCACCGAGCAGTTCCTGGCGGCGCTGGACGACAACCTGCGCGCCGCGGCTGCCCAGTCCTGGCAGTCCTGACCAGCGCAGTCCTGACCAAGCTGACACACGCGAATAGGGAGATTACGGGAATGGCCCGCACAGGCAAGGTATCGGTGATCGGGGCCGGGTTCTACGGCTCGACCACGGCGCAGCGGCTGGCTGAGTACGACATCTTCGATGAGGTCGTCCTGACCGACATCGTCGAGGGCAAGCCCGAGGGCCTGGCGCTCGACATGAACCAGTCTCGCCCGGTCGAGGGCTTCGAGACCAAGGTGACCGGCCAGACCACCGGCCCGGGCGGCGAGGGCTACGAGGCCATCGCGGGCTCGGGCGTCGTGGTGATCACCGCCGGCCTGCCGCGCAAGCCAGGCATGAGCCGGATGGACCTGATCGGGGTGAACGCCAAGATCGTCCGGAGCGTCGCCGAGCAGGTGGTCAAGCACGCGCCCGAGGCGGTGCTCATCGTCGTGTCTAACCCGCTCGACGAGATGACGGCGCTGGCCGCCAAGGTGTCCGGGTTCCCAGCCAGCCAGGTCATGGGCCAGGCCGGCATGCTCGACACCGCCCGGTTCAGCTACTTCGTGGCCGAGCGCCTCGGGGTGCCGGTCGGCTCCGTGCGTACCCTGACTCTCGGCTCGCACGGCGACACGATGGTGCCGGTCCCGTCGGCCTGCACGGTCGGCGGGAAGCCGCTGGCCGACCTGCTGCCGGCGGCGGACATCGACGCCCTGGTCGAGCGGACTCGTAACGGCGGCGCGGAGATCGTCGGCCTGCTCAAGACCGGGTCGGCCTACTACGCCCCGTCGGCCGCCGCGGCCCGGATGGCCCGCGCGGTCGCGGAGGATTCCGGTGCCGTGCTGCCGGTCTGCGCCTGGATGACCGGCCAGTACGGAATCTCGGACGTCTACCTGGGCGTCGAGGCGGAGGTCGGGTCGGCCGGCATCCGGCGGATCGTCGAGCGCGAGCTCACGCCGACCGAGCTAGCCGGGCTGCGGGCGGCGGCCGATGCCGTCCGCGCCAAGCAGGCCGACGTGGCCAGCCTGTAACGGGGGCCAGCTGGTAACGGGGGCAGCTGGTAGCGGGGCCAGCCGGTAGCCGCCGTGCCGCTCGCATAGGGATGACCAGCCGATAAACGTGCCGCTAACGGGCCCGTTGCTATGGTGCAGGCAAAATGAGCGCCTGCACACGGCCGCGTGTTCCGACCGTCGGCCGCCTTTAGCGCAGGTCCGCACGTAGCATGGCGGGAACCTGTCGGCTGTTCCCGTGTTCGGCTGGTGAGGGGCTCATGCGCATGAGGGGGAGGGGCCGCCGCGAGGCGGCGGGCGTTAGCGGACGGCCGCCTGGGCACGGCGGCCGTCCGCGGCGGTCGACGGCCTTCGTGGTCTCTGCCTGGGTCTCTTCTGTCCTCGTGGTGGTCCTGGTCGCCGGGGCGCTGGTCGGTTACGTCAAGTACCGGGAAATCTGGAACGGTATCCACCACGATGCGGTCACCGGCCTCGGCCACCGGCCGCCCAAGTACAACAACGCGCTGAACATCCTGGTCTTCGGCTCCGACAGCCGCGTCGGGCTGAGCCGGCATGAGCAGTTCGTGCTGCACGTCGGCTCGCAGGGCTGCGGCTGCTCCGACACCATCATGGTCGTCCACATCTCGCCGGGCCGCCATCAGGCGACCGTGCTGAACATCCCGCGGGACACGATGGTCCCGCAGTATGGCTGCGCGGCCGCCAGCGGCCTGCCGGGCCAGGTCAACGACCCCGCGGCGGTCGTGCAGGTCAACCAGACGCTCTCCCACGGCGGCCCGTCGTGCCTGTGGAAAACGGTCGAGCAGGTCACCGGGATCCATCTCGATCACTTCATCCAGGTGGAATTCACCGGCGTCGTGAAGGTGGTCAATGATGTCGGCGGCGTCAACGTTTGCGTCCCTGCTACCATCCACGACTCGCGTTCCGGGCTGAACATCACCGCCGGCGAGCACCACATCAACGGCCTGACCTTCCTGGAGTTCTGGCGGGCCAGGTACGCCATCGCCGACGGCACGGACCTCAAGCGGATCAACCGCGACGACCTCCTGCTGGCCGAGATGCTGCGCGGGATCCTGCACAGTGGCCTGCTGTCGGACCCCACCAAGCTGCTGCCGGTGGTCGACGACGCCGCGCGCGCGGTCTACGCGACCGACCGCGGGCTCACTCAGACCGACCTGCTGCAGATCGCCGAGAGCTTCCGGGGCCTGACCAGCAAGGACGTCCAGTTCATCGAGGCCGCCACGCAGACCTACCCGCCGCAGCCGGCGCAGGTCGAGTTCGTCGAGCCCGCTGACCAGGCGCTGTTCTCAGCGATCGCTCACGACACGACGCTGCCGAAGAAGGCTAAGTCGAAGGGCAAGGGCAAGTCCAAGAGCTCCACCCGCCCTGGCCGCACGGTCGTGGAGACCGTCGCCCCCGCCAACGTCATGGTCGAGGTGCTGAACGGGACGACCACGCCGAGCCTGGCGGGCAACACGGCGGCGAGCCTGACGGCTCGCGGGTTCCACGTCCTGGGCGCCAGCGACGCGGCCAGTTCCTACACCGGCTCGGTGATCGAGTACCCGTCGCCGGCCGATCTCCCGCAGGCCCGGACCCTGGCGGCCCAGATCCCCGGCGCGACGCTGCAGCAGGATTCCACCGTCACCGCGGGGACCGTCGACCTCATCCTCGGCTCCAGCTTCACCGGGCTGACCACCACGCCGTCGCCCGCGGCCTCCGCCACGCCGTCCGCCACCGCCTCGGTCGGCAGCCTCGCGCAGAATTTCGGCGGCATCACCGGGAACGCGACCTGCCGGACCGACGCCAGCGCGTTCGCACCCTGAGCGCACCTGAGCCTGGCTGGCCCGGGGCAGGCCGGCGGCTGGTTTTCCGTTATGACTCGCCCGGGATCTGGCCGGCGGCAGCCGCCAGGCGGCGCAGGGCCAGTTCCGCGTACAGCGTCGTGCCGTCGGCCAGGACGGCATCATCAAAGACCGCCTCGGCGGAGTGATTGGACGGGGCCGTCGCGGCGTCGGCGCCCGGCGGGCACGCGCCCAGCATGACGAAGGCGCCGGGCACCTTCTCCAGCACGTAGGAGAAGTCCTCCGCGCCGGTGTCGGGGTTCGCCGCCCGGACGAACCGCTGCGCGCCGAACGTCTCGCCGACGGCCCGCTCGGCGAAGGCGAGCTCCGCGGCGTCGTTGACCGTGACCGGGTACCCCTCGATGAGCTCGGCGTCGGCGGTGAGCCCGTGGGCCGCGGCGATCTCCCGGATCAGGCGCAGCGTGGCGGACCGGGCCGCCGCCCGCGCCGCCGCGGAGAACGACCGGATCGTGGCGGAGAACCGGGCGTCGTCGGGAATCACGTTGTTGGTCGTCCCGGCGTGCAGGCTCCCGACGGTGATCACGACCGGGTCGAACACGTCGAAACGCCGGGTGACCAGGGTCTGCAGCGCGGTCACGATCTCACAGGTGGCGGGGATGGGATCGGCGGCGTGGCTCGGCGAGGACGCATGACCGCCCCGGCCGTGCACGGTGACCTCCAGCGTGTCGGCGGCGGCCAGCATCGGGCCAGGACGGCCCCAGTAGACCCCGGTGGGGTGGATGCCCGAGATGACGTGCAGGGCGTAGGCGGCGACCGGCCGTTCCCCGGCGGCGTCGAGCACGCCCTCCTCGATCATCTGCCGTGCGCCATGCAGGCCCTCCTCGCCCGGCTGGAACATGAAGATGACGTTGCCGGGCACCTGCTCCCGGCGCGCGCACAGCAGCCGGGCGGCCCCGGCCAGCATCGCGGTGTGCAGGTCGTGGCCGCACGCGTGCATGACCCCGGCCACCTGCGAGGAGTACGGAACGCCGCTGCGCTCGGTCACCGGCAGCGCGTCCATGTCGCCGCGCAGCAGCACCGTCTGGCCGGGCCGGCCGCCGCGCAGCACGGCGGTCACCGAGCTCAGGCCGCGGCCGGTGGTGATCTCCAGCGGGAGCCCGTCCAGGGCCGCCAGCACCTTCGCCTGCGTCCGGGGCAGGTCGGTGCCGATCTCGGGATCGCGGTGGATCGCGTGCCGCAGCCGGGCCATCTCCTCGGCGATCGCGACAGCGTCGTCATGAACTCCAGCGTCAAGTGCTCCGGCCACCATTGTCGGCCCCCTCAGACGGCGGAACGAACCAGGATGTTCTGCCAGAATCGTAACGTGACGGCGATGACGCCGCTGGCCTGGCTCGCCGACCTTCCCGTGGCTGCGTAGACTGACCGGATACCGCCGGGGTGCCGCGGCGCCCGCCGGGGCCGATGGCCGCCGAGAACGGCAGTCGTCGCGCCCGGCCGAGAATGAGGTCGGGGATCCAGACGTGAATGGCGTCGGCTGGGACATTCTCCTTGTCCTGGCCGTCATCCTGATCGGGGGCTTCTTCGCGGGCGCGGAGATGGCTCTGGTTTCCCTCCGGGAAGGCCAGGTGCGCGCGCTGGCCAGGCGGGGGAAGAAGGGCCAGCGGGCGGCCAGGCTCGCGCAAGACCCCAACCGGTTCCTGTCCGCGGTCCAGATCGGCGTGACCCTCGCGACCCTGCTGTCGGGGGCCTTCGGCGCCGACCTGCTGGCCGGCCGACTCCAGGACTCGCTGGTCCCGCTGCTGCCGCGAGGCGTGGCCACGGTGGTCGCGATCGTCGTCGTCACCCTGGTGATCTCGTTCTTCACGCTGGTCTTCGGCGAACTGGCCCCCAAGCGCCTCGCGCTGCAGCGGGCCGAACGCGTCGCGCTAACAGCAGCCCCGGTCATCGACCGGATCGCGGCGCTGGCGACCCCGATCGTCTGGCTGCTGTCGAACTGCACGAACGTGGTGGTACGGATATTCGGCGGCGACCCCCGGGCCGGCCGCGGCGTCATGACCGACGAGGAACTGCGCGATATGGTGGCCGGGAATCAGGCTCTCGGCGTCGACGAGCGCAGCATCGTCAGCGAGGTGTTTAACGCGGGGAAGCGGCAGATCCGCGAGGTTCTGGTTCCGCGCACCGAGGTCGAGTTCCTGTCGGCCGTCATGCCGCTGGCCGAGGCCGCGGCGACGGCGGCCGACGCGCGCTACTCGCGGTTCCCGGTGTACCAGGACTCCTCCGATGACGTGATCGGCTTCGTGCACGCCCGGGACCTCCTGGATCCCCGGCGCGACACCCCCGCCCAGCGCGTCGGCGAGCTCTGCAGGCCGGTGAAGTTCCTGCCGATCAGCAAGACGGTCCTGTCGGCGCTGTCGGAGATGCGCCGGGACCGCGCGCACCTGGCGATCGTGGTCGACGAGTACGGCGGCACGGCCGGCATCGTCACCCTCGAGGACCTGGTCGAGGAGCTCATCGGGGACATTCAGGACGAATACGACGCCGAGAAGAGCCGGCCGCGGCAGCTCCAGGGCGGGCAGATCGAGGTGGACGGCCTGCTGAACCTGGACGAGTTCGCCGAGCAGACCGGGGTCGAGCTGCCCGAGGGCCCGTACGAGACGGTGGCCGGTTACCTGCTCTCCGCCCTGGGACACCTGCCGGGCGATGGCGAGTCGGCCGAGATAGCCGGGCGCAGGCTGACGGTGACCCAGCTGGACGGGCGGCGGATCGCGCGGGTGCGCGTGGGCCCGGCCGGATCGCCCGGCTCGCCCGGATCGCCCGGCTCGACGGGCTCGACGGGCTCGACGGGCTCGACGGGCTCGACGGGCTCGGCCGGATCGGCTGGCTCGGCCGGGCCGGACGGCCTGGACGCGACGGCCGGCGCGTCCGCCGCCGAGACGCCCAGGGAACCAGGCGCGGCGGCCCACTAGACTGGGCGACTGCGCGCCGCACTTGCACGCGCTGCCGCATGCTGGGGCGTTCCTGGGGGTTTACCGGTCATGACCAGCGAATTGGGCATGGGTCCCGCTTCGGGCACCGCTCTGGAAGGCGCAGCCCTGGAAGCCAGCCGCGTCCTGGTGGTGGACTTCGGGGCCCAGTACGCGCAGCTCATCGCCCGCCGGGTCCGCGAGTGCCACGTGTACTCCCGGATCGTCCCGAGCACCATGTCCACCGAGCAGATGATGGCCCTGCGGCCGACGGCGATCATCTTGTCCGGCGGCCCGTCGTCGGTCTACGCGGCGGGCGCGCCGCCCGCCCCGGAGGGCCTGCTCACGGCGGGCGTGCCGATCCTCGGCATCTGCTACGGCTTCCAGCTCATGGTGGCCGGGCTGGGCGGCACCGTGGCGCGGACCGGCGGCGGCGAGTACGGCGCCACGGCGCTGGACCTGACGGGCGCCGGAAGCCAGGGCGGTGACGGGGCCAAGGCAGGTAACGGGGGCGCGGGGGGTGGCGGCGGCACGGGCGCGGCAGTCCTGCTCGGCGGACTGCCAGCCAGCCAGCAGGTGTGGATGTCGCACGGTGACACCTGCGCCGTCGCGCCGCCCGGCTTCGCCGTGACCGCGCGGACCGCGGCCACGCCGGTGGCCGCGGCCGAGGATCCGGACCGGAGCCTGTACGGGGTGCAGTTCCATCCCGAGGTCCTGCACACCGAGCACGGGATGGAGATCCTGCGCCGCTTCCTGGCCGCCGCCGGATGCGAGCCGACCTGGACGACCCACAGCGTCATCGAGGAGCAGACCGGCCGGATCCGGGCGCAGGTGGGCGGGGCCAGGGCGATCTGCGGGCTGTCGGGCGGGGTGGACTCGGCGGTGGCGGCCGCGCTGGTCCAGCGGGCCATCGGACACCAGCTGACCTGCGTCTTCGTCGACCACGGGCTGCTGCGGACCGGCGAGGCGGAGCAGGTCGAGAAGGATTTCGTCGCCGCCACCGGCGTCGATCTGAAGGTGGTCGACGCCGCCGGGGTGTTCCTGGCCGCGCTGGCAGGGGTGACCGACCCCGAGCAGAAGCGGAAGATCATCGGGCGGGAGTTCATCCGGGCGTTCGAGCAGGCGGCGCGGGAGATCACCGCCGAGGCCGGAGCCGCGGGCGGCGAGGTGTCCTTCCTCGTCCAGGGCACCCTCTATCCCGACGTGGTGGAGTCCGGCGGCGGGACCGGCACGGCCAACATCAAGTCTCATCACAACGTCGGCGGCCTCCCGGAGGACCTGGGCTTCGAGCTGGTCGAGCCGCTGCGCGCGCTGTTCAAGGACGAGGTCCGCCAGGTCGGTGCCGAGCTGGGCCTGCCGCCCGAGATCGTCTGGCGGCAGCCGTTCCCGGGGCCGGGCCTGGCGATCAGGATCGTCGGGGAGGTCACCGCCGAGCGGCTGCGGATCGCCGCGGCGGCCGATGCCATCGCCCGCGAGGAACTGTCCCGGGCGGGCCTGGACCGCGAGATCTGGCAATGCCCCGTGGTCCTGCTGGCCGATGTCCGGTCGGTCGGGGTCCAGGGCGATGGCCGCAGCTACGGGTACCCGGTCGTGCTCAGGCCGGTCACCAGCGAGGACGCGATGACGGCCGACTGGGCGCGGCTGCCGGATCAGGTGCTGGCCACGATCTCGACCCGGATCACCAACGAGGTGCCCGAGATCAACCGCGTGGTTTTCGACGTGACCAGCAAGCCGCCGGGCACCATCGAGTGGGAGTAGCCGGCCCGGCGAGGTAACCGTGGTCAGGTCACCTCGGAGGGCTCGGCGGGCAGGTCGTCGGGCAGGTCGTCGTAGGTCTTGTCCGCCGCGATCTGCCGGAGCTTGTCCAGGGCCCCCCAGACGTCGGTGAAGCTGGTCGTGATCGGCGCCGGGCCGAGCCGCAGCCGGTCCGGCGTGCGGTAGTCGCCGATGACCTTCTCCCGGATCAGCGCCTGACTGATCCGGAAGGCCTCGGGGTGGCGGAAGGTGACGTGCCCGCCGCGCCGGTCGTCGGCGCGGGGCGAGGCCAGGGCGAAGCCGTGCGGCGCCAGCCACTCGTCGGCCAGGCCGATCAGGTAGCTCGTCAGCGCCATGCTCTTGGCCCGGAGCCGGTCGATGCCGGCCTCGCCGAGCAGGCGGGTGCCTTCCTCGACGGCGACCGTCCCGATGATCTGCGGGGTGCCGGTGGCGAACGCGTCAATGCCCGGCGCCGGGTCGTAGCTGGGCCCCATGGCGAACCGGTCCCGCTGGCCGAACCAGCCCCAGATCGGCTGGCGCAGCCGGTCCTGCAGGTCCTCGCGGACATACAGGAACGCCGGGGCGCCGGGGCCGGCGTTCACGTACTTGTAGGTGCAGCCGACGGCCAGGTCGGCGCCCGCCGCGTCCAGTTCGACCGGCACCGACCCCACCGCGTGGCACAGATCCCAGATGACCAGGCCGCCGGCCCGGTGCACCAGGTCGGTCAGCCCGGCCATGTCGACCAGGGCGCCGCTGCGGTAGGCGACATGCGACAGGCTCACCAGCGCGACCCGGTCGTCCAGCGCCTCGGCCAGCGTCTGCGCCGCGACACCCTCGTCCGGGTCGGTGTGCAGCAGCCGCAGCTCGCAGCCGCGCTGCGCCGCGATTCCCTCCAGGACATAGCGATCGGTGGGAAAGTTGTCGTCGTCGGTGATGATCACGTCGCGGCCGCGCTGGGCGTCCAGCGCCGCCGACGCCAGCTTGTACAGGTTGACCGTGACCGAGTCGGACACCAGGACCTGGCCCGGCGCCGCGCCGAGCAGATGCTCGGCCAGCATGTCGCCGGCCTGCCGGGGCAGCCCGATCCAGTTCTGCCAGGACCGCACGAGGCCGACGCCCCAGTCCTGGTCGACCACCTCGGCGATCCGCGCCTGACTGCGCACCGGCAGCGGGCCCAGGGAGTTCCCGTCCAGGTAGATCAGCTCGCGGTCGTCGCGCACGAACCGATCCCGGAACGCGGCGAGCTGATCCTCCGCGTCCATTGCTTCCGCATATGCCCGATCTGTGGAAAATGGCGTCACAGGTACCACCCTAACTCCAGGCCCCTGATCTCACCCGTTACCCGGTGCACCCCAGAGTTAACGGGGTCGGCCGGGTAGCCCGGAAGTTCATCGCCCGCTAACTGCGCCAGCGAGCGCGGCCGGGCCTGTATCAGCATTGGCTGCCCGGCCGCGCTCGCCTTGGCACATTCGCGACTCAGGTGCCGAGGTCCGCCTCAGCGACCGTGATCGCGAAGCCCAGCGCCCGCATCACGTTCCCGCCGGCTGACACCACCTTCGCCGTACCAACCACCGGGGCCACGGCGATCAGGACGTCCTGAACGTCCTGCTCGGTAATGCCGCTGTCGGCGGCGGCGCCGGCGTTCGCTAGGTAGGACGCTGGCGGGGCATCGACGGCCACCAGGGCGGCGATCCTGGCGAGCATCAACTCTCGTGGCATGAGGTGACTGTGCTCGATCGACGTGGTGTTGATATCGATCAGCGTGTCGAGCACAGGCGTAGCTGCGGGCATGAAAGCCTCCCTTGGATCGTGCGGTGATGACATCGCCCAGTAGATCGTTTAACACAATGTGAGGCATCATCCACGCAGGGTGAGCTTCGGCCGACGTCGGCCTGCCTTACCGCTAGCCGCGCGAACGGCGGCGCACGCGCCGGATGCTGACCACCACGACGGCGATGGCCACGACGCCGGCCGCCACGGGGATCGCCCGCTTGAGCACCGGGAGCCCGGCCACGCTGAGCAGGTCGATGGCCTCGTCGTTGGCCTGCCAGGACGGCGCCCCGGCCGGAGCCGCCGGAACGGGCCGGAGCCGGGCCGGGGGAGTCTCCCGCGGGCCGGCGGCGGTTCCGGCGGGCCCGGAGCCGTTGGCGGCGGCGGTACCGGCGGGGGCGCCGCCGGGCGCCGTGTCCAGCGACCCGGCCGGGGCTTCGCTCAGGGACAGGCCCCGGCTGGCGAGCCGCTGCCGGATGTCGTCGACCGACGCGGGGCCGATGTGGTCGATCGCCAGCAGTTGCTGCGGCGTGCAGGCCGCCAGGTCGCCGACGGTGTGGACGCCCTCGCGGCGCAGGCTGTTGTAGGCCCGCAGCGGCAGGTCCAGCTCCTCGATCGGCAGCGCCCCGGTGGCGGGCACGCCGGCCGCGGGCGGCTCGGCCGCCAGCAGCTTGGCCAGGTTATCCGCGAAAATGCCGATCAGCCTGCCGCCGACCTCGCTCAGCACGCCGCGGCCGAACTGGGCGGGCTTGCCGGTCACGTTCAGGTTGGTCAGGACGGTGACATGCGTCTCGTTGCCCTGGCCGGTGAGTTCCGAGCGCACCGACGCCGACGCGGTGCCGGCGCCGCGGGTCTCCTTGCCGGATGCCTCCAGCGTCACCACGCCGGCTTCCCGGTTGCGCTCGGTGAACTTGGCCTTGCCCGCGTACGTCATCGAGATGGGCCCGACCTTGACCTTGATCTTGCCGGTGATCTCGTCACCGGTGACTGAGTCGAGGGTGGCGCCCGGCATGCAGGGCGCCACCTTCTCGACATCAAGCAACACATCCCACGCCTGGTCCAGGGGAACCGGGACGGTGAATGAGTGCGTGAGCTCCATCTGTCAGACTCCTGCCGCCGCTGCGAGTGCCCGGCCGGTCAGGACCCGCGCGAGGTGGCGCCGGTAATCGGGCGCCCCGTGCAGGTCGGCCGGTGGCTGTGTTCCCTCGTCTGCCCCGGCCGCGGCGGCCCGGATCGCGCCGACGCTGGCTTCCGCGCCCGCCATGGCCGATTCAGTAGCCGATGCCCGGACCGGTACTGGGCCCATATTGGTCAGCCCGATCCTGGCTTCGGCCACGTGGCCGTTGGAACGCCTCGCCAGCGCAGCGACGCCGACCGTGGCCCACGACTGCGCAGTTCGATGGAACTTCTCGTAACGATAGCCCCAGTCGGGTCCGAGCTTCGGCACCCGTACCCCGGTCAGGACCTCGCTGGGCTCCAGCGCGGTGGTCAGGTAGTCGACGAAGAAGTCGCTGGCCGCGATTTCCCGCTCGCCGCCGGGCCCCCGGGCCAGGAGCACCGCGTCCAGCGCGAGGACCACCGCCGGCAGGTCGCCGGCCGGGTCGCCGTGCACCAGCGAGCCGCCCAGCGTGCCGCGGTGCCGGATGGCCGGGTCGGCCACCGTGCCGGTGGCCTGGGCCAGCAGGCCGCAGTGCTCGGCGATCAGGGGGTCGTGCATGACCCGGTAGTGCGTGGTCCCGGCCCCGATGACCAGCCAGTCGCCGGCGTCGCTGATTCCCTGCAGCTCATCCAGCGCGCCGACGTCCACCAGCAGCTCGGGATAGGCCAGCCGCAGCCGCAGCAGGGGCAGCAGGCTCTGGCCGCCGGCGATGACCTTGGCGTCGTCGCCGCCGGCGGCCAGCGCCGCGATGGCGTCATCCAGCGTTCCGGGCCGGATGTACTCGAAGCTAGCCGGGATCATGCGACATCTCCGCTCTGTGAGCCTCCGTTAACTCCCTGCACTGTGCTAGCTCCCTGCACTGTGCTAGCTCCCTGCACTGTGCCGCGGGCCGTCTCGATGGCCCGCCAGACGCGCTCGGGCGTGCAGGGCATCGTCACGTCCCGGACGCCCAGCGGCCGGAGCGCGTCGATGATGGCGTTCACGACCGCCGGCGTGGACGCGATCGTGCCCGCCTCGCCGACGCCCTTGACGCCGAGCCGGTTGGCCGCCGGGCTCTCCGTGCGCGCCGTCACATAGGACGGCAGGTCGGAGGCCGAGGGCACCAGGTAGTCGGCGAGCGTCGTCGTGACCAGGTTGCCCTCGTCGTCGTAGACGCCCTCCTCGTACAGGGCCTGCGCGATGCCCTGGGCGAGGCCGCCATGGACCTGGCCCTCGACGATCAGCGGGTTGACCACCACTCCGACGTCGTCCACCGCCACGTAGGACCGGATCTTCACGAAGCCGGTCTCGGTGTCGACCTCGGTCGCGCACAGGTGGGTGCCGTGCGGGAAGGAGAAGTTGTCCGGGTCGTAGGTCGCGTCCGAGTCCAGCGACGGCTCCACGCCCTCGGGCAGGTCGTGGGCCGCGAAGGTGGCCAGCGCGATCTCCTGGATGGTCTTGCTCGCCCCCGATCCCCCGTGTTCAGAGGCACTGCGGGAGCGGAACACCCCGCCGGAGAACTCCACGTCGTCCGGCGGCGCCTCCAGCATCGCCGAGGCGATGATCTTGGCCTTCTCGATGACCTTGTCGCAGGCCGATACGAGCGCCAGGCCGCCGACGGACAGCGACCGGGAGCCGTAGGTGTCCATGCCCTTGGGTGCGACCAGGGTGTCGCCGTGCAGCACCCGGATGTCCTCGAACGGGATGCCGAGCTGGTCGGAGACGATCTGGCTCCAGGCCGTCTCGTGCCCCTGGCCGTGCGCGCTGGAGCCGGTCACCACCTCGACCTTGCCGGTCGGCAGCATCCGGATGGCGGCGTGCTCCCAGCCGCCGGCCCCGTAGGCCAGCGAGCCCAGGACCCGCGACGGCGCCAGCCCGCACATCTCCGTGAACGTGGAGATCCCGATGCCCAGGCGGACGGAATCACCGCGGGCGGTCCGCTCCGCCGCCTCGCGGCGCAGCCCGTCGTAGTCGAACAGCTCCTTGGCCTTGGCCGTCGCCGCCTCGTAGTTGCCCGAGTCGTAGGTCAGGCCGCAGATCGTCGTGTACGGGAACTCCTCGTGCTTGATCCAGTTCCGTTCCCGCAGTTCCAGCGGCTCGATGCCGAGCTCGGCCGCCAGGTCGTCCATGATCCGCTCGATCGCGAAGGTGGCCTCGGGCCGGCCGGCGCCGCGGTAGGCATCGGTGGGCATCTTGGTGGTGAACACGCCGGTGCAGCGGAATGAGTAGGCGTCCATCTTGTAGATGGAGTTGTACATGAACGCGCCGAGCAGCGGGACACCCGGAGTGACCAGCATCAGGTAAGCGCCCATGTCGGCCAGCAGGTCCACGGACAGGCCGCGAACGCGGCCATCGCGGTCGGCGGCGATCCTGATCCGCTGCCACTGGTCGCGGCCATGGTGCGTGGTCATGTTGCCCTCGCTGCGCGACTCGGTCCACTTGACCGGCTTGCCGAGCTTGCGCGCGATCAGCAGGGCGAGCTCTTCCTCGGCCGTCACCTGCAGCTTGGAGCCGAAGCCGCCGCCCACGTCCGGCGCGATCACCCGGAGGTTCTGCTCCGGGATGCCGGTGATCGCCGCCAGCAGGAAGCGCAGCACGTGCGGGACCTGGGTGGCCGACCAGAGGGTGTACTCATCGCCCTGCGGCGAGCAGACCACCGCCCGCGGCTCCATCGCCTCGGGTATCAGCCGCTGCTGGCGGTAATTGCGCTCCAGCACGACGGGCGCGTCCCGGAACGCGGCGTCGAGGTCGCCATTGGCGAAGTTCCACTCGTAGCTCTTGTTGCCCGCCTCGTGGACCTGGGGCGAGCCCTCGTCCAGGGCCGTGCGGATGTCCAGCACGGGCAGCAGCGGCTCGTAGTCGACGTCGATCGCGGCGATCGCGTCCGCGGCGATGTACCGGTTCCGGGCGACCACGACGGCCACGGCCTCACCGACATAACGGACCTCGTCGACGGCCATCGCCGGGTGCGCCGGGATCACGATGTCCTCGGTCACCGGCCAGGCGCACGGCAGGCTGCCCTGCTCGGCCGCGAAGTCGGCCCCGGAGAACGCGGCGACCACGCCCGGGATGTTCAGGGCGCCCGCGACGTCGACGCTGTTGATCTTCGCGTGCGCGAACGGGCTGCGCAGGAAGGCCAGGTGCAGCATGCCGGGCAGGGTGAGGTTGTCGGTCCAGTTGGTCTGGCCGGTGATCAGCCGGGCGTCTTCCTTGCGGAGCCGGGCGGCCCCGATCTGGGCCACTGGTGTCTCGGCTGCTGGTGTCTGCGTCGTCGCCGTCATGCCTGGACTCCCGCCTGTGCCGCGCGCCGGACGGCGCGGACGATGTTCTCGTACCCGGTACAGCGGCAGAGGTTGCCCTCCAGCCCCTCGCGGATCTCCTCGTCGCTGGGATGCGGGTTGTCGCGGAGCAGGTCGGCGGCCGCCATGATCATGCCCGGCGTGCAGTACCCGCACTGCAGGGCATGCTCCTCGTGGAAGGCCCGCTGCAGGGGATGCAGCTCGTGGCCGGCCCCGCTCCCGTTCCCCCCGCTGCCCGCTATGCCCTCTATGGTGGTAATATCCGATCCGTCCGCCTGGACGGCGAGCACCGCGCAGCTCTTGACCGAGGAGCCGTCCATCAGGACGGTGCACGCTCCGCAGTTCGAGGTGTCGCAGCCAATGGGGGTACCGGTCTTCCCTATGGTCTCTCGTAGGTAGTGCACCAGCAGCAGCCGGGGCTCTACCTGATCGACGTAACTGACTCCGTCGACCGTTACGTTGATTCGCGTCATGGGCTGACTCCTGTCAAGGACACGGCTGAAGCGCCATGGAAGCCAACCTAGGCCGGTCAGCGCCGCCGCACCAGCCCCGCGAGGGCCGGCTCGGGCCAGGGATCAGCCGGTCTGGAGGACCTGAAACGCCTCGGCGAGCCGTCCCGGCGGCAGGCCGCCCTGCTCGGCCGTCCGGGTCATCCAGCCCCGCAGCCGGTCGGCGAGCTCGTCCGGCTTGGAGATCTGGCTGGCGTGCGACGCCAGTGCGGCGATCTTCCGGTCGAACGTCTGGGTGATGTCCACGTAGTGGGTCGGGCTCGGGCTGGCGGAGATCCAGACCTCCCGTACCATCCACGGCTCTAGCCTTTCCTCGGACAGCAATTCGGGGAACGCGAACGGGTTGCGCGCGTCGGGATATACGGCATCCAACGCGGCGGAGCCGACGGCGCGGTGGTCGGGATGGCTGGCGCCCGGCCGGGCGTAATAGCGCTCGGGCGACGGGCAGAGCACCCGGTCGGGCCGGAGCATCCTGATGACCCTGGCCAGGTCACGGCGCAGCTCGAGGGTCGCCTCGACCTGGCCGTCGGGATAACCCAGGAAATGCAGATCGCGGACGCCGACGTGCGCGGCCGCCGCGGTCTGCTCGGCCTGGCGCAGCTTGCCCATGTCGGCGCGGGAGATGGACGGGTCGCTGCCGCCGGCGTCGCCGTCGGTCGCGATGCAGTAACTGACGGCGATCCCCGCGTCCGTCCAGCGCGCGATCGTGCCGGCCGACCCGAAGTCCACGTCATCGGGGTGGGCCACGATCACCAGCACCCGGTCGATTTCGGCATCATCAAGCACGGCGTCAGGCACGAAATTGATCTTACGGGGTGCCGGGCGCGGCTAGTCGAGCGAGGACATGACGTGCTTGACGCGGGTGTAGTCCTCGAAGCCGTACATCGACAGGTCCTTGCCGTAGCCCGACTGCTTGAAGCCGCCATGCGGCATCTCGGCGACCAGCGGGATGTGGGTGTTGATCCAGACGCAGCCGAAGTCCAGCCGTCGCGACACCCGCATGGCACGGCCGTGATCGGAGGTCCAGACCGATGAGGCCAGGCCGTACTCGGTGCCGTTCGCCCAGCGAACCGCCTCGTCCTCGTCGCTGAACCGCTGCACGGTGATGACCGGGCCGAACACCTCGTTCTGGATGATCTCGTCGTCCTGGTGCAGGCCGTCGACGACGCTGGCCTCGAAGAAGTACCCGCGGTCGCCGGCCTGCCGGCCCCCGGCCAGCACCCGCGCGTGGTCGGGCAGCCGGTGGACGAACCCGGAGACCCGCTCGAGCTGACCGGCGTTGTTCAGCGGGCCGAAGTCGGCGTCCGGGACGTCGGGGCCGGCCACGGTCTGCTTCCTGGCCTGCTCGACCAGCGCCTCGACGAACTCGTCGTGCACCCCCGGGCCGGTCAGCACCCGGGTCGCGGCCGTGCAGTCCTGGCCGGCATTGAAGTAGCCCGCGATCGCGATCGCCTCCGCGGCCTTCGCCGGGTCGGCATCGTCGAAGATCACGACGGGCGCCTTGCCGCCCAGCTCGAGGTGCACCCGCTTGAGGCTGGCCGCGGCCGCCGCGGCCACCTCCTTGCCCGCCCGGACGCTGCCGGTGATCGACACCATCTGCGGTACCGGATGGGAGACCAGCGCGCGGCCGGTGTCCCGGTCGCCGCAGATCACGTTGAAGACGCCGGCCGGCAGGAACTCGCTCATGATCTCGGCCATCAGCAGCGTGGAGGCCGGGGTGGTATCCGAGGGCTTGAGCACCATGGTGTTGCCCGCCGCCAGGGCCGGAGCCCACTTCCACACGGCCATCATCATGGGGTAGTTCCACGGCGTGACCGCCGCGCAGACGCCGATGGGCTCCCGGCGGACGAACGAGGTGAAGCCGGACATGTACTCCCCGGCCGACCGGCCTTCCAGCATCCGGGCCGCCCCGGCGAAGAACCTGATCTGGTCGGCCATCGGCGGGATTTCCTCGGACAGGGTCAGCGCGATCGGCTTGCCCGTGTTCCGCGACTCGGCCGCGACGAGCTGCTCGGCGTTGGCCTCGATCGCGTCGGCGATCCGCAGCAGCGCGAGGCTGCGCTCCGACGGCGTGGCGTCCCGCCAGCCCTCGAAGGCGGCGGCCGCCGCGCCGAAGGCGGCATCCACCTCGTCCGCGCGGGATATCGGCGCGGTGGCGAACACCTCGCCCGTGCTCGGGTCGATCAGCTTGGCCTTGGCGTCGTAGGACATGTCCGTCCACCGGCCGTTGATGAAGTTCCGCAGGTCGTCCACCGCTGAAGCCTCCGTTCACGCCTGAATTCTGATTTAACTACCCGGGGGTGTGCGCTCTTCGCACGCCCATGGTGATCCGTAGTCGGTGAGCAGGTCCAGGAACGGCTCGGCCGGCAGCGCCTCAGGTCCGAGCACCCCGGTGCCGGCCCAGGCGCCCGAGTCGATCAGCTCGAGGGCGACCACCGGGTTGACGGCGGTCTGCCAGACCACCGCCTGTGATCCGTACTCGGCCATGGACCACGCGTTGTCCACGACGTGGTGCAGGTACACCTCGCGCGGCGCGCCGTCGGAGCCGGTGCCGGTCACCCAGGTGCCGGCGCAGGTGACGCCCGTCATCTTGTCGCCGAGGGTGGCCGGGTCGGGCAGGCACGCGGCCACCACGTCGCGCGGGGACACGCTCGTCCCGCCCGCGCTGACCGGATCGGTGCGGTCCAGGCCGAGCTTGTGCAGCGTCCGCAGCACGCCGATGAACTCGGCGCCCAGGCCGTACTTGAAGGTCACCCGCCGGGCCCGCAGCCAGCGCGGCATCAGCAGGACCTCCTCGTGCTCCACGTTCACGCACTCGACGGGGCCGATCCCGGCGGGGAAGGTGAAGACCTCGGGCTCGCTGAACGGGGGCGTGGTGTACCAGCCGCGGCCGGCTTCCCAGATGACCGGCGGGTTCAGGCACTCCTCGATCGTCGTCCAGATCGAGAAGGTGGGCGCGAAGTCGTAGCCGGCCACCTCCAGGTTCGCGCCGTCCCGGACGCCGATCTCGTCGATCTGGCTGAACAGGTTGTCGGCGGCGTACCTGGCGAACACGTCGGAAAGCCCTGGCTCGACACCAATCCCCGCCAGAGCCAGTTTTCCGGCCTGTTCCCACCGGTCAGCGAGGGCGAACTGGTCATCACCCAGCTTGACACCGGTCTTGCTGTAGGGCGCATCCTGGTGGGGATGGGACAGCGACATGGCCATGTCGAGATAGTGGACGCCGACGCTCAGCGCCGCGCGGAACAGCGGCATGACGAAGCGCGGATCGGTGGCGTTCATCAGCACATCGCAGCCGCGCTCGGCCAGCAGGGCCGCCGTGGCCAGCTCGTCTCGCGCGTCGAGCCGGACGGCGGCGAAGGAGTCCCTGGCCGCCGCCGCGCGCTGGGCGCGGCCCAGGTCGTAGTCGGCGATGACCAGGTCGGCAAACGGGCGGCGCGCGGCGATCCTGGCAAATGCCGTGCCCACCCCGCCGGCCCCCACCAGGAGTATGCGCATAGCGCGATCCTAGACCCGGAGCCATCGGTTACCAACGAGACCAGTCGCGATACCTACCCGTTACAACTGAAATCGTTGCCAGGATGCTGCCCACGGTGCTAGAACCGTTGCGTGCGGGTAAGCAAGCCGCAGGTTGACCAACCCGATTGCCTCGCGGCGCCGTGCGCGGCCGACGTGAGCGGGTACTACCCCGGGCAGGGGTAATTTCCAGGAGGGGTGAGCGAGGCATGGCCACACGGGCATCGCATGTTCCGCATACGGAGGAGTCCCTCGACAAGGGCCTCAAGTCGGGGGCGCTTGGCCTGATCTCCACCACGATCATCGCGACCGCCTCGGTGGCCCCCGCCTATAGCATCGCGGCGACGCTGGTGTTCGTCGTTCTCGCGGTCGGGCTGCAGGCGCCCGCCATCACCGTGCTCGCGTTCGTCCCGATGCTGCTCACCTCGATCGGCTACAGCGAGCTCAACAAGGCCGACCCGGACTGCGGGACCACGTTCACGTGGGCGACCAGGGCATTCGGCCCGAAGACCGGCTGGGCGGGCGGCTGGGCGATCGTGGCCGCCGACGTGCTGGTCATGGCCAGCCTGGCCCAGGTGGCCGGCCAGTACGTGTTCTTCCTGTTCAACGCCAAGGGAATCGGTTCCGACGCGACCAGCGGCTGGGTGCTGCTGGTCGGCGTCGTCTGGATCGTCCTGATGACGGTGATCTGTTACATCGGCATCGAGGTGTCGGCGAACTTCCAGAAGGTGCTGCTGAGCATCGAGCTCGTCATGCTCGCGGTGCTCTCCATCGTGGCGCTGATCAAGGTCGGCAACGGCTCGGCGCCGCCGGGCCATCTGACGCCGAGCCTGTCCTGGTTCAACCCGTTCCACGTGGCGAGCTTCAGCACCTTCGCCAGCGGGATCATCCTGATGGTGTTCATCTACTGGGGCTGGGATACCGCCGTAGCGGTGAATGAGGAGACCAAGGACCGCAACCGGACGCCCGGCCTCGCGGCGATCCTGTCCACGGTCATCCTGCTGGTCACCTACGTCCTGGTGGTCACGTCGATGCAGGCCTTCGCCGGCGTCGGGACCCACGGCAACGGCCTGGGGAACATCGCCAACGCTGGCGACGTGCTCTCCGTCCAGGGCCAGCAGGTCTTCGGCGGCGGTGCCGGCACGGTGTTCTACCACCTGCTGCTGCTGATGGTGCTGTCCTCGGCAGCGGCGTCCACCCAGACCACGATTCTGCCGACCGCCCGGACCACGCTGTCCATGGCCGCCTACCGGGCGATCCCGAAGTCGTTCGCGAAGATCCACCCGCGGTTCCTGACGCCCACGGTGTCGACCATCACGATGGGCGTGGTCTCCATCCTGTTCTACGTGTCGGTCAACTTTGCCTCGAACGGCATCGGCGTGATCGGCGACGCGGTCATCGCGATCGGCCTCTACATCGCCTTCTACTACGGGCTGACCGGGTTCGCCTGTGCCTGGTACTACCGGCGGAACCTGACCAGCAGCGCCCGCAACCTGTGGATGCAGGGCATCCTGCCGGTGCTCGGCGCGCTGATCTTGTGGTTCCTCGGCGGCTGGAGCGTGTGGCTGGACTATGACGTGGCCACGCAGAATGACTACACCATGTGGACGGTGCCCGGCATTCACTGGCAGATCGGCGGCGCTTTCGTGATCGCGGTCGGGGCCGCGATCGCGGGCGTGCTCTTCTTCATCTACTGCCGGGTGGCCGAGCCGCCGTTCTTCAAGAAGCAGACCCTCACCCGGTCCACGCCGACGCTCGTCCGCGACGAGTAAGCACGGCCTGCCAGTAAGCACGGGGCGGCTGTCGGCGGCACCGCCTAGGCTGGACCGGTGACCATGACGGCCGTCGGCTCCGATTCCGATTCCCTGCTTGACGGGCTGAACCCGCAGCAGCGGGCCGCCGTGGTGCACGAGGGCGGCCCGCTGCTCATCGTGGCCGGGGCGGGCTCGGGCAAGACGCGGGTGCTCACGCACCGGATCGCCTACCTGCTGGCGCAGCGGCACGTCGCGCCGCGCCAGATCCTGGCCATTACCTTCACCAACAAGGCGGCCGGCGAGATGGCCGCCCGCGCGGCGGCACTGACCGGGGCGCGCGCCCGCTCGATGTGGCTGCTGACCTTCCACTCGGCCTGCGTGCGCATCCTGCGCCGCGAGGCGGACCGGTTCGGCTACCCTTCCTCGTTCTCCATCTATGACCAGGCTGACTCGCAGCGGCTGATGGCCCTGGTCTGCCGCGAGCTGGAGCTGGACGCCAAGTACCACCCGCCCAAGGCCATGCTGGCCCAGGTCTCGAACCTGAAGAACGAGCTCGTCGACTACGAGAGCGCGACGGCGAAGGCCTCGGGATACCGGGAGAAGGCGCTGGCGCAGGCCTACGCCGAGTACCAGCGCAGGCTGGTCGCGTCCGGGGCGATGGACTTTGATGACCTGATCATGGTGACGGTGCACCTGCTCCAGGCCTTCCCGCAGGTGGCAGCCGAGTACCGCGGCAGGTTCCGGCACGTCATGGTGGACGAGTACCAGGACACCAACCATGCGCAGTACGTGCTGGTCCGCGAGCTGGCCGGCCAGGGCAGTGCGGCCAAGGGCAGGGCCACGCCGACGGTCGGTCCAGACGGCGAGCCCATCCCGCCGGCCGAGCTGGTCGTCGTGGGCGACGCCGACCAGTCGATCTACGCGTTCCGCGGCGCCACCATCAGGAACATCGAGGAGTTCGAGCGGGATTTCGCGGGCGCGCGGGTCATCCTGCTGGAGCAGAACTACCGCTCGACGCAGAACATCCTGGCCGCGGCCAACGCCGTCGTCTCCCACAACCCGGGCCGGGTGCCGAAGAACCTGTGGTCCGATGCGGGCGATGGGCCGCCGATCGTCGGCTACGTCGGCGACAGCGAGCACGACGAGGCGGCGTTCGTCGCCGAGGAGGTCGACCGGCTCGCCGACGAGGGCGAGGCCACAGCCGGGCAGGTCGCGGTGTTCTACCGGACCAACGCGCAGTCCCGGGTCTTCGAGGAAGTCTTCATCCGGGCCGGCCTGCCCTACAAGGTGGTCGGCGGCGTCAGGTTCTACGAGCGCCGCGAGATCCGCGACATCCTCGGCTACCTCCGGCTGATCGCCAACCCCGGCGATGAGGTATCGCTGCGCCGGGTGCTGAATACGCCCCGGCGCGGGATCGGCGACCGGGCCGAGGAGTACGTGGCGGCCTTCGCCCAGCGGGAGCGGATCACCTTCGCCCAGGGACTGGCCCGCCCGGCCGACGTGCCGGGCCTGGCCGCCCGGTCGGCGCGCGCCATCGAGGCGTTTAATGAGCTGATCGGCGGGCTGCGGGCGGCCGCGCAGGCCGGCAGCGCGGTCGGGGACCTGACCGAGGCAGTGCTGGACAAGACCGGCTACGTGACCGAACTGCAGGCCTCGACCGACCTGCAGGACGAGAGCCGGATCGAGAACCTCAACGAGCTGGTCTCGGTGGCGCGGGAGTTCGATAGCCGGCAGCTTGAAGCACAGCAGCCCGGCACGCTGACCGAGTTCCTGGAGCAGGTCTCGCTGATCGCCGACGCCGACCAGATCCCCGAGGGCGAGGAGCACGGCGGCATGGTCACGCTGATGACCCTGCATACCGCCAAGGGCCTGGAGTTTCCCGTCGTGTTCCTGACCGGGCTGGAGGAGAACATCTTCCCGCACGAGCGGTCGATGGGCGACGACCGGGAGCTGGCGGAGGAGCGGCGGCTGGCCTACGTCGGGATCACCCGGGCGGAGCAGCGGCTCTACCTGACCCGGGCCATCTCCCGGGCGTGGTTCGGGCGGCCGGCCTACCACCAGCAGTCCCGGTTCCTGGCCGAGGTGCCGCAGGAGCTGATCGAGTGGCGGCGCTCGGAGGCCGCCGCCGCGCCGCCCGCATCGGAGCGGCTGGCCCGGCGGCCCGGCGTGCAGGCTCTGGGCAACCGCCGCGTGCCGTCGCTGGAGCCTGGCGACCGGGTCACCCACGACTCCTACGGGCTGGGCACGGTCCTGTCGGTGGAGGGCCGGGGCGACGACCCCGAGGCCAAGATCGACTTTGGCGGCGACTACGGGATCAAGCACCTGGTGCTGCGCTACGCGCCGATCGAGAAGCTGTAGGGGTGACGGCGAGGCGGTGATGCAGGCGGTCGCGAGTCAGGTGCAGGTGACGGCCGATGGGGCGGTATTGGTGCCGGTGTAGCTGGCGGTGAAGCCGACCGTGGCGGTGCCCCCCGGCGCGAGGCTGCCGTCGTAGGAGGCGTTGGTCACGGTCACCGCCTGGCCGGACTGCGCGGAGGTCCCGTTCCACAGGTTGCTGATCTGCTGGTTTCCGCCGAACGTCCAGCCCAGCCGCCAGCCGCTGAGCGTGCCGGAGCCGGTGTTCTTGACCACGACCTGGCCCTGGAACCCGCCGGACCAGCTACTGGTGACCGAGTAGGCCGCCGAGCATACGGCCGGCCCCGAGGACGTCGGGCTGGGGGACGGGCTGGGGGATGTCGGGGTGGGGGACGGGCTGGGGGAGGAACTCGATCCGGCCACGGTGACGGAGAAGGAACTGGTCGCCAGCCCGGCCCCGCCCTGCCAGAGCTCGAAGCCGGCCTCGACGTCGATGAGGTAGCAGGAACTGGACAGGTAACCGCGGCTGACCGCGTCCTGCGCCAGCGTCCCGACGTCCAGGTTGCTCACCGAGGTGGTGGCGGTCGTCATGGAGTAGGAAATGGTGTTCCAGCTCGACTGGCCGCCTTCCCAGATGTTGTAGGTGTGCCCGCCGACGCTGACGCCGCTGGCCACCTGCGAGCCGAAGGGCTGCACGCTTCCGTTGTGGTTGAGCCAGACCATCAGCTCCGTGCAGTTCGGCTGGCCCGACGTGGCCGGCGTCTTGTTGAACCAGATGTCGTAGGCCACGTCGTAGGCGCTGCTGCCGCCTGGCTGGGTGGTGCTCCAGCTGGTCGTCACCTGCCCGGGCGTCAGCTTCGACACCTGGACCGGCGTGGTGGTCAGCCCGCCGGAACTGCAGCTACCCCAGTGGCAGCCCTGGTAGATCGACGGATAGCTACCGGGTGAGCCGTTGGTCGCGTTGGCGATCGACGAGTTGGCGACCGTGAAATCGGCATTCCCGTCGGTGCTGACGCATTCCGACGCGCTGGAGTCGTACTCGTTGTTCTGCACGATGTAGCTGCCGCCAGCCACCGAGGCGGTCTGCTCCTGGCACAGGCTGGTGGTCGCGGCCTGGGCGCTAGTGATGCCGAAGGCCGCGGCGCCGGCCGCCACGACGGCCAGGGCCGCGGCGATCGCGAGAACGGGCCTGGTCGGGATACGGGCGCGACGGCTCATGGCGTCGCGTCCTGGGCCAGTTGCAGTGCCTCCTGCGGGAACCAGGCACCGGCCGCCGCGTCGTCCGTTCCCCACAGCGGATCGAACAGCTGCTGAGCGGCCATCGTGGTGGGCCAGCCCGGCTGAGTGTAAGCGGAGTAATCCCAGGCCCGCACGCCGCCCGCGGCGTCGCACTGGCCGTCGGACTCGCCGGGCACCTTCACCCACAGGTAGGCGTCGAGCAGTGCGACGCCGGTGTCGGCGGTCGGCCGGATGCCGGTCCCGGCCCCCGGCGGATCGCACCAGCTGCCGGCGGCCAGCGCCGAGATCACGCTGGCGGGCTGGTCGTAGGGCGGGTTGGCGTACTGCGTCATGCCGTTCGGCCCGTTGCCGTTGCGGCTGGTGTCGATGACGAAGTGCGTCGTGGCGGCCGCGTTGCCCAGGTTCTGCGCGTACCACTGCGTGGTCAGGCCCCAGGTGCTGAAGTCGGACTGGGTCGCGGGGTAGTACTGGCTCGCGCAGGCCGACGGGTTGCCGGCGTAGGCACCGGCGGGATCGGTGACCATCGCGATGCAGTCCGAGATCCACGTTCCGTAGTCGACGAGCTCGGGCGTCGGCTGGTAGTTCGACACGTCCAGGTAGAAGCCCTGCGCCTGCTGGACGCCGCCCTCCAGCAGCCGCTGGGTCATCGTGCCGACCGACTGCCAGGCGCTGTGGGTGCCGTCGAGGTAGACGCTGACGCCGGGGTCCTTCTCCAGCGCGCTGACGGCGTAGCTGACCTCGGCGATCCGCTCGCTGTCGGTGAACGGGTAGCTGGATGAGGGCGGCAGGTTGCAGTCGGAGGGCAGCTTGCCGAGCGAGTCTGGTTCCAGGATGACCACCGCCCGCGCGTGGCCGATGCCGCGGGCCAGTCCGTTGATCCAGGCCTCGTAGTCGGCCTGAGTCAGGGCCCCGCCGGCCGAGTACTGGGCGCAGTCGCGGCCGGGAATGTCGTAGGCGACCAGGACCGGCTCGGCGCGCTGCCGCGCGGCCGCGATGACCGTCTGCCGCACCTGGCGCCGCACCTGCGCGGGCGTGCCACCGTCGAGCCAGACCGCGGTCGGCGTCGTCGTCATCCTGGCGATCAGCGCCGCGTCGCGGCGGTGACCGGCCGCCAGGAGTTGCTGCTCCTGGGCGATGGCGCCGGGGTCGGCGGGCGGCACGTAGAACCGCGTGGGCCGGCTGAAGGCGTGGCGGCCCGTGGTGGTGTGGCCCGTGGTGGCGGCCGACGCCGGGCCGGCCGTTAGCGGGGCCGCCGCTAAGGCCAGGACGGGCAGCGTGGCGGTCGCTGTCCACTGAAGCGCGCGCAGCGCGAGTCGTCGGCGTCTCATGAGAGCTCCCGGGACAAGAGGCGGCTGTTACTGAAACATTTCCGGAACGTAACACGACCTTGCCGCAGGATCAATGGTGGCTAATAGTGGTCAACCGTCCAGGGCTGGTCAGCCCGGCGGCGCGGTCGAATCCCGGATGACCAGGGTGGTCTCTAGTTCCACCCGCATCGGCTCGATGCGCCGGTCCTCGATCTGGCGCAGCAGCAGGCTGACCGCGATCCGGCCCATCTCCGCCAGCGGCTGGCGGACCGTGGTCAGGCCCGGTACCACCGACACGGCCTCGCTCGTGTCATCGAATCCGACGACCGACAGATCGGCGGGCAGGCGCAGGCCCCGGTCCCGGGCGGCCTGCATGGCCCCGATGGCCATGCTGTCGTTGAACGCGAAGATCGCAGTCGGGGGATCGGGCAGGTCCAGGAGGGCCGCGGCGGCGCGCCGGCCTCCGCCGACGGTGAAGTCCGAGGAAACGATGATGGCGGGGTCGGGCAGCGCGCCCTCGCCTGCCAGCGCCGCGTGGTAGCCGCGCAGCCGTTCCTGGCTGGCCAGCCAGCTCTCCGGCCCGGTGATGGCCGCGATGCGCCGGTGCCCGAGTTCCAGCAGCTGGCCGGTGGCCAGGGTGGCTCCCGCAGAGTGCGCGGCCGACACGACGGGGAAGCCGGCGGCCATCTCCCGGAGCGGATCGACGACGACCAGGGGGAATCCCCGGGCGGTTAGTCCTAGCAGTTCGGCGGTCGACTCCTCGGGCAGCACGAGGATCGCCCCGTCGGTCGCGCCGTGCGCCAGTCGCTCGAGCAGCGATGCCTCGCGGCTGCGTGAGTGGCGGGTCGGGCACAGCACGGCGCGCATGTCGTGCTCGTACAGAGCCTCGGCGGCGCCTGACAAGATGACGGCGAAGTAACCGGGATGAACGACCGGCATGATGACGCCGACGAGGGCGGTGCGCGCCGGTCCGGACCCCGTCCGCGCGGTCCTGGGCCGCGGGCTGGCCGGGTAGCCGCGCTCCCGCATGACGCGCCGCACCGTCTCGCGCGTCTGCACCGAGACGTCCGCGTGGCCGTTGACCACGCGGGAGACCGTCGCGATGGAGACCCCGGCCTGCTCGGCGACCTGCCGGATGGTCACTCGCCCGTGGCTGGCGTCTCGCCCGTCGACCTGCACATGAGCATTGAAGCACCCTGGCGCGGGCACACGACCCGCGCACGGGGCGCGCGCGGTCGCTACGCGAGTGCCCGGCTGCCCGCCTCGCCTGCGCGGCGGCTACG
This sequence comes from Streptosporangiaceae bacterium, assembly GCA_035532295.1. Classification (GTDB taxonomy): domain Bacteria; phylum Actinomycetota; class Actinomycetes; order Streptosporangiales; family Streptosporangiaceae; genus DASUBV01. The sequence continues at coordinate 53,281 of DATKRH010000292.1, forward strand.
CTGCGAGTGGCGAGCTTAGCCAGCTGGCTAAGCCGGTGGTTATGCCGGTGGTTATGCCAGTGGAGGCGTATTTCATGAGCAGCATCCGGATCGTGATCGCCAAGCCTGGCCTCGACGGCCATGATCGCGGTGCCAAGGTGGTGGCGCGAGCCCTGCGCGATGCCGGGGTGGAGGTCATCTACACCGGGCTGCACCAGACCCCGGAGCAGATCGTCGCCGCCGCCCTGCAGGAGGACGCCGACGCCATCGGCCTGTCGGTGCTGTCGGGCGCGCACATGACCCAGTTCCGCCGGGTGCTGGAACTGCTGGCGGAGCGGCAGGCGAGCGACATCGTGGTTTTTGGCGGCGGGATCATTCCGGACGCCGACATCGCCGAGCTCAAGCACCTGGGCGTGGCGGAGATTTTCACCCCCGGCGCCTCCACCACGCAGATAGTGGACTGGGTCCGGTCGGCGCTGGCCGGCGACGAGGCGAAGGGTCACGCGCAGACCGCGGGCTGACGCGGCGGACCCCGCCCGCCCGCACTAGGCTGCCTGCGCAGCCAGGCCAGCCGACCAGCAGGCCGGCCGATAACACTGCCGAGCACGAAGGACGGCCCGAGTGGACCTGTTTGAGTACCAGGCGAAGGATCTCTTCGCTTCCTATGGCGTTCCGATTCAGCAGGGCAAGATTGCCACTACCCCGGCGGAGGCGCGGGCGATCGCGGCCGAGTTCATCGCCGCCGGAAAGCCGGGCGTCGTGATCAAGGCCCAGGTGAAGACCGGCGGGCGCGGCAAGGCCGGCGGGGTGAAGCTCGCCAGCGACCCGGATCAGGCCGCGGCCAAGGCCGAGCAGATCCTGGGCATGGACATCAAGGGCCACACCGTGCACTCGGTGCTGGTCGCCGAGGACATCGACATCGCGCAGGAGTATTACCTCTCGTTCCTGCTTGACCGGGCCGACCGCACGTTCCTGTCGATGTGCTCGGTCGAGGGCGGTGTCGAGATCGAGGAAGTCGCCCGGACGAACCCGCGGGCGCTGGCCAAGATCCCGGTCAGCCCGCTCACGGGCGTGGACGCGGCCAAGGCGGCGGAGATCATCGCGGCCGGCGGCCTGCCGGAGGAGGCGCGGGCGGGCGCGGTCGCGCTGGCCGAGCGGATGTGGGCGGTGTTCACCGACGAGGATGCCACCCTGGTCGAGGTCAACCCGCTGGTGCTGACCGGCGACGGCCGGGTCATCGCCCTGGACGCCAAGGTCACCCTCGATGACAACGCGGCCTTCCGGCAGGACTACGCGCAGTTCGCCGACCCGAGCGCGACTGACCCGCTGGAGGCGCGCGCCAAGGCCAAGCACCTCAATTACGTGAAGCTGGACGGCGCCGTCGGCATCATCGGCAACGGCGCCGGCCTGGTGATGTCCACGCTCGATGTCGTCGCCTACGCGGGCGAGGAGTTCGGCGGGGTGCGGCCGGCCAACTTCCTGGACATCGGCGGCGGCGCCTCGGCCGAGGTGATGGCGAACGGGCTGGACATCGTGCTGTCTGACCCGTCGGTCCGCAGCGTCCTGGTGAACGTGTTCGGCGGGATCACCTCCTGCGACGCGGTGGCTAACGGGATCGTGTCGGCGATCGGGATGCTCGCCGAGCAGGGCGAGCCGGTCAGCCACCCGATCGTGGTGCGGCTAGACGGCAATAACGCGGCGCAGGGCCGCGCCATCCTGGATCAGGCGGGCATCGCCGTGGTGGAGCAGGTGGCGACGATGGACGATGCGGCGCGGCGCGCCGCCGAACTGGCCGCTGCGGCCGCGACGGGAGCATGAGGTGGCGATCTTCCTGACCGGCGACAGCCGGATCATCGTGCAGGGCATCACGGGCTCGGAGGGCCGCAAGCACGGGGCCCGGATGATCGCGGCGGGCGCCAGGGTGGTCGGCGGTACCAACCCGCGCAAGGCCGGCCAGTCGATCGAGCTGTCCGGCGAGCAGGTCCCCGTCTTCGGGACGGTGGCCGACGCCATGGCCCAGACCGGCGCCGACGTCTCGGTGGTCTTCGTGCCGCCGTCCGGCACCAAGGCGGCCGTCATCGAGGCGGTCGACGCGAGGATGCCGCTGGTCATCGTCATCACCGAGGGCGTTCCAGTGCATGACACGGCGGCCTTCTGGGCTTACGCCGGCGCGGCCGGGAACGTTACCCGCATCGTCGGCCCCAACTGCCCGGGTGTCGCCTCGCCGGGTAAGTCGAATGCCGGGATCATCCCGGCCGACATCTCCACCGAGGGCCGGATCGGGCTGGTCTCCAAGTCGGGCACGCTGACCTATCAGATGATGTTCGAGCTGCGTGACATCGGATTCTCGACGGCGGTCGGTATCGGCGGGGACCCGATCATCGGCACGACCCACATCGACTGCCTGCGGGCGTTCCAGGACGACCCGGAGACCGACGCGATCGTCATGATCGGCGAGATCGGCGGCGACGCGGAGGAGCGCGCGGCGGCCTTCATCGAGAAGAACGTGACCAAGCCCGTGGTCGCCTACGTGGCCGGCTTCACCGCGCCAGAGGGCAAGACGATGGGCCACGCGGGCGCGATCATCTCCGGTTCGGCCGGCACCGCGCAGGCCAAGAAGGAAGCGCTGGAAAAGGTGGGCGTGCGCGTGGGCCGGACGCCGAGCGGGACCGCGCAGCTGGTGCGCGAGCTCATGCAGGCACGCTGAGGGCCGAGTCCTGCAGGCACTTGAGGTGCGCGCGGCGCGCCTCCGCGCTTGCCGGGCGGGCAGTTGTCAGGCTTGAGCCGTGACAACCTCGGCCACGCGCGCTAGCAATGTCAGTCCGGACGGCGGCGCCGGGAGCCGGGCGCCCGGCGCCGCCGGGCGCCCGCTGGTGGTCACCGGTGCGATCGCGGCCGGGGCCGCCGCGGCGGCCGGCCTCGCGGTGCTCACCCTGCTCGTGCTCGTCGGCTGGATCGCGGCGCCGCACGCCGGGCTCGGGCTCACCGGCGTGCTGCGCACGGCCGCGATGCTCTGGCTGATCGGGCATCATGTCGGATTCGCCCTGCCGGGCTCCGGGCGAATCGGCATGCTGCCGCTGGGCCTGGTCCTGCTGCCGGGGGCCCTGCTCTGGCGAGCGGGACGCTGGGTGGTGCGCGCCGGGGGCGTCATCCGGCTCCGGCACGTCGGGTACGCCGCGCTGGCCCTGGCGGTGCCCTACGCCCTGGTGGCAGGCGCGCTCGCGCTGGCGAGCCGGTCAGCGCAGGCCGAGCCGTCCGCCCCGCAGGCGGTGGTCTGCGGGTTCCTGCTCGCGCTGGTCGCCGGCGGACTCGGCGGCGCGCGCGCCCGGGCACCGTGGGCTCAGCTCACCCGCCTGCTCCCGGACCGGCCGCGCTCGGTGATCATCGGCATGGTGGGCGCGCTGGCGGTGCTGGTGGTCAGCGGCGCCGTTCTGGTCGGCGGGTCGCTGGCGACGCACCTCGGCCAGTACGCCGCGCTGAGCCGCACCCTGGACCCGGGCGCCATCGGGTCGGTGCTGCTGCTGGTGACGCAGATCGCGTACGTGCCGAACGCGGTCGTCTGGGCGATCGCCTTCACACTTGGCCCCGGATTCGCGTTCGGGACCGGCACGATGGTGGCGCCCACCGGGGCAGCGCTCGGGCAGCTGCCCGCGTTTCCGCTGCTGGCGGCGCTACCCCAGGGAATGCACGGCGGCGGAGTGCAGAGCGGCGGTGTGCAGAGCGGCGCGCCGCCCTGGCTGAGCATCGCGGTGCTCGCGCTGCCCTACGTGGCGGGCTGCGTGGCCGGGCTGTTGCTCGTCCGGGCCGCCCCGACACCGGCGCTCGAGGCCGCGCCCCTGTGGGGCCTGGCCTGCGGTGCGGCGACCGGCGGTGTGCTCGGCGTGCTCGCTGCCTTCTCCGGCGGCCCGCTAGGTGACGGCCGACTGGCCGCCGTGGGCCCGTCGGGCTGGCAGGTCGGCGCGGTCGCGGCGCTGGAGATCGGCATTTCCAGCGCGGTCACGGCCGGCGTCGCGAACTGGCTCCGGCTCGGCGGCCGGGTCCGGCGGCCCGCCCCGGCGCAAGGTGCCGCGGGCGTCGCGGGGAGTGCCGCGGGGGGTGCCGCGGGCGTCGCGGGGGACCCCGGTCAGCGCTCCCCGTCCTGGCTGCCCCGGCCGCGGCGCAGCGGCGAGGAGGCCGACGACACTCATACGATCTACCTCGACCCATGGGCGGGTGACGCGGCCAGCGCGCCGCCGCCGCCGCGCGGGCCGTCGGCGCTGCCGTAAGGGGGCGCTGCCGTAAGGGGGCGCTAGCCCTGCTGGCCGGGGTGCGACTGGATCGCATGCAGGAGCTCGCGCGCGCACGCCTGCTGGGCTGCGTTGCTCGTGGCGTTGTTCGTGCACTGCTCGTAGGTCGTGAGTTGCCTGGCGAAGATGATCCCGACAAATGCCAGCAGCGACAGGACCACCGACACGACGCCGAGGATCACCGCCGCCACGGAGCCGGGCGGCCGCGCTGCGTCCTCCTGGCGTGCCCGCCGCGCCGCCGACGCCCCGAGCACCCCGGCCGCCACACCGACGACCAAGGCGAAGCCCACGAGGTAGCTGGCATGACCGGCCTGATTGGCCGCAGCGAGCGCGAGCAGGCTCAGCAGGCCGAAGATCGCGGCGGCGAGCGCTCGCTGGCGCAGTTCCCGCCGCGGCATCGCGGTGGGCCGAGCCGACCGCTGTGCACGCGCGGGACCTGGCGGTGGTACACGCGCGGGACCTGGCGGGGTCATCGGCATGCCAGGCCCTTGCTGGCCGCCCGGCCCCGGCAACGGTCCAGGTCCCGGTGCGGGAACCGCTGGCTCGTCGGGGAAGAACAGCCTCGGCAGCGTCCCGCTCGCGGGCTCGGAGCCTGCGGTGGGCGACGGCGGAGTCTGGTCGGCGGACAGCTCGGGTCCTCTCTGGTGCGGTGCGCCCGGTGTGAGCGTGCAGGCCGCCACCAGTCCGGGCGATTGTTCGCGCGGGCAGCCTGGCGCTTTTTCGATAACGCGGTGGCGGGGGCCAGCCTAGCTGGTGCAGGACCTCTTGCCAGGGCCGGATGGTCCAGGTCGCGACGACCTTGTCGATCACGAACGGGTCGCCGTGCCCCGCGGAGTGGCGGTGACCAGGCCCGCGGCGGCGAGGACCTTGAGGTGCTGCGACACGGCGGGCCGGCTCACGGGGAGGTCGGCGGCCTCCCACCGGACCTGCCTGGCGGCCGGGTAGCGATGAGCACGGTGGCATTGAGCTCGTCGGAGCTGGCCACCTGCGCGATCAGGCCGTCCCGGGCCACGATGTCGGTCGCCAGCGACGCCTGGCGCTCGCTGGTCTCGAACAGCAGGTGACCGCCGGGCGCCAGCCAGCGCGCCGCCGCCGCGCTCACTCGCCGCAGTACGTCCAGGCCGTCCGCGCCGCCATCGAGCGCCACCCGGGCCTCGTGCACGCGGGCCTCCGGGGGCAGCAGCCCGACCTCCTGCGAGGGTACGTAAGGCACGTTGGCGAGCAGGACATCGACCCGGCCCGCCAGCGCGGCGGGCAGCGGTTCGTACAGGTCGCCCTGGTATACCTGGCCACGGGCTACCTGGCCACGGGTGGCGCCGATGTTGCGGCGGGCGCACGCCACCGCGGCCGGGTCGATGTCGGCGGCATGCAACTCGACCTCGCCCTGCGCGGCGGCCAGCGCGGCCAGCGCGGCGCCGAGGGCCCCCGAGCCGCAGCACAGGTCAACGACGACGGCCCGCGGCCGGGTGCGGGCGGCGGCCTGGCGGACGAGGAACTCGGTGCGGCGGCGGGGCACGAAGACGCCGGGGTCCACGGCTATCCGCAGGCCGCAGAACTCCGCCCAGCGCAGGACGTGTTCGAGGGGCAGGCCGGCGACTCGCTGGTCCACCAGGGCGGCCAGGTCGGCCGGCGTCCGGGCTGCGGCGACGAGCAGCCGGGCCTCATCCTCGGCGAAGACGCAGCCGGCCGCTCGAAGCCTGGTGACGATGCCGGGTGGCGGTGAGTCGGGGGGTGGGGAAGCTGACATGGAGGCGCCTTTCGGAGTCCGACGGGCGCTGCGTCAGTTCCCTAGGCCGGGTGGCGGACCGGGTGGGCCGGCCGGCCGTGAGAGGAGAGCGCCCCGAGCCTGATCTGGCCGTACATGGGTCTCACCTCCTCGCCGAGTGCACTGCTGGACATGGCAACACTACCGGAGCGTGCGACCGCCCCCTAGTTCAGGCCGCCACCTTGTACGCTGAAATGTCCAGGTCAACCGCGCGCACGAGTCATCGAAGGAGCCACACCGTTAGCCACTCGCGACTGGTCGTCCTGGTGTCCGGGACGGGCAGCAACCTGCAGGCCCTCCTGGATGCCACGGCCGACCCGGCGTTCGGGGCCACCGTCGTGGCCGTGGGTGCCGACCGGGACGGGATCGCCGGGCTCAGCCGGGCGCAGGCCGCTGACGTGCCGACCTTTGTCAGGAGGGTCAAGGACTTTGCGGATCGCCAGGCGTGGGACCGGGCGCTGGCGGCCGACTGTGCCGGGTTCACGCCGGATCTGATCGTCCTGGCCGGCTTCATGAAGCTGGTCGGGCCCGAGTTCCTCCGTCAGTTCGGCGGGCGGGTGATCAACACGCACCCGGCCTTGCTACCGTCGTTTCCCGGCATGCACGCTCCGGCGGACGCGCTCGATCACGGCGTGAAGCTGACCGGCTGCACCATCTTCCTGGTGGACTCGGGGACGGATACCGGGCCGATCGTCGCGCAAGCGGCCGTTCCCGTACACGATGATGACGACGAGTCGGCCCTGCATGAGCGGATCAAGCTGGCGGAGCGATCGCTGCTGGTGGAGACCGTGGGCCAGATGGTCCGCGGCGGCTGGTCCATGGCGGGCCGGAAAGTGAGGATCGGGCCTTGACGAAGGTGGCCATCAGGCGCGCGCTCATTAGCGTCTACGACAAGGCCGGGGTCGCCGAGCTGGCCGTGGCCCTGGACGGTGCCGGGGTGGAGATCGTGTCGACCGGCAGCACGGCGGCGACGATCTCGGCGGCCGGCGTCCCGGTGACCCCCGTCGAGCAGCTCACCGGATTCCCCGAGTGCCTGGACGGCCGGGTCAAGACCCTGCATCCGGCGGTGCATGCGGGCCTGCTGGCCGACCTGAGCAAGGCCAGCCACCGCGACCAGCTCGCGGACCTGGACATCGCGCCGTTCGACCTGCTCGTCTCCAACCTGTATCCGTTCGAGCAGACCGTGGCGAGCGGGGCCAGCCCGGCGCAGTGCGTGGAGCAGATCGACATCGGCGGCCCGGCCATGGTCCGCGCCGCCGCTAAGAACCACGGCACCGTCGCCGTGGTCACCAGCCCGGACCTGTACCCGGACGTGCTGGCGGCCATCGGCGACGGCGGGTTCACGCTCGCCCAGCGGCGCAGGCTCGCGGCCCAGGCCTACGCGCATACCGCGGCCTACGACGCGGCGGTCGCCTCCTGGTTCGCTTCCGTCTACGCCCCCGACGCGGCCGCCGCCGATAGCGGCTGGCCCGATGTGACCGCCGCCCTGTGGACCCGGCGGGACGTGCTGCGCTACGGCGAGAATCCGCACCAGCGTGCCGCCCTTTACGTCCGGGGCGGGGGGGGCGACCGGGCGGGCGGCATCGCCACCGCCGAGCAGCTGCACGGCAAGGCGATGTCCTATAACAACTACGTGGACGCCGACGCCGCCCGGCGGGCGGCCTTCGACTTCGCCGAGCCCTGCGTCGCGATCATGAAGCACGCCAACCCGTGCGGGATCGCCGTCGCCGCCGACCTCACGCAGGCACACCGCCGGGCGCACGAGTGCGACCCGGTTTCGGCTTTCGGGGGCGTGATCGCGGCCAACGGCGTCGTGACCGAGCAGCTCGCCGCCCAGATCGCCGGCATCTTCACCGAGGTGATCATCGCACCGGACTTCGAGCCGGCCGCCCTGGACATCCTGGCCGGGCGCAAGAACCTGCGGCTGCTGCGCTGCCCGTCGCCCGAGCCGGGCCCCGGCATCGAATCGCGGCCGGTGAGCGGAGGGCTGCTCATGCAGACGGTGGACCGGGTCACCGAGCCCGGCGACGACCCGTCCGGCTGGCAGCTCGCCACGGGCGAGCCGGCCAGCGCGCAGACGCTGGCCGACCTGCGGTTCGCCTGGAAGGCGTGCCGCAGCGTGAAGTCCAACGCGATCCTGCTCGCCGCCGGGCAGGCTAGCGTCGGGATCGGCATGGGCCAGGTCAACCGCGTCGACGCGGCGCGCCTGGCGGTGGAGCGAGCCGGCGACCGGGCCGCCGGGGCCGTGGCCGCCAGCGACGCCTACTTCCCGTTCCCCGACGGGTTCGAGGTGCTGGCCGGGGCGGGCATCCGGGCGGTCGTCGAGCCGGGCGGCTCGGTCCGTGACCAGCTCGTCATCGACGCGGCGCAGGCTGCGGGCGTCACGCTGTATTTCACGTGGGTGCGGCACTTCTACCACTGAGGGTGCCGGGCCTGGCCTGGCCTGGCCTGGCGGGGCCGGGGGCCTGGGCCTGGGCCTGGGCCTGGGCCTGGGCCGCCGGCTCGTTTCCGCGGGCGCGCCGGAGCCCGGCCCGCGCCTTTGCCGCGGTCATCGGGCACAATGGCGCGCGATGACAGCGACGATTCTGGACGGCAAGGCGACAGCCGCCGCCATACGCGAAGACCTGACCGGCCGTGTCGCCAGGCTGACGGCGGCCGGCCTGACGCCGGGCCTGGGCACCATCCTGGTCGGCGACGACCCGGGCAGCCGGTCCTACGTCAACGGCAAGCACCGGGACTGCGCCCAGGTGGGCATCCTCAGCATCCGCCGGGACCTGCCCGCTGACGCGACGCAGCGGCAGGTGGAGGATGCGGTCGCCGAGCTGAACGCGGACCCGGCGTGCACCGGCTACATCGTGCAACTGCCGCTGCCCGCCGGCCTTGACGCTCAGCGCGTGCTGGAGCTGATCGACCCGGCCAAGGACGCGGACGGCCTGCATCCGATGAACCTGGGCCGGCTGGTGCTCGGCGAGCCCGCGCCGCTGCCGTGCACGCCGCGCGGCATCGTGGAACTGCTCCGGCGCTTCGACGTCCCGATCGCGGGCGCCGAGGTGACCGTGATCGGGCGCGGGATCACGGTCGGCCGCTCGCTCGGCCTGCTGCTCACCCGGCGCAGCGAGAACGCGACCGTCACGCTCTGCCACACCGGCACCCGGGATCTCGCCGGGCACACCAGGAAGGCCGACATCATCGTCGTGGCGGCCGGCCGCCCCGGCCTGCTCACCCCGGACATGGTCAGCGCGGGCGCGGCGGTTCTCGACGTGGGCATCAGCCGGACCGCGGAAGGCCTGGTCGGAGACGTCGATCCGGGCGTCGCGAAGGTGGCCGGCTACCTGGCCCCGATGCCGGGCGGCGTCGGGCCGATGACGCGGGCGATGCTGCTGAGCAACGTGGTCGAGGCTGCGGAGCGGCGGGCCTGATCCGGGGGAGCGGGCCTGATCCGGGGGTTTCCGCGGGGCACCGGGCGCGCGGCCCAGCACCTACCAGTGGGTAAAGTCGCTACCGGCGTGGCTGCCCGGGCCCCGGGGTGCGAGGCGGGCCAGCCGGTTTGACAGGCTTTACCCTGCCGCTGCCTGCCACGGGCGGATGATGGCAGGACGCAGGGCAGGTTTGCAGAGGTTTGCAGAGGGAGGTCGGCCGCCGGTCATGAACATCGTCGTCTGTGTGAAGCAGGTTCCGGATACCTGGTCGGAGCGGACGCTCCGGCCGGATGACAGCACGCTGGACCGCGGCGCGGCCGATGCCGTGATGAACGAGCTCGATGAGTACGCGATCGAGGAGGGCCTGCGGCTGACCGAGGCGCTGGGCGGCGAGGTCACGGTCCTGTCGGTCGGCCCGGAGAAGGCGGCCGAGACCATCCGCAAGGCCCTGTCGATGGGCGCCGACAAGGCGGTGCACGTCAGCGACGAGGCGCTGCACGGCTCGGACGCGCTGGTGACGTCGGAGGTCATCGCCAAGGTGCTGAGCCGGATCGGCTTCGACCTGGTCATCCTCGGCTCGGAGTCCACCGACGCCCGGATGGGCGTGATGGCGGCGATGCTGGCCGAGCGGCTGAGCGTCCCGCAGATGTCGTTCGCCAGCAAGGTGGAGACCGACGGGACCGCCATCACCATCAACCGGCAGGCGGACTACGGCTACGACACGGTCGAGGCGACCCTGCCGGCCGTGGTGAGCGTGGTCGAGAAGATTAACGAGCCTCGGTACCCCTCGTTCAAGGGGATCATGGCGGCCAAGAAGAAGCCGGTGCAGACGCTGAGCCTGGCCGACCTGGAGATGGATGCGGCCCGCGCGGGTCTGGCCGCTAGCGCCACCGAGGTAGTCAGCTTCGCCAAGCGGCCGCCGCGTCAGGCGGGCACCATCGTGACCGACGAGGGAGACGGCGGCGCCAAGGCGGCCGAGTTCCTCGCCGCGCGCAAGTTCATCTGACTGTGGACTGGTTTTCCGAGCACGGGCTTAATCGCGGAAGGGCGGCCGTACATGGCTGAGATCCTGGTACTCGTCGAGCACACCGGCGAGACGGTCAAGAAGGTCACCTGTGAGCTGCTGACCCTCGCCCGCGCCTACGGCGAGCCGGCCGCGGTGTGGACCGGCGAGGGCGCGCAGGCCGGCCGGGCGCGGCTGGCCGAGTTCGGCGCGGCGAAGGTCTATGTCGCCGACAGCAAGGACTTTGACGACTACGTGGTGGCGCCCAAGGCGGAGCTGCTGGCCGAGCTCGTCGCGCAGAAGTCGGCGGCGGCCGTCCTGGTGGCGGCCACCGCCGAGGGCCGCGAGGTGGCCGCTCGCCTGGCGGTGAAGACCGGCTCGGGAATCCTGACCGACGTGACCGGGCTGGCCGGTGAGCTCGTCGGCGAGCAGTCCATCTTCGGCGGCGCGATTACGGTCCAGTCGAAGGTGGCTGCCGGAACGCCGATCATCGCGGTCCGGCCCAATGCCGTCACCCCCGAGCCGGCGCAGGGCGCGGCGGACCTCGAGCCGGTCTCGATCACCGTCAGCGACGCGGCCAAGGGGGCGCACGTCACCGGGCGTGTCGAGCAGGAGCGCGGCGAGCGCCCGGAGCTGACCGAGGCGGCCATCGTCGTGTCCGGCGGTCGCGGGGTCGGCGCCGGCGAGAACTTTGCCCTGATCGAGAGGCTGGCGGACGCGCTCGGCGCCGCTGTCGGCGCGTCCCGAGCGGCCACCGACGCCGGCTGGTACCCACATCAGTTCCAGGTCGGGCAGACCGGCAAGACCGTCTCGCCGCAGCTGTATCTCGCCTGCGGAATTTCCGGCGCGATTCAGCACCGGGCGGGCATGCAGACCTCCAAGACGATCATGGTGGTCAACAAGGATCCCGAGGCGCCCATCTTCGAGCTCGCCGATTACGGCGTCGTCGGCGACCTGTTCAAGGTCCTCCCGCAGCTGATTGACGAGATCGAGAAGCGATCGCAAGGCTGAGCCCGCGGTGCTCTCGGGTCAGATCTGACTGTGAGCCAGAGCGGGCGCGGGCGGCCCGCACCGTCCGATCGCGGCTAGGCTGGGTCACATCATGGTGAATTTTGACGGCATAGCTGGCCGCCCGGTGGCTGGCCGCCCGGTGGGCGGCCCGGAGCCTCGCGGGCCCGTGTACCTCGACCACGCGGCGACCAGCCTGATGCTGCCCGAGGCCCTGGCCGCCATGACGGAGGAACTCAGCCAGCTCGGGAACCCCTCGTCGCTGCATAACGCGGGTCGTCGCGCTCGCCGGGTCGTCGAGGAGGCCAGAGAGCAGATCGCCGAGGCCTACGAGGCCCGGCCCAGCGAGGTCGTGTTCACCAGCGGCGGCACCGAGGCTGACAATCTCGCCGTTAAGGGTCTGTTCTGGGCGCGTCGCGCGGCCGATCCGGCGCGGAACCGGCTGCTGGTGACCCAGACGGAGCATCACGCGGTGCTGGACAGCGTGCACTGGCTGGCCGACCACGAGGGCGCGAGGGGTGCGCAGGGTGCGCAGGGTGCGAACGTCGACTGGATGCCGGTCTCGCCGACCGGGCGGCTGAGCCCCGCGGAGCTCCGCGGGGCCATCGAGCGGGACCCGGCCAGCGTGGCGCTCATCAGCGTCATGTGGGCCAACAACGAGGTCGGAACGGTGCAGCCGATAGCCGAACTGGCGCAGGTCGCACGGGAATACCAGATTCCGTTCCACAGCGACGCGGTGCAGGCCGCCGGCCAGCTGCCCGTGGGACTGGCCTCCAGCGGCGCTACCGCCCTGACCGTCACCGCGCACAAGATCGGCGGACCGGTGGGGGTCGGCGCGCTGCTGCTGGCCAGGGGGACCGACGCGGTACCCGTTCTGCACGGGGGCGGCCAGGAGCGCGACGTGCGGTCGGGAACGCTGGACGCCCCGGCCATCCGGGCGTTCGCCGTCGCCGTGGCGATCACCAGCGAACGGCGGGCCGATGAGGCCAAGCGGCTGGCCGCGCTGCGCGACGATCTGATCGGGCAGGTCTTGGCCACCGTTCCGGACGCCAAGCTCAACGGGGAACCACCCGGTCCCGGCCGGCTGCCCGGTAACGCGCACTTCTCCTTCCCCGGCTGCGAGGGCGACGCGCTGCTGATGCTGCTGGACGCGAGGGACATCGCCTGCTCGACCGGCTCGGCCTGCACCGCGGGCGTCGCCCAGCCCAGCCACGTCCTGCTCGCCATGGGCGCAGACGAGGCCCGAGCCCGCGGTTCGCTGCGGTTCTCGCTCGGGTACTCCACTGTCCAGGGCGACATCGACGCGCTCGGCGCCGTTATCGGCGAGGTCGTGGAGCGGGCCCGCCGCGCCGGTCGCTGACGGCGGGCACGCGGGGTCGGTCACCGGCCGGTCACGCAATACCCTGGTAGGGCTATGACAAAGCTGCGAGTGCTGGCCGCCATGTCCGGCGGCGTCGATTCCGCGGTGGCGGCCGCCCGCGCCGCGCAGGCTGGCCATGACGTCACCGGGGTGCACCTGGCCCTATCGAGAAATCCCAGCTCCTACCGCACCGGCGCGCGCGGCTGCTGCACGCTGGAGGACGCCCGCGACGCCCGCCGGGCCGCCGACGTGATCGGCATCCCGTTTTATGTCTGGGATCTGGCCGAGCGGTTCCGCGACGACGTCGTGCGGGACTTCGTCGATGAGTACGCCAGGGGCAATACCCCGAACCCGTGCCTGCGCTGCAACGAGAAGATCAAGTTCGCCGCGGTCCTGGACCGCGCCGTCGCGCTCGGCTTCGACGCCGTCTGCACCGGCCATCACGCTCGCCTGGACCCGGCCCTCCCCGCGCCGGGGCCGCGTCGCCTCGTGCGCAGCGTCGATGGCGGCAAGGATCAGTCCTATGTGCTGGCCGTGCTGACCAGCCAGCAGCTGGAGCGGGCCATGTTCCCGCTGGGGGGCATCACCAAGGACCAGGTGCGCCAGGAAGCCGCCGATCGCGGCCTGGCCGTCGCCGCCAAGCCCGACAGCCACGATGTCTGCTTCATTGCCGACGGTGACACCCGGAAGTTCCTGCGCGGCCACCTCGGCAGCGCGCCCGGCGCCATCGTGGAGCCGGACGGGACCGTCGTCGGGGGTCATGACGGGAGCTACGGCTTCACCGTCGGCCAGCGCAGGGGCCTGGGCCTGAGCAAGCCTGCTCCCGACGGCCGGCCCCGCTACGTGCTGGATATCGAGCCGGTGACCAACACCGTCACCGTCGGACCCGCCGAGGGCCTGGACGTGCTGGAGATCGAGGCGGCCCGGCCGGTCTGGTCGGGCTGCGCGCCGCCCTCCGGCCCGGTGGAGTGCCTGGTCCAGCTGCGAGCGCACGGCGAACCGCAGCCAGCGACCTGCGAGCCGGTCACTGGCGAAGACGGCGACATCCTGCGGATCCGTCTGCACCAGCCCGCCCGCGGCGTCGCCCGGGGTCAGGCGGCGGTTCTCTACGAGGGACAGACGGTCCTCGGCTCGGCGACCATTACCGGCGCGAGCCAGACGTGCGCGGCCCGCTGAGGTGCTGGCGCGCTGTCACGTCTGCCTGAACAGTGTCGAGTCCGCAGGCGAGAGGTGGGCCGTCGGCCGCTGGAAGCGTGCCCTGGATGGATAGCTCTCGTCGGGATGGAACCCGATGAAGCGGAATCCGTGCCGCCGGTAGTACTCGTGCAGGCCGTGGTTGGTGGTCCACGCACTCAGCCGGATCCAGCGGGCTCCGTGCTCGCGTTTTGCGCTCTGTCCAGCCCAGTCCAGGAGCGCGGCCCCCAGCCCTTCGCCTGCATACTTGCGACTAACCACTAGGCGGTGGACGTAAACGGACGGTTCGTCCGGGTCCGCCTCAGACCAGTACGGATCCTCTTGCGGATCAGCCGTAATCGTGGCCGCGGGCGTGATTCCGTCCCAGCAGATCCAGCTCGTGCCCTCGGCAATGGCGGTCCGGACCCTGTTATTCAGGGCGGCCTGATCGGGCCAGGGCCTGGCCCACTGGTTAGTGTTCTTCGTCCGCAGCCATTCGGCCGCTTCCCGAATGAGCCCGATGATGACCGGCATGTCAGCATCGAGCGCCTGCGATAGAGCTAGTGGCCAGGCCGACATAGCTCCCTATTCAGCCACGACCAACCGGATAGATGCCAGCCGCGCAGGCCAGAGCAGGGTGCCGGACGCGGCGGAGCGGGGATCCCGGTGGACTCTTCCTCTCGCCCCGCCCCTGGCTAGGAGCGGGGCGGGGCGAGAGGTGCAGTTACGAAGGGTGCTGAGGTCCGTTATCGGAGTTGTATCAATCGTTGCATCAAGTCACTCAGGCACCAGCTGTGCAGTACCGTCCTTCTCGTGCCGGCGCTGTTCGGGCCGCAAGATCTGTCCAGCGCCGGTGCATCACGAAGATGCAGCCCCAGGTCAGGGGCGCCACGAATCAGAAACGACTGCTCAGCGTGGGTCGTAATGCTCATACCGGTAGTGTGGCGACGGACGCCCGTAACGCTTTCCCATGACACCTCCTCAGGTTCTCGCTGTCAGTCACGAGGAGAGTCTCCGCCGTGACATCTGTGTCTCGTTGCCTGTCTGCGAACAGGT
The DNA here is from genome assembly GCA_035532295.1 of Streptosporangiaceae bacterium. Classification (GTDB taxonomy): domain Bacteria; phylum Actinomycetota; class Actinomycetes; order Streptosporangiales; family Streptosporangiaceae; genus DASUBV01. The sequence goes on from DATKRH010000292.1 coordinate 68,330, forward strand.
ACGGACGCTTAGGTAATCAGCCTCGTGAACAGTTCTGTTTCGTTCCCCCGCCGTCGGCGGACATTACTCAGCACCGCCCGTGCCGACGGCCCGCACGACGGACTCGTCCGGCACCTCACCGGCGAGCATGACGAACTGATTCCGGTCAGCCGGATAGGTGGTGACTGTGACCCGGAACGGCTCGCCGGATTGGTCATAACCTGTCCGGACGATCTCGATGACGGCGATGCGTCCGTCATCGGGGAGGCTGAAGAACTCCGTCTCCCGGCGATCCGGGGCCCGGACCGTGAACCGGTCGCGCCAGCCGGCCTGCTTGATGCCGAGAACTTGCTCGATGTAGTCGACTACTCCCGGGTGTATTTCCTCGGCCTGGATGAGCCGCGCGGCCCCCTGCGTCACCAGGCCCATCGAGTACCACGTCGTCTGTAGTGACCACGGCGTGTCGTCGATGAATCGCTGCTGGTGGCGGCTGACCACGGTGGTGCCCGCTGGCAGTCGCAGTTCGACCGCGACCAGGCCCGCAGCTTGCTGGATCTCAACTCGGGGTACTGAGGTTTCGGGGGTTCTGCTCTGCGCCGTGACCTCCGAGGCATAGGCGGTGCTCTCAGCGCCGGGACCGGCTCCGTCGTCGGTAAGCTGGGTAACGAACGGGTCGATCTTCGTGACAACGAAGGTTCCCTGGCCGGGCCTGGTGACGACCAGGCCTCGGGTGACCAGCCACTTGACCGCGTCGCGCACCGTATTGCGGGACGCTTGATAGGTCTCCCGGAGCTCGAGTTCCGAAGGCAGTGCCTTGCCACCGTGGCCCAACTCGCCGGACTCGATCTTCTGGCGCAGATCCTCGGCGATCTGCCGCCACATCGGATCGGCCATGCGAACCTCCAAAGATCCCAACAGCCCCAATAAGAGGGCCAGATGGGTCAGATGGGCTGACCAGAACCATACCGGTAGTCCAGATGGTTGGGCATAACCTATTGCGTTCGATCTTGTGTGCTGTCAGCATCAATCTATACCAAATGTTGGTATGGCTCCAACGGATGGGTTGATCGGTGTGATCCTAGCAGTCCTTGCCCTTGGGTTGGCAAGGGCAAGGTCAGATCCCATGCGTTGCCGTCAGCGGCCACGGCCCGGGTGCCGTGGCGCAGTTCGAAGCCCGCAGGCAGCAGCTGGCAGGCAGAAAGGGGATCCGCCATGACAGCTCTCGAGGCACTGGTCTTAGTCGTCGGCGCACTAGGGCTCGCGTTCATCGTCATCGCGACCAGCGTGGTGATCATCGGAATCCATCAGGAAGAGCGGCGCATGACGCTCGCGCGCGGAGGTGCGCCGACGCGCCTGGCGCTGCTGGCCCGCCGGGTGCTGGGGGCCCACTTCTGCCTCCTGACCCCGGACCCGACCGCGGATGAGCTCTTCGCGGAAGCTCTCTCGTTTGGCCCCGAGGGGCAGCCAGGCGAGCTAGCCGGGCTAAGGCGCGCCAGGGACTGACTGGGCGCCACTGACGCCGTGCCGCACCGTCGCTGGGGGAGCGCGGTGCGGCACGGCCTTTCGGCGGTTGGCCCCGCTGGCCTCGCCGTGGGCCATGCCGACTGTCTGTGCAGGACATTAAGCTCAGCACCGTGCCCGACATCGCAGCGCAGGACGCCACGACACGCCACGCCACGACACGCGACGCCACGGCGCCCGACACCACGGCGCCCGACACCACGGCGCCCGACACCACGGCCCGATCGCTACCCTGGCCAGCGGCGAGCGCCACCGGGGTGGGCTCGATGCCCGGCACGGACCCGGCGCGGGCGTGCGCCGTGATCATGGATGAGCTCCCCGAGTTTCCCTACCTGCCAGAGTTGCCCGGTCGCGGCGTCGGCGCCGACATGATCGGCCGGACGGCGTCGCTGCTGCTCGACCTTCCGGTGGAGACCACGCCGCGCGGCTGGAAGTTCGCCGCGCACCCGGGCCGTGACCAGCGCGCCGCGGCCAGCTTCCTGTCGTTCGACCTGGATGCCGCGCAGCAGGCCGCCGAGGGCTACAGCGGGCCTTACAAGGTGTCGGTCTGCGGGCCGCTGACGCTGGCGGCGCGGATCGAGCTCAGCCGGAGCATGAATCCGGCGCTGGCCGACCCCGGTGCCCTGGCCGACCTGACGAGCTCGCTGGCCGAGGGCATCGCGGCGCACGTACGGGGCATCCGCGAGCGCATCCCGGGCGCCACCGTGGTCGTGCAGCTCGACGAGCCTGCGCTGCCCGCGGTGCTGGTCGGGCGGGTGCCGACGGCCAGCGGCCTGGGCACCGTGGCCGCTCTCGACCAGATCGTGGCCAGCGCCACGCTGCGATCGGTGCTCGCCGCCACGACGGCCTTCACCGTGCTGCACTGCTGCGCGCCGGACTATCCGTTTCTTCTGGCCAAGGAAGTGGGGGCGGGGGCGGCCAGCTTCGATCTTGCCCTGGTGGGGCGGGCGGGCATCGATGGCGTGGCCGAGATCGCCGACGCCGGGCTCGGGCTGCTGGTCGGTGCGGTGCCGACCGACGCGCCCGCCGCCCGGGCGCGGCGGGCGCCGCGCGATACGGCATCGGCCGTGGTCACCATGTGGCGGCACACCTCGCTGGACTCGCGGCTGCTGGCCCGGCAGGTCGTGATCACGCCGGCGTGCGGGCTGGCCGGCCTGTCTCCGGACGCCGCCCGCGCGGCGCTCAAGGACTGCCGGGAGGCGGCGCGCATCGCGCCGGAGCTGATCGAGGAGGTGGCCCGGTGACCGAGGCACGGGCCGACCCCGAGGCACGGGCCGACCCCGAAGCACGGGCCGACCCCGAAGCACGGGCCGACCCCGGGGCGGAGGTCACCCCGGAGGCCCGGCACCGGCACGCCGAGCTATCGGATGAGCTCACCGAGCACAGCTACCGCTACTACGTGCTGGACTCGCCGCTGGTGTCCGACGCCGAGTACGACCGGCTGATGCGCGAGCTGGAGGGGCTGGAGGAGCGTTACCCGCAGCTGCGCACGCCAGACTCGCCTACGCAGCGGGTGGCCGGAGCGATCTCGACCGGCTTCACCCCGGTCGAGCACCTGGAGCGGCTGCTCAGCCTCGACAACGCGTTCTCGGCGGAGGAACTCGACGCGTGGGCGGCGCGGGCCGACCGGCTCGGTGCGTCCGGGCCCTACCTGTGCGAGCTCAAGATCGACGGCCTGGCGATCGCGCTGGTCTACCAGGGCGGCCGCCTCGTCCGGGCGGCGACCCGCGGCGACGGCGTGACGGGCGAAGACGTGACGCCCAACATCAAGACGATCGCGGCCGTGCCCGCTCGCCTGGCCGGGTCTGGCTGGCCGGAGACCCTGGAAGTGCGCGGCGAGGTGTTCCTGCCGGTGCAGGCGTTCAACGAGCTCAACGAGCGGCTGACCGGCGAGGGAAAGCCGCCGTTCGCCAATCCCCGCAACTCGGCGGCCGGCTCGCTGCGGCAGAAGGATCCCCGGGTCACCGCCACCCGGCCACTCAGCATGCTGGTGCACGGGCTGTTCGTGCCCGGCGGCTCTCCCGAGAGCGGCATGCCCGCGCCCGATGACGTCGGCGCGGTGGCGGCCGTCGGCGCGGACATGCCTGCCGCCCAGTCGGGCTGGTACGAGCGGCTCGGCGCGTGGGGCCTGCCGGTCAGCGACCTGTACCGCGTGGTGGATGATCTGGACGGCGTGCGCCAGTACATCGCCGACTACGCCGAGCACCGGCATGACCCCTGGTATGAGATCGACGGCGTGGTCGTCAAGGTCGACCGGCTGGACCTGCAGCGGCGGCTGGGCGCGACGAGCCGGGCGCCGCGCTGGGCGATCGCCTACAAGTACCCGCCGGAGGAGGTCACCACCCGGCTGCTGGACATCAAGGTCAACGTCGGCCGGACCGGCCGGGTGACTCCCTTTGCCGTGATGGAGCCGGTCAAGGTCAGCGGATCGACGGTGGACAGGGCCACCTTGCACAACGCCGACGAGCTGACCCGCAAGGGCGTGCTCATCGGGGACATGGTCGTGCTGCGCAAGGCGGGTGACGTGATCCCGGAGGTCGTGGGCCCGGTGGCCGACCTGCGCACCGGCACGGAGCGGGCCTTCGACTTCCCGGCGCAGTGCCCGGCCTGCGGGACGCCGCTGGCGCGCCAGGAGGGCGAGGTCGACTGGCGCTGCCCGAACGCCAGGTCCTGTCCGGCGCAGCTGCGCGAGCGGCTGTTTCATCTGGCCGGCCGCGGCGCCCTGGATATCGAGGTTCTCGGCTATGAGGCGGCCGTGGCGCTGCTGGACTCGGGGCTGATCACCGATGAGGGCGACCTGTTCGGATTGACGCAGGACGCCCTGGCCGGCAGCCCGTTCTTTGTTAGCAAGCAGGGCACCCTGACGGTCAATGCCGTCAAGCTGCTGCACAACCTGGAGGAGGCGCGCCGCCGGCCGCTGTGGCGGATCCTCGTCGCGCTGTCGATCCGCCACGTCGGGCCGACGGCCGCGCGAGCGCTGGCCGCCGCCTTCGGCTCGGTCGACGCGATCGCCGGGGCGTCGCCCGAGGCGCTGACGGGCGTGGCCGATGTCGGGCCGACGATCGCCGGATCGGTCCGGGACTGGTTCGAGGTGGACTGGCACGCCGCCATCGTGGGCAAGTGGCGGGCGGCCGGGGTCCAGCTGGCCCAGGAGGGCTGGACCCCGCCTCCCGTGGTCGTCGGCGAGGACGGCAAGGGGGCCGGCCCGCTGGCGGGCGTGACGGTCGTGCTGACCGGCACCCTGGCCAATCGCACCAGAGACGAGGCGGCTCAGGCGGTGCAGGCCCTGGGCGGAAAGGTGTCCGGGTCGGTCTCGAAGAAGACCCGGTTCCTGGTGGCGGGCGAGAATGCTGGGTCAAAGCTGGACAAGGCACTCGCCCTGGGCGTGCCGGTACTAGACGAGAGTGGCCTGGACGTGTTGCTCTCGGAAGGAGCAGAGGCGGCCGCCGCCACCTCGCAGGACGTATTGTAGCCAGATAACTACGGAAAGACATCTAGTAACGGATAGTATGCAATTGGCTTCGAGAAGCTCGCTGTCGGCCGTAGGGTTGCCGTCAGGCATGTGCATCCGCGGCGCAATCGGTTGCAGCGATGAGGTTCGCCTATGAAGGATCCGAACGACACGAGGGACATGGGTCCCCGGGTCGGCTCCCCGCTGTGGGTTCACCTGATGACGGTGACCGCAGCGGGCGCGGTCGCCTTCTTCCTCGCGATGCTGCACCTGCACGGCCTGGTGCCCCGCCCGCAAGGACTGGTCTGGCATCCCTTGTTCTGGCTGCTGGCGGCCCTCGTCCTCGTCGGCGACATCTGGCCGATCATCACCCCCGGCCGCTCCGGCCCGGAGTCCCCGGTCGCCTCGCTCACGTTCAGCTTCGCGGCCCTCCTGTACTGGGGACTGCCGGTCGCCGTGCTGCTAAAGGCGGCCTCGACGCTGGCGGTCGGCCTGGCCGAGCGCAAGGCGGTCAAGCGCTCGGCCTTCAACTCCGCCCAGGTCACCCTGAGCATGTGCGCCGCGTGGCTCGTGATGCTGGCCTTCGGGCTGCACCCCACCCCGGCGCACCCCTGGGACCCGAACGGGCGCGAACTGTTCGTGGTGCTGCCGGCCGCCGCCGCCTACTTCGCGGTCAACTTCGTGCTGGTCGGCACCGCGATCGCGCTGCACTCCCGGGCCTCGCTGCTGAAGACGTTCCGCAATAACCTGCCCTACCAGGCGTTCGTCAACCTGGTCCTGCTCGCCACCGCGCCGCTGGTGGCCGTGGTGATGAGCACCCAGTCCGCGCTGCTGCTGCTGTTGTTCGCGTTCCCGCTGGCCGCTATCTACGTCAATGCCGCCATGTCGGTGCAGCGCGAGCACCAGGCGCATCACGACGAGCTGACCGGCCTGTCCAACCGCAAGCTGCTCATCCGCCGTACTAACGACGCGCTGGCGCAGGCCGCGCGGTCGCAGACCATGGTCGGGTTCCTGCTGCTGGACCTCGACCGGTTCAAGGAGGTCAACGACACGCTCGGGCACCCGGTGGGGGACCGGCTGCTGCGCCATGTGGCCCACCGGCTCACCCATAGCGTGCGGCCGGGCGACATGGTGGCCCGGCTGGGCGGCGATGAGTTCGCCGTGCTGCTCCCGTCGGTGAAGGAGGCCGCGGCCGCCCGCGAGGTTGCCGCCCGGTTGCGCGCGGCGGTGGCCGAGCCGATCCGCATGGACGGGATGTCCTTCGACATCGAGGCCAGCGTCGGGATCGCGCTGTATCCCGATGACGCGAGCGGCTTTGAGGTACTCCTGCAGCACGCCGACGTGGCGATGTACCTGGCGAAGGAGCGCCGCAGCGGCGTGGAGCGGTACGTCGCCGACTCTGACCGCAACTCGCCGGCCAGGCTGGCCCTGCTGGGCGACCTGCGCCGGGGCCTGGACCGCGGCGAGCTAGAGCTGCACTTCCAGCCCAAGGTCTTCCTGGCCGACCGGAGCACGGCCGGCATGGAGGCCCTGGTGCGCTGGCAGCACCCGGCCCGCGGCCTGATGGCGCCCGAGGAGTTCATCCCCCTCATCGAGCAGTCCTACCTGATGCGCGAGCTCACCGCGCGCGTCATCGACATGGCGCTTGGCCAGGCGGCGCTGTGGTGGCAGGGCGGCATGAGCATCCAGGTCTCGCTGAACCTGGCCGCCCGCGATCTGCTCGACAACGGCCTGGCCGACATTGTCGGACGCGGGCTCCAGCGGCACGGCCTGCCCGCCGACGCGCTGCTGCTGGAGATCGACGAGCGCGTCCTCACCAGCGAGCCCGCGCATGCGGTGGCGACCGCCGAGGCCCTCGCGGCGCTCGGCGTGTCGCTCAGCCTGGATGACTTTGGCACGGGGTACTCCTCGCTGGTGCGGCTCAAGCGCCTGCCGGTCAGCGAGGTGAAGATCGATTCCTCCTTCGTCGGGCGGCTCCTGCACTCCGCCGACGACCAGGTGATCGTGCGGTCCATCGTGGACCTGGTCGGGGCGCTCGGCATCCGGTCGGTGGCGGAGGGCGTGGAGTCCGCCGAGGTCGCCGCGGAGCTCGTGGCGATGGGCTGCGCCGCGGCCCAGGGCTGGTACTTCAGCAAGCCGCTCAACGCGGCCTCGGCGACCGCGTGGCTGGTCGAGCGGGAGGCACCCGCCGGCGGGAGCCTGCTGCTGGCGCGCGAGCGCGAGCGGGCGCCGATCGCCCCGGCGGTCGCGGGGCAGCAGGTGACCGGCGCGGTCCCCCCGACCGCCTAGGCGGGCCTGGCCGCCGCTGTTTAAGCGGTCGGCTCTCCGTGCCACGGCCTCTAGGATGGCCCACATGCCCATTACCCGTGACGAGGTAGCGCACCTGGCCCGGCTGTCCCGGCTGGCCCTGTCCGAGGCTGAGCTCGACCACTTCGCCGGACAGCTGGACGTTATCCTCACCGCCGTCGCCCGGGTTCAGGAGGTCGCCGCCGACGGGATACCGCCGATGACCCATGCGGTCCCGGTGGTGAACGTATTCCGGGACGACGTCGTGGTGCCCTCGCTGCCGCGGGAGGTTGTGCTCTCCCAGGCTCCGGCCGCCGAGCAGGGGCGCTTCCGGGTCCCGCGGATCCTGGCGGAGGACTGAGATGAGCACAGCGAGAAGCACGGAGCTGACCGGGCTGACCGCCGCGCAGGTAGCCGCCGCGGTGGCGGCCGGCGAGGTTTCGGCCGTCGAGGTCACCGCCGCCCATCTGGACCGGATCGCGGCCGTGGACTCACAGGTCCGCGCCTTCCTGCACGTGGCCGCCGACGAGGCACTGGCCGCCGCCCGCGCCGTGGATGACCGGCGGGCCGCCGGCGAGCCGCTGGGGCCGCTGGCCGGAGTGCCGCTGGCGCTCAAGGACGTGTTCACCACCACGGACATGCCGACCACGGCCGGATCGCGGATCCTCGAGGGCTGGCGGCCGCCCTACGACGCCACGATTACCAGGCGCCTGCGGCGGGCGGGCGTGGTGCTGCTCGGCAAGACGAACATGGACGAGTTCGCGATGGGGTCCTCCACGGAGAACTCCGCCTTCGGGCCGTCGCATAACCCGTGGGACCTGGCTCGGGTGCCCGGCGGATCCTCCGGCGGCTCGGCCGCCGCCGTGACCGCCTGCGAGGCGCCGCTGGCGATGGGCACCGACACGGGCGGCTCCATCCGGCAGCCCGCGGCGGTCTGCGGCATCGTCGGCGTCAAGCCGACCTACGGCGGGTCGTCCCGCTACGGGCTGATCGCGTTCGCCTCGTCGCTGGACACGCCCGGTCCGCTGGCGCGCAATGTGCTGGACGCGGCGCTGCTGCACGAGGCCATCTCCGGGCATGACCCCCGCGACTCGACCTCGGTGGACGCGCCGGTGCCGCCGGTGGTCGCCGCGGCCCGGCAGGCCGACGTGGCCGGGCTGCGAGTGGGGGTGGTGACCGAGCTCGGCGGGGAGGGCTACCAGCCGGGCGTGCTGGCCAGGTTCGGCGAGGCGGTCGAGCTGCTCGAGTCGCTGGGCGCCAAGATCGTGGAGGTCTCGTGCCCGCACTTCACCTACGCGCTGCCTGCCTATTACCTCATCGCGCCCAGCGAGTGCTCGTCTAACCTGGCCCGGTTCGACGCGATGCGTTACGGCCTGCGGGTCGGTGACGACGGTTCGCTGAGCGCGGATGAGGTCATGTCGCTGACCCGTGCGGCGGGCTTCGGGCCGGAGGTCAAGCGGCGGATCATCCTGGGCACCTACGCGCTGTCCAGCGGTTACTACGACGCCTACTACGGCAAGGCCCAGCAGGTCCGCACGCTGATCTGCCGTGACTTCGACGCGGCGTTCGAGCAGGTCGACGTGCTGGTCTCGCCGACCACGCCGACGACGGCCTTCGCCATCGGCGAGCGTGCCGACGACCCGATGGCCATGTACCTGGCCGACCTGTGCACGATCCCGTCGGACCTGGCCGGCAACGCGGCGCTGTCGGTGCCCTGCGGCCTAGCGCCGGAGGACGGGCTTCCGGTCGGGCTGCAGGTGATGGCGCCGGCGCTGGGCGATGACCGGCTGTACCGGGTGGCCGCGGCGGTCGAGGCGGCGCTGGAGCGGCGCTGGGGCGGCCCGCTGCTGGGGCAGGCGAAGGGCCTGGCCGCACCGCCGGGCCGCGGCGAGGCGAGCGGCACGGGCGAAGCTGGAGGGATCGGGCGATGACCAGGGCTGTCACGCTGGTGTCCTACGACGAGGCGCTGGCCAGGTACGAGCCGGTGATCGGGCTCGAGACGCACGTGGAGCTCGGCACCGTCACCAAGATGTTCTGCGGCTGCCCCACCGTCTTCGGGGCGCAGCCCAACTCGGCCGTCTGCCCGGTCTGCCTGGGCCTGCCCGGCTCGCTGCCGGTGGCCAGCCGGGCCGCGATCGAGTACACGATCAGGATCGGCCTAGCCCTGAACTGCTCCATCGCGTCATGGTGCCGGTTCGCGCGGAAGAACTACTTCTACCCGGACATGCCCAAGGACTTCCAGATCTCGCAGTACGACGAGCCGCTGTGCACCGACGGCTGGCTCGACATCGCGGTCGGGGAGCAGCGGGTCCGGATCGGCATCGAGCGTGTCCACCTTGAGGAGGACACCGGCAAGTCGCTGCACGTGGGCGGGGCCACCGGCCGCATCCACGGCGCCGACTACTCGCTGGTCGATTACAACCGGGCCGGGATTCCGCTGGTCGAGGTGGTCACCAAGCCGATCCCGGGTACGGGCGCGCTGGCCCCCGAGGTCGCCCGCGCCTACGTCACCGAGCTGCGCGAGCTGCTCCGGGCGCTGAGCGTCTCCGACGTCCGGATGGAGGAGGGCTCGCTGCGCTGCGACGTGAACACCTCGATCGCGCCGGCGGGAGCAGGCAGCTGGGGGACGCGAACCGAGACCAAGAATGTTAACTCGCTGCGGTCGGTGGAGCGCGCGGTGCGCTTCGAGATCCAGCGGCAGGCCGCCGTGCTGGACGCGGGCGGCAAGATCATGCAGGAGACCCGGCATTTCCACGAGGACACCGGGACCACCACGGCCGGGCGGAGCAAGGAAGAGGCGCAGGACTACCGCTACTTCCCCGAGCCGGACCTGGTGCCGGTCGCCCCGTCACCGCAGTGGGTGGCGCAGCTGCGGGCGGACCTGCCCGAGCTGCCGGCGGCCCGCCGCGGGCGGCTGCAGGCTGACTGGGGCCTGTCCGACCTGGACATGACCGCACTGCGGAACGCCGACGCGCTTGACCTCGTGGAGCAGACCGTGGCCGCCGGGGCGTCCGCGGCCGATGCGCGCAAGTGGTGGCTCGGCGAGCTGGCCCGGCGCGCCAATGAGACCGGAACCGAGCTCGCCGCGCTGCCGGTGACGCCGGCTCAGGTCGCGCGCGTCACGGAGCTGGTGACCTCGGGAACGCTCAACGACAAGCTCGCCCGGCAGGTGCTCGACCTGATCGTGGCCGGCGAGGGCGAGCCGGATGAGATCGTGGCGGCCCGCGGCCTGGCCGTCGTCAGCGACGACAGCGCCCTCACCGCCGCCGTGGATGCGGCGATCACCGGCCATCCCGAGATCGCGGCCAAGATCCGCGAAGGAAAGACGACGGCGGCCGGGGCGCTGGTCGGCGCGGTCATGAAGGCCACCCGGGGGCAGGCCGACGCCACCCGGGCACGCGAGCTCATCCTGCAGCGCCTGAGCTAACCGGGCGGCCGGGGTGGTGGCGCGTGGCGGCGGCCGTGGTGACGTGGCGGCCGGGTGTCACCGTTCCCATTGGTCACCTTGAATCTCATCCGTCACCTCCTACTCACAAGTTGTCTCCCGCTGGACGCCCTTCCTCAATCGAAGCGTGACCTCCGGCACTTAGAGTTATTACGTATCGCTGATTTGCGAGATCGCGTCCGGTGCCCCGGGGCAAGTTCTGAGCTTCGACTGGTAGGACGGGACGAGACGTTTCTGGCGATCGTGTGCCGCCTTGGCTCAATGAGGAGCCGTGGGCATATCGCGGCGTGAAGCAGGTGGCCATCGCGGGCCGCCGGGTTCGCACCTGGCTCTCGACGCAGTTGACAAGGAGGCTTGGTGCGCGCTGACTCAGCTGGTGGCGCGTCATGAGCCTGGCTCCGTCGGCCTGGACGGCGCTGAGCTCGCTGGCGGCGGCCGGCGCGGTCATGGCCCTGCTGGGCGGCCGTCAGCAGCCGGAGGCCGACCGGCCCGCTCGCCGGTGGCTCGCGGTGAGCGCCGCGCTGTGGGGCGGCGCCGCCATCGCCCAGGACGTGGCCAGCGGCGTGATCGGCGCCGCCGGCCCGCTGACCCTGGCCGGCCTGCTCAGCCTGGCCGCACTGCCGCCGCTGGTGATCGGCCTGGCCGGCCTGGCGTACTCCCGCCCGCCGGGCGGGCTGGCCGGGCTGGTCCAGCTCAGGCTGGCGCGGGCCGGCGTGGCCCGGCTCGCCGACGGCTGCCTGCTGGCGGCCTCGCTGTTCCTGATCGGCTGGGTGACGGTGCTGGCCTCGGTGTATGCCCAGGCCGACATGGGCGCGGGGGCGTTTGCCGCTAACCTGGTCAACCCGCTGGCCGACCTGGCCGTCCTGGCCGGCGTCCTCTACCTCGCGGCCAGGGGCGGCTGGCGCGGCCTGCTGCCGTTTCTCGCGCTGCTGCTCGCGACGGCCGGCGACTGCCTGGCGGTCAGCGACCGGACGATCGGCTCCTACCCGGGCTGGGCGGCGCAGCTCACCTGGCTCGGCGGCATCTGCCTGCTGGGCGCTACGCCGATCGCGCTCTCCCGAGCCGCCAAGGCCGGCCCGCCGACGGACCAGCCGGGGCCCGCTGCCCACGTTAATCAGCCCGACTCCCGCCGGCCTGCCTACGCCGCCATCGCAGCCGCGGCACTGGCGGCCATCCTGACGCTGGGCCGTGCGCTGGCCGGAGGCTCGATCGAGCCGGTCGCCGTCGTCGCGGTCGCGGTCGTAGTGCTCGCGCTGGCCGCTCGGCTGGCGGGCCTGTTCCGGCAGGCGGCCGCCGCCTCGGCGCTGTCCCGCGAGGCTAGCCGCCAGTTCAGCGAGCTGGCCGACCGGACCAGCGACGCGGTGCTGGTGTGCGAGCTGAACGGCACGATTGAATACGCCAGCCCCGCGGTGGCCCACTTCGGCTACTCGCCCGGCCAGCTCCTGGGGTCGTCGCTGGCCGGACTGGTGCATCCCGAGGACCGCGCCCTGGGGACGCGGGTAGCGCTGGCGGCGGGAGACACTTCCGCCGGGCTCGCGAAATTCGCCTGCCGGGTGCGCGCCGCGGACGGCACCTGGCGGCACGTGCAGTCCACGATCTCCCGGTACACCGAGCCGGGCGTAGCCGACCGGCTGTTCGTGACGGCGCGGGACCTCAGCGACCAGGTCGCGCTGCGCAGGCAGCTCACCCACCTGACGTTCCACGATGGGGTCACCGGGCTGCCCAACCGGGCCTACCTGGAGGAGCGCGCCAAGGAGCTGCTCGGCACGTCGGGCCAGCCGGTCGCGGCCGTCTTCCTCGACCTGGACGGTTTCACCGATGTCAACGACTCGGTCGGGCATGGCGCGGGCGACCTGCTGCTGGCACAGGCCGCCCGGCGCCTGCGGGCGGCGGTGCCGTCGCACCAGATGGTGGCACGCTGGGGCAGCGACGAGTTCGCGGTCCTCATGGCCGACGCCGCCAGCCCGCAGGAGGTCATCGACATCGCCGAACGGCTGGCCGTCGACATCGCCGCCGAGCCGTTCCGGGTCGCGGACCGCGATGTCCCGCTGACCGCCAGCGTCGGCGTCGCGCTGTCGGCCGGGGACACGACCGGGCACCTGCTGCGCAACGCCGACGTCGCGATGTCCCGGGCGAAGGAAGGCGGCGGCGGCCGCGTGGAGGTCTTCGCCGCGCACATGCACGCCGATGCGGTGCGCCGGCTGGAACTGGCCACGCAGCTGCGCCAGGCCATCACCGACGCATCTCTCGGCATCGACTACCTGCCTGTGGTGGAGCTCGCCACCTCCCGGGTAACGGGCGTGGAGGCGCTGGTCCGGTGGTCGCCGCACGGCGCGCCGATGCCGCCGCGAGAGTTCCTCGGGGTCGCCGAGGATTCCGGGCTGATCGTGCCGCTCGGTGACTGGGTGCTGCGCGAGGCATGCGCGCAGGTCGCGCAGTGGCGGGCGTCGGGCTGGGAGATCGGGCTTTCGGTCAACTTCTCGCTGCGCCAGGTCAGCGCCGCCCGGTTCGCCGAGTCCGTGCTGGCGGCCCTGGACCACAGCGGCCTGTCGCACAGCGCGCTGACCCTGGAGGTCACCGAGCAGGTGCTGGTCGAGGGGGCAGGCCCCATGGTGGAAGGGCTGGCCCGGCTCCGGCAGAAGGGCGTCCGGCTGGCGATCGACGACTTCGGGACCGGCTACGCATCCCTGGCCTACCTGCGCGAGCTGCCCGTCGACATCATCAAGATCGACCCGTCCTTCGTGGCCGGCCTCGGCACCGACGGCACCCTCGCCCTGCTGACCCGGACCATCGTCCAGGTCGGCCACGACCTGGGCATTGAGGTCGTGGCCGAGGGCATCGAGCGCCCGGAGCAGCTAGAGCTGCTGCGGGCCATGGGCTGCGGCCTCGGCCAGGGATACCTGGTGGCCAGGCCGATGGCCGCCCGCGGCATCGAGGCGCTGGCGGCGGCCGATCACGAACCGCATCCGGCTCCGGACGACGAGCGGGGATCGGCGGCGGCCTCGGGGCCAGCCACGCTAACGATCTTGTGACGGCGGTCGCAAAAGCCGCCGTTAGACTGGCCTCGCAGCCCCCGACGACGGAGGACCTTAGCCGTGCCCAGACCGATCGTCCTCGTCGCAGAGGAGCTCTCGCCGGCCGGGATCGCCCAGCTGGGCTCCGCGTTCGACATCCGCTACGCCGACGGCAGCGACCGGGGCCAGCTTCTGCCGGCGCTGGCCGACGCGGACGCGGTCATCGTGCGCAGCGCCACCATCATCGACGCCGAGGCGATCGCCCGGGCCCCCCGGCTCCGCGTGGTGGCCCGGGCCGGGGTCGGCCTGGACAACGTGGATATCGAGGCCGCGACCAAGGCCGGCGTCATGGTCGTGAACTCGCCGACCTCGAACATCGTGAGCGCCGCCGAGCACGCCGTGGCGCTGCTGCTGTCACTGGCCCGCAACGTCCCGCAGGCCATGGCCTCGCTCAAGAGCGGCCGGTGGCAGCGCGCGGCGTTCACCGGGGTCGAGCTGCACGGCAAGGTGGCCGGAATCCTCGGCCTGGGCAAGATCGGCGTACTGGTCGCGGAGCGGCTGGCGGCCTTCGGCATGATGGTGATCGCCTATGACCCGTACGTGGCGGCCGCCCGGGCCGACGAGCTGGGCGTCCGCCTGGCCAGCCTGGACGAGCTACTAGCCGAGGCCGACTTCATCAGCGTCCACCTGCCCAGAAGCGCCGAGACCGTTGGCCTGCTCGGCGACCGTGAGCTCCACCTGGTCAAGCCGCAGGTGCGGATCATTAACGCGGCCCGGGGCGGGATCGTCGACGAGGCCGCGCTGGCCAGCGCGGTGCGCGACGGCCGAGTGGCCGGGGCGGCGCTGGATGTCTACGCCCGTGAGCCGTGCACCGACAGCCCGCTCTTCGGCTTCGACAACGTCGTCGTCACCCCGCATCTGGGGGCCAGCACCGCCGAGGCGCAGGAGAAGGCAGGCACCGAGGTGGCCCGGTCGGTCCGGCTGGCCCTGGCCGGCGAGTTCGTGCCCGATGCGGTGAACGTCCAGGGCGGCGCCGTGGCCGACGAGATCAAGCCCGTGCTGCCGCTGGCCGAGAAGCTGGGCCGGATCTTCACCGCGCTCGCGGGTGGCGTCGCGGCCCGCGTCGAGGTCGAGGTCCAGGGCGAGATCGCCGCGCTGGATGTCAGCGTCCTGCAGCTAGCGGCGATGAAGGGCATCTTCGTCGACTCCGTCGCGGATGCGGTCACCTACGTGAACGCGCCGCTGGTCGCGCGGGAGCGCGGCGTGGAGGTCAGCCTCCGCACCACGAGCGAGTGCCCGGACTGGCGCAACCTGCTCCGGCTGCGCGGCACGCTGCCCGACGGCCAGGTCGTCTCCGTCAGCGGCACGCTGACCGGCCTGCGGCACGCGGCCAAGGTCGTCGAGATCAACGGCTTCGAGGCCGAGCTCGCCCCGGTCGCGCACATGATGTTCCTCACCTATACCGACCGGCCGGGCGTGGTCGGTGTCGTCGGCCAGATCCTCGGCGGCCGGAGCATTAACATCGCCGGGATGCAGGTCTGCCGGGACGCTCGCGGCGGTGAGGCGCTGATCGCCCTGACCGTGGACTGCGCCGTGCCCGCGGACGCGCTGGCCGAGATCACCGAGGCGATCGGGGCCACGATGGCCCGCGTGGTTGACCTGGGCGATGACCTGGGTGATGACTGACCGCGGATCTTGCCGGCCAGTTACAGGCAAGTAAAGTACCTCCCGTGACAGGATCTAGCGCGGGATATGCCACGGGACACGCGGGACGCAGCGTCCGGGTAGCGCTCATCGGCGGTGACGGCATCGGCCCGGAGGTAGTCGCGGAAGCGACCAAGGTCATGCTGGCCGCGGCCGGTGATGTCACCGTCGAGACCACGAGCTACGACCTGGGCGCGGCGCGCTGGCACCGCACGGGCGAGGTCCTGCCGGACACGGTGCTGAGCGAGATCGCCGCGCATGACGCCATCCTGCTCGGGGCCGTCGGCGACCCGAGCGTCCCGAGCGGCGTCCTCGAGCGCGGTCTCCTGCTGCGGCTTCGGTTCGAGCTCGACCAGTACGTCAACCTGCGGCCGGTCCGGCTCTACCCCAGCGTCGCGTCCCCGCTGGCGCGGGTCCGCCCCGAGTCCATCGACATGCTCGTCGTCCGGGAGGGCACCGAGGGCCCGTATGTCGAGGCGGGCGGCGTCATGCGCAAGAACACCCCCGCCGAAGTGGCGACCCAGGAGAGCATTAACACCGCCTACGGTGTCAGCCGAGTCGTCCGGTACGCGCTGCAGAGGGCCGCTGAGCGGCCGCGGCGGCGGCTGACGCTGGTGCACAAGACCAACGTGCTGACCTACGCCGGAGATCTCTGGGCGCGCAGCCTGGCCGGACTGGCGCCGGAGTTCGGCGGCGTCGAGACCGAGTACTGCCACATGGACGCCGCGTCGACCTACTTCGTCACCCAGCCGGAGCGGTTTGACGTGATCGTCACCGACAACCTGTTCGGCGACATCCTGACGGCGCTCGGCGCGGCGGTGGCCGGCGGCCTCGGCCTGGCCGCCAGCGCGAGCATCAACCCGGAGCGGACCACGCCGAGCATGTTCGAGCCCGTGCACGGCAGCGCGCCCGACCTGGCGGGCAAGCACAAGGCCGACCCGACGGCGGCGATCTTGTCGGTCGCGATGCTGTGCGAGCACGTGGGCCTCACCGCCGCGGCCGGCCGGATCGAGCAGGCGGTCGCCGACGACCTGCTGGAACGCCAGGGCGCCTGGGCGGCCCGGACCACCCGCGAGATCGGCGACGATATCGCGGAGCGGGTGGCGGGCTACTAGGCGGCTGATAGAGCACCTATAGCACCTAGACGTCTGAGACCTATCGCGCTAAACTCGTCGCATGGCAGGCGAGCGCGAGCTGATGGACCGGGCGCGGGACGTGATTGCCGCCCGGCTGACCGCGGAGCACCCGGGCTGGCAGGCGGGCCATGATCTGTATGGCTGGCATGCGCACCGGCTGGATGACGGGCACACGGTGCGGGCGACCGGGCCGGACGGGCTGCGGGCCCTCATCAGCGCCTCGCCGCCGTTCGCCACCGGGCGCCTGGTCGCCGAGATCAGACGGGCATATCCGGCCTGGCATATCTGGCGAGACGGTACCGGATGGTGGCACGCGCGACGCCGCGGCAACTTCCGGCAGGAGTACCGTCCGGGCGCGCCGCTGTATGCCGTGCACGAGCCCGACGCCGTGTTATTGCGTGATCGGCTCCAGCAGCAGGACAAGCAGGATCAGCAAGACGCGGCGCAGGACTGAGCGGGCGGGCTCGCTATGCGGAGGTCCGCATGGCCTCAGTAAGCTCCCGCCATGCGTATAGCGAGGTTTGCCTTCGGCGGCGAGGTCCGTTACGGAGTGGTGGATAGTCCCGGTCGCGGCTCGGCCGACGATGAGCTGCAGGTCGCCGAGCTGGCCGGGCATCCGTTCGGAGCGGCCGACTCGATCCGGTTCACTGGGGCCCGCTTTCCGGTCGCCGATGTCCGGCTGCTGGCCCCGGTCCTGCCGAGCAAGGTCGTGGCGATCGGCAAGAACTATGCCGCGCACGCCCGGGAGATGGGCGGCGAGCCGCCGGCTGAGCCGGTGATCTTCCTCAAGCCCTCGACCTCCGTCGCCGGCCCCGTCGACCCGATCGTCCGGCCCACGCGGCTGTCCAAGCGAGTCGACTACGAGGGCGAGCTGGCCGTCGTCATCGGCAGGGTCTGCCGCGACGTGCCGCAGGAGCGCGCGGCCGAGTCAATTTTCGGTTACACCTGCGCCAACGACGTCACGGCCCGTGACCTCCAGGCCAGCGACGGCCAGTGGGCCCGGGCCAAGGGCTTCGACACCTTCTGCCCGCTGGGGCCGTGGATCGAGACCGACCTCGATCCCGCCGACCTGGAGCTCACCACCACGGTGAACGGCGAGGTGCGACAGCAGTCGCGCACGTCACTGCTCCTGCACCACGTCGCCGCGCTCGTCAGCTACGTCACCGCCGTGATGACGCTGCTGCCCGGCGATGTCCTGCTCACCGGGACGCCCGAGGGCGTCGGACCGCTGGAGCGAGGCGATCAGGTGTCGGTCACGATCGAGGGCATCGGAACGCTGAGTAACCGAGTCGTGGACAGCGGCTGAGCC
The DNA here is from genome assembly GCA_035532295.1 of Streptosporangiaceae bacterium. Classification (GTDB taxonomy): domain Bacteria; phylum Actinomycetota; class Actinomycetes; order Streptosporangiales; family Streptosporangiaceae; genus DASUBV01. Next base: position 86,175 of record DATKRH010000292.1, read on the forward strand.
GCCGCCTTCCGGCCCGGCGCAGTCGCGGTATCACTTTGGCCCGCGCCTCCCGGTTCGGCTACACTGCTCAGGCGCGCTCAGCTCAGCAGGGCGCGCCCCATGGGGTATGGGGTAATTGGCAGCCCGACGGGTTCTGGCCCCGTTAGTCTAGGTTCGAGTCCTGGTACCCCAGCCACGTACGACCGGCGATGCCCGTGCACCACGCTGGCTTCCAGCCAGGTGCTGCAGGCGGCCCTGGGCGAGGCTCCTACCTGCGGCGAGATGCGCGGCCTCGGCGGGTTTGGCGTGTCCCTGCGAGGTGCGCTAACCTTACTTCGCGACTGGGGATGGCAGGTCCGGCTTCGGCAGCGGATTCGAGTCCTTCGATCCAGTCGTTATTTTGTGACCTGGCCCCGTCGTCTAGCGGCCCAGGACGCCGCCCTCTCAAGGCGGTGGCGCCGGTTCAAATCCGGTCGGGGCTACACGTGTAGCAGCAGGTGAAGGGCCTGATCGCCGGTCGTGGCGGTCGGGCCCTTGATCATTTGTAGGGCAGGATGTGGGCAGAACTGGCCGTCAGGGGGCGGCACTTTTCCGCACGGATTGGCCCTGCCGGGTATCGGGC
>DATKRH010000293.1:0-37068 GCA_035532295.1 Streptosporangiaceae bacterium
GGCTGGCCTAGCGCCGGGCCCCGGCCCGCTGCGGCTCCGCCGCCGCCGCGGCGGCGGCGGAGCCCTCCAGGTGCAGGCGCGGGACGATCGGCTCCATCCAGCGCGGCATCCACCAGGCATGCTTGCCCAGCACCGCCATGATGGACGGGACCAGGATCATGCGGACCACGGAGGCGTCGATCAGCACCGCGAACGCCATGCCGATGGCGAGCATCTTCACCGTCGGGTCGGTGCTGAGCACGAAGCTGGCGAAGACCGCCACCATGATCGCGGCCGCGGTGGTGATCACCCGCGCCGTGCTGCCGATGCCGATCGCGACGGCGCGATGCGGGTCCCGGGTCACGATCCAGGCCTCGTGCACCCGCGACAGCAGGAAGACCTCGTAATCCATGGACAGCCCGAACACGATGCAGAACACCAGCATCGGCACGTACGCGGGAATGGGCAGCGTGGTGGGGACGCCGATCAGGCTGGCCCCCCAGCCCCACTGGAAGATCGCGACGATCACGCCGTAGGCGGCGCCGATGGACAGCAGGTTGAGGATGGCCGCCTTGGTCGCGATCACCACCGAGCGGAAGGCCGCCGTGAGCAGGATGAAAGCGATCGCCACGACCGCCAGGATCAGCAGCACCATCCGGCTGGTGATCCGGCGGGTGAAGTCCACGGCGCCCGCCGTGGCCCCGGTGACGTAGGTGGTCACGTGCTCCTTGGGCAGCACGTCGCTGCGAAGCCGGTCGACCAGCCTCGTGGTCGCGCTGGCCTGCGGGCGCGTGGTCGGGATCACGCTGAAGACCGCGGTGTTCGCGGCCGAGTTCACGCTCGCCGGGCCCACGGACGCGACACCGGGGGTCCCGGACACGTCCTTCTGCATCGTGCTCAGCAGCGACTGGGTCGCCGAGCTGGACTGCTGAGGCAGCTTCACGACCACGGCCAGCGGCCCGTTGACCCCGACGCCGAAGCCCTGGGAGATCAGGTCGTAGGCCCGCCGGCTGCTGTCCGAGGTGGGGTTCGTGCCGTTATCGGGCTGGCCGAGCGTGATCGAGAAGAGCGGGATCGCCAGCACCACCAGGATGAGCACGCTCAGAACGCCCCAGGGCCACGGGTTGTTACTCACCATCCGGCCCCAGCGCGCGAAGGCGCCGTGCTCATGCTGCTCGCGGGTCGCCGCGGCGGTCTGCCTCGCCTGCTGCTGGGTCGACACGCCCTCCTTGCGGGCGCGCAGCCGGGACGCCAGGGAGCGGACGTTCCCCCGGACCAGGCCCATGAGGGCGGGCACCATCGTCAGCGCCGCCGCCATCGTGATGGCCACGACGACCGCGGCGGCCAGGCCCAGCGCCCCGACGAAGCCGACGCCGACGACGTAGAGGCCGAGAATGGCGATCACCACCGTGCTGCCGGCCACGACTATCGCCGCGCCGGACGTGCCCTCCGCGCGGGTCGCGGAGTCGAGCAGGTCCATCCCGCTGTCGAGCTGCTCCCGGTGCCTGGACACCAGGAACAGGCCGTAGTCCACCGCGACGCCGAGCCCGAGCAGGGTGGCGATGGTGGGCGCGGTCGTGGGGAAGGTCATCGCCGAGGCGAGCAGCCCGAGCGCCGACAGGCCGGCGCCGACGCTGAACACCGCGGAGATCAGCGGTATCGCCGCCGTGATGAGCGCCCCGAACATGAACAGCAGCAACAGCAGCGCCAGGGACAGGCCGACGATCTCGGAGGTCCGGTCGTTGGTGGTCTGCCCGATCTCCCCGGCTCCGGCCCCGTAGTCGACAGTCAGCCCGGCCTTCGTGGCCGGCGCCACCGCCTTGTTCAGCCGGCTGAGGTAGGAGGTCTGCAGCGAGTTGGGATTCACCGTCCACGAGACGTTCGCGTAGGCGATCTTGCCGTTCTTCGACACCGCGCCCGTGGTTGATGGCCCCGTGGTTGATGGCCCCGTGGTTGATGGCCCCGTGGTTGATGGTCCCGCACTGGCGGACGAGAACGGGCTGACGGCCTTGATCACGTGCGGCAGCGCGGCCACGTTGCTGGTGGCCTGGTTGACGGCCTGCTGCTGCTGGGTGACCGTGCCGCCGCGGGCGTGGAACACGATCTGGCCCGCATACCCGCCCTGCTGCGCAAACTGGCTGTTCAGCCGGCTCTGCCCGTGAGCGGAGTCGGTACCGGAGACCGTGTAGTTGTTGACGTAGTCGCCGCCCCACGCCTGCTTGGCTCCCAGCAGGCCACCCAGGATGATCAGCCAGGCGACAATGACGATCCAGTGCCGCCGCGCGCAGAACGCGCCAAGCCGCTCCAGCAGGTGGTTCATGGCCGCCTTCCCCACACGTGCCAGGCGGCCGTGCCAAATCATGGCACGGCCGTCTGGCAGCCCGGAGCACCACGGTGCGGCCCGGCCGATCCTCCGTCATCACCCGCCGGGGGTGATGAGCGAGGGGTCATGCTCGCGGGCTACCGGACCGCGGCGGCTCGTTCGGCCGGCCGGTCCCGCTCCGGGGCCGGGTCGCGGGCTAGCCTGCTCGGCCACCACATCCACCGGCCCAGGTCCAGGTTCAGGGCCGTCACCAGCACCGAGCGGACCACGATCGTGTCGAGCAGCACGCCGAAGGCGACGGCGAAGCCGAGCTCGGCCAGGAACGTGACCGGCAGGGTGCCGAGCACGGCGAACGTGCCCGCCAGGACGGCCCCCGCCGAGGTGATCACTCCGCCGGTCGCGGACAGCCCGGTCAGCGCGCCGTTACGAGCGCCATCCTTCGCTGCCTCCTCCCGGACCCGGGTCATCAGGAAGATGTTGTAGTCGATGCCGAGCGCGACCAGGAACACGAACACGAACAGCGGGAAGGAGGTGTCGGCCCCGCCGAAGTGGAACAGGTGGTTGAACACCAGCGCGCTGACGCCGAGCGCCGAGAAGAACGACAGAACGACGGTGGCGATGAGGATGACCGGGGCGACGATCGCTCGCAGCAGCAGGCCGAGGATCAGGAACACCACCAGGAGGATGAGCGGAATGATCACATCCCGGTCATGCGTGGCGGCCCGCCTGATGTCCAGGTTCACGGCCGTGGTGCCGCCGACCAGCGCGTGACCGCCGGGAACGGCGTGCACGGCGGTGCGGACCCGGTCGATCGTCGTGTAGGCGGCCGGGCTGTCCGGTGCCGCGATCAGGGTCCCGTACAGGTAGGCGTGGCCGTTCCTGGCGACAGGCGGGGTGACCCCGGTGATGCCCGGCGTCGCGCGGAACGCCGACCTCAGCCGCGGCGCCGCCGACTGGCTGCCGACGACCACGACCGGCGCCCCCGCGCCGGCCGGGAAGCTCCGGTCGAGCACCTGCTGCCCGACCACGGAATCGGGATGGCCCCGGAAGGACTGGGCGTTGGTCAGGCCGCTGGCCTTCAGGCCGAGGGTGCCGAGCGCCAGGATGGCGAGCGCTGCCGCCGTGCTGACCCAGATGACTCGCGGCCGGCCGGCGATGGCCCGGCCGACTCGGGCCCAGGCCCCCCGGCTGGTGGGCTCCGTCGAGCCGTACGCGGGCCGGACCGGCCAGAAGATCCACCGGCCGAAGATCACCAGGAGGGCCGGCAGCAGGGTCAGCATGGCGACCAGTGCGACGGCCACGCCGATGGCCAGCACCGGTCCCATGCCCCTGGTGGAGTTCAGCTCGGCCACCGTCAGCGTGAGCAGGCTGACGATCACCGTGCCGGCGCTGGCTATGATCGCCGGCCCGGCCCGGCGCAGGGCGAGCAACATCGCCTCATGCCGGTCCTCGTGACGGCGCAGCTCCTCTCGGTAGCGGGCCGTGAGGAGCAGGGCATAGTCGGTGCCCGCGCCGAAGACCAGCACGTCCAGGATGCCGGCGGTCTGCGCGTTGACGGTCAGCCCGGCGTGGGCCGCCAGCAGGTAGATCAGGGCCTGGCAGGTGGCCAGCGCGACGCCCGCCGACAGCACCGGCAAGAGCCACAGCGCGGGGCTGCGGTAGGTGATCAGCAGCAGCACGATGACGACGGCCAGGGTGGCATAGAGCAGCGTGCTGTCGATGCCCTTGAACGCCTTGGCGGAGTCGGCCGCGATGCCGAGCGGGCCGGCGATGTGGACGGCCAGGCCGCCGGCCCCCGACTGGGCAATGCTCCGCAGGCTGCCCGCGGCGGCGCTGGCCCCGTTCCAGCCCTTCTTGCCGAGGCTGACCGGGACGACGGTCTCGATGGCCTTGCCGTCCCTGGCCACGACCGGTCCGACGATCTGGCCGGGGACCACGCCGGCGACGCCCGCGAAACCGCGCGCGTCGGCGGCGGCCTTGGCCCGGTCGGCGGCGGTCAGGCCCGATGGCCGCGAGTACACGACGACGCCGGCGAACAGGTTGGGCGGCTGGAAGGTGGCCTGCAGGCTGACCACCTTGGTGGACTCGGCCTTGGCCGGCAGCCACGCCGTGGCATCGTTCTTCTCGGCGTTGGTCAGCTTGCCGGCCAGTGGGCCGAGCACCCCGACGACCAGCAGCCAGAAAACCAGGACCAGCCATTTGGTGCGGCGCCCGCTGGGCACGCGAGCTAGCGCGCGGACTATGTTCATCGTGATCCCCCAGGATCGGCGGTTGGCACGTGGCGGCAACGCGACCCGCGTGGTCGCGGTTCAGCCAGCCGTTAAGATATATCTCATCCTGCGCCGCTAGCAAGATATATCTCGCTAATAACGGCTGTCGGGCGGCGGTGCGCTCGTTGCCCCCGTGCTCACCGCGCAGCCGCTCACTGACCCCGTGCCCGCTCCACGCGCTTACTATCCCCGTGCCTAGTCGGCGGGTTACCAGATCGGCGGGTGCCGGCCCTTCCACGGCCGTGCGGCCTCGACCTGCGCGGACAGCGAGATCAGCGTGGCCTCGTCGCCGATCCGGCCGGCCAGCATCACGCCGATCGGCAGCCCCTGCGCGTTCCAGTACAGCGGGAGGCTGACGGCGGGCTGCCCGGAGACGTTGTACAGCGCGGTCCACGGCGTGAACCGCTTCTGCCGCTCGAAGTTCTCGGCGGGCTCCACCTCATCGAAGTAACCGACGGGAACCGGCGGCGAGGCCAGGGTCGGGGTCAGGACGGCGTCGTAGCCGTTGAGTACCGCCAGCCCGGGCCGCATGACGGACTGCAGGTAGGCCTGGGCGAAGAGCAGGTCGGCGGCCCTGAGCTCCAGGCCCTTGCCGCGCAGGTAGCTGGTCAGCGGCAGCAGCTCGCCTTCCTGCTCGGGGGCGATCGGGGCCAGCGTGGCCATGGCGTACCACAGGGTCACGAAGGAGGGCACCACGTCCGCGCCGAACGGCAGGTCGATGTCCTGCACGTCATGCCCGAGCGACTCCAGCAGCGCGCTGGCGTCCTCATAGGCCGCCACGCAGTCGGGATGGACCTGGACGCCGTCGACGGCTGCGGTCAGGGTCCGCGCGATCCGCAGCCGGCCCGGCTCCCGGCTGGCGTAGCCCAGGAAGGTCTGGCCGGCGGGCAGCGACGGCTGGGTGTACATGTCACCCGGATGGCTGCAGGTCATCGCGTCGAGCAGCAGGGCCGCGTCGGCCACCGTGCGGGCCAGCGGGCCATCGGTGCCCAGGCCGGCCAGGTCTGGCATCAGCGGGCCGCCGGAAATCCGGCCCCGGCTCGGCTTGATCCCGAACAGCCCGCAGACGCTGGACGGGATCCGGATCGAGCCGCCGCCGTCGCTGCCCTGAGCCGCGGGGGCAAGGCCGGCGGCCACCGCGGCGGCGGCTCCGCCGCTCGATCCGCCGGCCGAGCGGCTCAGGTCCCACGGCGTGCGGGCCGGCGGCCCGATCTTGGTCTCGGTGTAGCACGGCAGTCCGAACTCCGGCGTGGCGGTCTTTCCGGTGATCACGATCCCGGCCGAGCGCAGCGCGCTGACCACGTAGTCGTCCTCGGTGGCCACGTTGTCGGCGAACACGGTGCTGCCCAGTGTCATGCGGACCCCGGCGACCATATTCAGGTCCTTGATCGGGATCGGTATCCCGGTGAGCGGTGGCAGGACCGCGGCGTCCTGGCGGCTGGCCGCGACGGCCTTCTCGGCCTTGGCCGCCTGCTCGCGGGCCAGCTCGTGGGTCACCGTATAGAACGCGCCGACCTGGTCGTTCAGGCGATCGGTGCGGTCCAGGTAATGATCGGTGATCTCCACCGGGGACAGCTGGCCGGCGCGGATGGCCGCGGCCAGCTCCGTCACCGCGAGGTCATGAATGTCGGTCACGCACCGAACAGTAGAACGACAGGGCCGATGCGGTCCATCCCCCGGCCGCGGGCGGCGAGGAAGCCGAATGGCTTGCCGTAGCATTGCCGGTAATTACTCGGTTACTCTTAGAGACGTGGACCTCGACTCCGGGACCGAGCCGCAGCCGGCCGGCACGGCGCCGGCGGACGAAGCTGAGGCTTCCCAGCAGCGTTTCCCGGCATCGGCACGGTCCGTCAGGGAAAGCCTGACGGCCGACCCCCGGATGTCCATCTGGATCCGCCGGGCCGTCATGGCCCTGGTCGCCGGAATCGCCGTGACCATCTGGCAGAACTGGCGCTGGGGCGTCACGGCCGCCGCCGTTGTCGCGATCGTCGACACGATCTACCAGTCCAAGGCGATGTCGCCGATTCCGGCCGACGTGCTCGCCACCTCGGCGCAGCGGCGCACCCGGCGCCGGGTCCTGCTGCTGCGGGCGGCGGGGTACCAGGCCCTGCACAGCCGCGCCATTCCCGGCAGCGACCAGGTCATCGACCATCTCGTCATCGGGCCGGCCGGGGTATTCGCCGTCGACTCCGAACGCTGGGACCGCCGCCTTCCCGTGCGCACGACCGGCGCCCCGACCACCGGCGTGCTCTACCACGGGCCGTTCAGCCAGTCGCAGCGGCTGGCCCACGCGCGCTGGGAAGCCGCGCAGGCCGGCCGCCTGATCGGGGACGAGCTCCGGCAGCCTCTTAACGTCAGCCCGGCCATGGTCATCTACGGCCCGACCATTCCGTGGGGCGTCGCGACGCTGCGCGGCGTCGAGGTCTTCAGCGGGAAGCGGGTCCGCAAGTTCTTCCGGAGCCAGAACCGGGCTACCCGCGGCCAGCACCTGGATGAGCAGGAGATCGAGCTGATCTACCAGGCCGCGGAGCGAGCCCTGCCGCCCGCGCGGTAGCGCCGATCTCCCGCCCGCCGCACAGGCGAGTCTTCCGACCGGAATAACCTATGACTCCATAACTCGGTCGAAGGGCAGGCTGTGGCTGCACTCAGGCACTGGGTGGCGGGCGCGCGGCCGCGTACGCTGCCCGCCGCCGTCGTTCCCGTCGTGGTGGGATCCGGCGTGGCGGCCGGCTATGACCGGTTCTCCGCGTGGCGCGCGGCGCTGGCCCTGATCGTGGCCCTCGCCCTGCAGGTCGGCGTCAACTACGCCAACGACTACAGCGACGGGGTGCGCGGCACCGACGAGGTACGGGTCGGCCCGGTCCGGCTCGTCGCCTCCGGCCTCGCCCGGACCCGCCAGGTCCTGGCCGCCGCCATCGCCTGTTTCGCCGTCGCGGGCGTGGCGGGCCTGGTGCTGGCCGCCGTCACCTCGTGGTGGCTGCTGCTGGTCGGCGCGGCGGCCCTGGCGGCGGCCTGGTTCTATACCGGGGGCAGCCGGCCCTACGGGTACCGGGGCCTGGGCGAGGTCTCCGTCTTCGTGTTCTTCGGGCTGGTCGCGGTGGCCGGGACGGCGTATGTCCAGATCCGGACGCTGGACTGGCTGGCCGTGGTCGCGGCGGCACCGGTCGGCCTGCTGGCCTGCGCCCTGCTGGTCATCAACAACCTGCGGGACATCCCCACCGATCGCCAGACGGGCAAGCGCACGCTCGCGGTGGTGCTCGGCGACCAGCGGACCAGGGCGCTGTACATCGGCTGCATACTCATCCCGTTCTGCGTCGCCGCGGCGCTGGCGCCCGTCGCGCCGCTGTGCCTGGTGGCCCTGGCGGCCGTGCCAATGGCGATCACCCCGGTGCGGCAGGTGCGCCGCGGCGTGACCGGCCGCGGCCTGATCTTGGCGCTGGGCCAGACCGGGCGCCTGCAACTCGCGTTCGGCGCCCTCCTCACCCTGGGCCTGGCCATCCGCCCCTAAGCCAGTCGCCCCGCCCCAGCCGCCGACGTCGCCCGCCCCGATCGGGGCGGGCCGATCGGGTTGGCGCTACGCGCCGTTGTCCGGGGCGGCTGGGTCCCGGCCGGGGTCGGTGGCACGGAGCACGTCCGGGACCGGGTCGGCGCTGTCCAGGACCTCGGGGACCGGATCGACGGCATTCACCTCGGGAACCAGGCTGGCCGGCTCCTCGGGAACCGAGCTGGCCGGGGCCGGCTCCTCCGCGACCTGCCCGGCCCCGCTCAGCTCACCGGGTGGCCGTGCGCCGATGTGTACCTCGGGGGCCGGCTGCCCGGCCCCGCGCGACTTCGGCACCCAGCCCGGCAGCCGCGCCGCGTCCGGCTGCCTGGCGGGCTGCCTGGCGGGCTGGCTCTCGCCCGGTCCGCCCTCGGCCGGGCCGAACGCCCCGCCCAGTGCCTTGAGCGCGCCGGTCAGCTCGCTCGGGATCATCCAGACCGTGCTGCCCGGGCCCTGCGCGAGCTGCGGCAGCACCTGCAGGTACTGGTAGGCCAGCAGCTTCGGGTCCGGGTCGCCCTCATGGATCGACTGGAACACCGTGCTGATCGCCGCGGCCTGGCCCTCGGCGCGCAGGATCGCGCTCTGCTTGTCCCCCTCGGCGCGCAGGATGGTGCCCTGCTTGTCGCCGTCGGCGGTGAGGATCTGCGACTGGCGGACGCCCTCCGCGTTGAGGATCGCGGCGCGCTTCTCGCGCTCGGCCCGCATCTGCTTCTCCATCGCATCCTTGACGCTCTGCGGCGGGTCGATGGCCTTGATCTCCACCCGGGTCACCCGGATCCCCCACTTGCCGGAGGCATCGTCCAGCACGCCGCGCAGCATCGTGTTGATCTGGTCCCGCGACGTCAGGCTCTGCTCCAGGTCCATGCTGCCGATCACGCTGCGCAGCATGGTCGCCGTGAGCTGCTCGATCGCCTGGATGTAATTAACGATCTCGTAGTCGGCGGCCCGCGGGTCCGTCACCTGGAAGAACAGCACGGTGTCGATCTTCACGACCAGGTTGTCCTCGGTGATGACCGGCTGCCCGAGGAAGGAGACCACCTGCTCGCGCAGGTCGATCAGCGGCTTGACCCGGTCGATCAGCGGGATGATGAAGTTCATCCCCGGCTCCAGCGTCTTGCGGTACCTGCCGAGGCGCTCGACGTTCCTCGCCTTGGCCTGCGGCACGATCCGGACCGTGCGCATGGCGATCAGCAGGACCAGCAGCACGATGACTGCACCGGCTATCCCGACAGCGTCCATCACGCCTACTCCCTCGGGTATACGAGCGCCGTCGCGCCCTCGATGTGCAGCACGTCGACCCGGGTGCCGGCCGGGATGACGAGGGTCTCGTCGTAGGGCCGCGCCGACCACAGGTCGGCGCCGATCCGCACCCGGCCGCCGTCGGCGCTGACCTCTTCGACCACGGTGGCCGTGCGGCCGACGAGGGCCGCGGTCCCGGTGCGCAGCAGGGGCGGCTGCCGAATGTGGCGCATGGCCAGCGGCCGGGCGACGCCCAGGCCGACCGCCGAGGCCACGACGAAGGCTCCGAACTGGACGGCCAGGTTCCCGCCGGCGGCCCCCGCAATGGCAGCCACCAGCGCGCCGACGGCGACCAGGCCGAACGCGAGCGTCACGGTGACGATCTCGACCGTGCCCAGCACCGCGGCGATGATCAGCCAGATAATCCAGGTATCCACCGTATCCACCGTATCCACCGCAACATCCCACCGCAGCGCTCCGAATGCGGAACGTCATTCAGCTATAACTCGACAGTAACCCCGTTAGCCCGGCCTTGGGCAGGCCGGCGCGGGCCGTCCCGGCTCGGGTACGTTGCGCCCCCACTGCTACCTACTACCCGGTGCTTCCCACCACGAGACGAAACGAGCACCATGGACTGACTGACATCACGGAGGTTCGCCATGCCCGCAGCAACTAGACCGTCCTACAGCCACGGAGTCTGCGCCACCGCCCTGATCGGTGCGACAATAGGTGACAATCTGCGCGAGGTCGCCGCGGCGTTCGGCGACAGCGAGGCGCTGGTGGACGTGCCCAGCGGCCGGCGATGGACCTACGGCCAGCTGGACACCGACACCGACGCGATAGCCCTGGGGCTGATGGCGGCCGGCATCGACAAGGGTGACCGGGTCGGGATCTGGGCGCCGAACTGCCCGGAGTGGGTGCTGCTGCAGTACGGGACGGCCAAGATCGGGGCGATCCTGGTCAACATCAACCCGGCCTACCGCAGCCACGAACTCGGTTACGTGCTGGCGCAGTCCGGCGTTCGCCTGCTGGTCAGCGCCGAGAGCTTCAAGACCAGCGACTACCGGGCGATGATCGAGGAGGTTCGCGGCGGCCCAGCCGGGCCCGCGGGGCTGGAACGGGTCATCTACCTGGGCACCTCCGGCTGGGACGACCTGTGCGCGGCGGGCGAGGTCGCGCTGGCCAGCCGGGCGGCGGAACTGCAACGGCAGGCTGCCCGCCTGGCCTTTGACGACCCGATCAACATCCAGTACACCAGCGGCACGACGGGGTTCCCCAAGGGCGCGACCCTGTCCCATCACAACATCCTCAATAACGGGTTCTTCGTCGGCGAGGGATGTCGGTACACCCCGGCGGACCGGGTCTGCGTCCCGGTTCCGTTTTATCACTGTTTCGGGATGGTCATGGGGAACCTGGGCTGCACGACGCATGGCGCCTGCATCGTGATCCCCGCCCCCGGTTTCGACCCGGCCGCCACGCTGCGGGCGGTCCAGGCCGAGCGCTGCACGTCGCTGTACGGGGTGCCCACGATGTTCATCGCCGAGCTCGCGCTGCCCGACTTCGCGCAGTATGACCTGTCCACGCTCCGGACCGGCATCATGGCCGGCTCGCCATGCCCGGTCGAGGTCATGAAGCGCGTGGTGAGCGAGATGCACATGACCGAGGTGACCATCTGCTACGGGATGACCGAGACGTCCCCGGTCTCCACCCAGACCACGGCCGACGACGACATGGAGCGGCGGGTGTCCACGGTCGGCCGGGTGGGCCCGCATCTCGAGGTCAAGGTGGTGGATCCCGAGTCCGGCCTGGTGCTGCCGCGCGGCAGCCACGGCGAGCTGTGCACGCGCGGGTACTCGGTGATGCTGGGCTACTGGGATGAGCCGGAGAAGACCGCCGAGGCGATCGACGCCGCGCGCTGGATGCACACCGGGGACCTGGCCGTCATGGACGAGGCCGGCTATCTCAACATCGTGGGGCGGATCAAGGACCTGGTCATCCGCGGCGGCGAGAACGTCTATCCGCGCGAGGTGGAGGAGTTCCTCTACGGGCACCCAGAGATCGAGGACGTGCAGGTCGTCGGCGTGCCGGACGTGAAGTACGGCGAGGAGCTGTGCGCCTGGGTCCGGATCCGGGCCGGCAGCGAGCTGACCGCCGAGCAGGTCCGGGAGTTCTGCTCCGGCAAGATCGCGCATTACAAGGTGCCGAGGTACGTGCGGTTCACCGACGAGTTCCCGATGACGGTGACGGGCAAGGTGCAGAAGTTCAAGATGCGCGAGACCTCGGTCGTCGAGCTCGGCCTGGAGGCCGCGGACCGGCAGGAGACCGCCTGACCCCGGCCGGGAGCGCAGCTGGGTGGCGCTGCGGATAGCACCCGGGTCCTGCCGGACATGTCATAGTTGCCTTGACGACCTCGAACGTCATGGGCGTGCGGTTGTCTTCGCTGTTTGAGCAGCAGATGCCGGGTCATGGCATTCGGCCCGGCCGGGGAGGACGCAAAGCGTGTTTGGACATGAGTGGGAGCCCGCCCGAGGGACCATCGTGGAGTCCCGGATCGAGCAGACGACTGTGGCCGGGGAGCCGGGGCTGCACCAGGTGCGGGTCTACGTCGTGGACGTCCGCAAGCCGCACGGCGCGCCGCTGCGGGCGACGGTCCAGTCACCGCACGGCGCGAGCACGGAACTGGCCCCTGGCATGACGGTCCGGCTCGAGATCAATTCCAGGGCTGGAGAGGTCCGCTTCGACCCCGGCCCACCGGCCGGGTCGGTCGGCTTCAGCTCGCCGGACGCGCCCAGCACCTTCGTCCCGGCGACCCCCGTAACCCCGGCGACGCCAGCCGCGACCTTCAGCTCACCGGCCGATTCCTTCGGGCGCCCGACGAGCTCTGTGGGGCCGCCTGGCGGTTCCGTCAGCTTCTCCAGCCCTGCCGTAGCCCCGCCCGCCTTCGAGCCGGTCGCCCCGGTCACCCCGTTCAGCGCGGGCGACCAGGACAGCGAGTCCGGCCGGATCGCCCGGCTGGAGGACCAGCGAGACCGGGGGCAGCTCACCCAGCAGCAGTTCGAGGCGCAGCGCCAGCAGATCATGGACGAGATCTGACCGCCACCGCGCAGCTGTCGCGCGATGCCGTCGAGATGGTCGCGGCGCGCATCCGGCGGTACATCCGCCGGACGCCGGTCGTCACCGTGGACCTGGCCGATTTCGGCCTGGCCGCCGGACCGCTGACGCTCAAGCTGGAGCAGCTGCAGCACTCGGGCTCTTTTAAGGTGCGCGGGGCGTTCGCCAACCTGCTGCTGCGCGACATCCCGCCGGCGGGGGTCGTCGCCGCGTCGGGCGGCAACCACGGCGCCGCGGTCGCCTACGCCGCGGGCGTGCTCGGCGTGCCGGCCCGGATCTTCGTGCCGGAGGTATCGTCGCCCGCCAAGGTCCGCCGGATCAGGGCGTACGGCGCGGACCTGGTGGTCGAGGGCGCCACGTACTCCGACGCGTTCGCGGTCAGCCAGGACTGGGCGGCCGGCAGCGGCGCCCTGCCGATCCACGCCTACGATCAGGCGCAGACCGTGCTGGGCGCCGGCACGGCCGGGCTGGAGCTGATGGAGCAGGCCCCGCAGGCGCAGACGATCCTGACCGCGGTCGGCGGCGGCGGCCTGCTGGCCGGCACGGCCACGGCCAGCGCCGGCCGGCTCCGGGTCATCGGCGCCGAGCCGCGGGACGCGCCCACCATGTCGCGGGCGCTGGCGGCGGGCGGCCCGACCGACGCGCCGACGGGCAGCGTCGCGGTCGACTCGCTGGCCCCGCGCCAGGTGGGCGAGCTGACCTACGCCGTGGCCGCGAGCAGCGTGCAGGCGGTCGTGCTGGTCAGCGATGAGTCCATCCTGGCCGCGCAGCAGCTGCTCTGGGAGCGGCTGCGGGTGGTCGCCGAGCCGGGCGGCGCCACGGCGCTCGCGGCCGTGCTGTCCGGCCGATACTCCCCCGCGCCCGGCGAGCACGTCGCGGTCATCGTGAGCGGCGCGAACACCACGGCGGTCGACTTCAGCCGGTAGGCCGGCGACCAGGCCTAGCGTTACGGCGTCATACTGGCCGCATGCCCGTGCATAATCGCGCCACAGCCGTACTCGCCGCGACCGCCCTCCTGGGCATCGGCGTTGACCAGGCGACGAAGGCGCTCGTGACCGCGACCGTCGAGGGCAGGCCGCCCGTCCACCTCATCGGCCGGGTGCTGATGATCGACGTCTCCCGCAACTCCGGCGCTGCCTTCTCTTTCGCGCCCGCCGCGACGGTGCTGTTCACCTGCCTGGCGGTGGCGACCGCCGTGCTCATCGGCGTGAAGGCGTCCCGGCTGCGCTCGACCGGCTGGGCGATCTCGCTCGGACTGCTGCTGGCGGGAGCCATCGGGAACCTGTGTGACCGGCTGATGCGAGCACCCGGCTTCGGCCGGGGCGCGGTCGTGGACTTCATCTACCTGCAGCACTTCGCGACCTTCAACGTCGCCGACAGCTGCCTCACCTGCGGAGCCGTGCTCGCCGTCCTCCTGTCGCTGCGCGGCGTTCCGCTGACGGCGACCACGCCCCTGTCGGCCGAGCGGCCCGGCACGTAACGACCGCCGGCCGCCGGCGATGCCGACGCGGCCGGGAACTGGCACGATGGGCCAGTCATGACTCTTATCGATCGGCTGCCAGGCAACGCGGACCCGGATGATCTCTTTGAGGCGTTCGCGGGCTGGGCCGCGGACCAGGGTTTCGCCCTGTACCCGCACCAGGAAGAGGCGCTGATCGAGATCGTGTCCGGCGCCAACGTGATCCTCAGTACCCCCACCGGGTCCGGTAAGAGCCTGGTGGCGACCGGCGCGCACTTCACCGCGCTGGCGCGCGACGAGCGGACGTTCTACAGCGCGCCGATCAAGGCGCTGGTGTCGGAGAAGTTCTTCGCGCTGTGCGACGCGTTCGGCGCCGCCAACGTCGGGATGATGACCGGTGACGGCAGCGTCAACGCGGGGGCGCCGATCATCTGCTGCACGGCCGAGGTCCTGGCGAACATCGCGCTGCGGGACGGCGCGGCGGCCGACGTCGGCCAGGTGGTCATGGACGAGTTCCATTTCTACGCCGACCCGGATCGGGGCTGGGCCTGGCAGGTCCCGCTGATCGAGCTGCCGCAGGCCCAGTTCCTGCTCATGTCGGCGACGCTGGGCGACGTCAGCCGCTTCGAGGATGACCTGACCCGGCGCACCGGCCGGCCGACCGCCGTGGTCAAGTCGGTGGAGCGCCCGGTCCCGCTGGTCTACTCCTACGCCTTGTCGCCGCTGCATGAGACCGTGGCCGAGCTGCTGACCACCCATCAGGCGCCCATCTATATCGTGCACTTCACCCAGGCCGCGGCCATCGAGCAGGCCCAGGCCCTGATGAGCGTCAACGTCTGCACCCGCGCCGAGAAGGACGCCATCGCGGAGCTGATCGGCAACTTCCGGTTCGCGGCCGGCTTCGGCAAGACCCTCTCGCGGCTGGTCCGGCACGGCATCGGCGTGCATCACGCGGGGATGCTGCCCAAGTACCGGCGGCTCGTCGAGACCCTCGCCCAGGCAGGGCTGCTCAAGGTCATCTGCGGTACCGACACCCTCGGCGTGGGCATCAACGTGCCCATTCGCACCGTGCTGTTCACCGCGCTGTCGAAGTACGACGGCACGAAGACCCGGCTGCTGATGGCGCGGGAGTTTCATCAGATCGCGGGCCGGGCCGGCCGGGCGGGTTTCGACACCACCGGACGAGTGGTGGTGCAGGCTCCGCAGCACGTCATCGACAACGAGAAGGCGCTGGCCAAGGTCGGCGACGATCCGCGCAAGCGCCGCCGGGTGGTCCGCAAGAAGCCGCCTGAGGGATTCGTCGGGTACGGCCTGCCGACCTTCGAACGGCTCGTCGCGGCCGAGCCGGAGCCGCTGCGGTCCAGCTTCGCGGTCAGCCACGCCATGCTGCTCAACGTGATCGGCCGGCCCGGCGATGCGTTCCCCGCGATGCGCCACCTGCTGACCGACAGTCACGAGGACAAGCCCGCGCAGCGCAAGCACATCAGCCGGGCCATCGCCATCTACCGTGCCCTGCTGGCAGGCGGGGTGGTCGAGCGCCTCGCCGAGCCCGACGCGGAGGGCCGCTCGGTCCGGCTGACCGTGGATCTGCAAGACGACTTCGCGCTCAACCAGCCGCTGTCGCCGCTGGCTCTGGCGGCGATCGAGTTGCTGGACCGGGAATCGCCGGTGTACGCGCTGGACGTGCTGTCGGTCATCGAGGCGACCCTGGACAACCCGCGGCAGGTGCTGTCGGCCCAGCTGTTCCGGGCGCGCGGCGAGGCCGTGGCCACGATGAAGGCCGAGGGCATCGAGTACGAGGAGCGCCTGGAACTGCTGGACGCGGTCACCTACCCGCGCCCGCAGGCCGATCTCCTGGAGGCGGCCTACAACATCTACCGGCAGGGTCATCCGTGGATCGCCGACTATGCGGTGGCCCCCAAGTCCGTCGCCCGGGACATGTTCGAGCGGGCGATGACCTTCACCGAGTACGTCAGCTTTTACAACCTGTCCCGCTCGGAGGGGCTGGTGCTGCGCTACCTGGCCGACGCCTACCGGGCCCTGCGCCAGACCGTACCCGAGGAGGCCAGGACCGAGGAACTGACCGACCTCATCGAGTGGCTGGGCGAACTGGTCCGCCAAGTCGACTCCAGCCTGATCGACGAGTGGGAGCGGCTGCGCAATCCGGCGGCGGAGCCGGTCGCCCCGGTCGACGAGCGACCGCCGGCCGTCACCACTAACCGGCGCGCGTTCCGCGTCCTGGTCCGTAACGCCCTGTTCCGCCGGGTGGAACTGGCCGCCATGCGGCACTGGGCGGAGCTCGGCGACCTGGACGCCGAGTCGGGCTGGGACGCGGCCGCCTGGGCGCGGGCGCTGGAGCCGTACTTCGGGGAGCATGAGGAGATCGGCACCGGTCCGGACGCGCGCGGGCCCGGCCTGCTGATCCTCGAGGAGGGCGCGCGAGAGTGGGCCGTGCGGCAGATCCTCGACGACCCGGCCGGTGACCACGACTGGGGCTTTAGCGCCACCATCGACCTGGCCGCCTGCGACGAGGCCGGAATCGCCGTCGTCACCGTGACCAGCGTCGGCCAGCTCTAGCCGCCTGACGGCATGGCTTAGCGCCAGCTCTCGGCCCGGGCCGGGATGATCTCGACGCCGAGCGGCATCAGCGAGATCGGGATGATCTTGAAATTGGCCAGGCCGAGCGGGATGCCGATGATCGTCACGCACAGCGCCACCCCGGTGACCAGATGCCCCAGCGCCAGCCACCACCCGAACAGCACAATCCAGATGACGTTTCCGATCATGGCCCCCGTGCCGGCGTCGGTCCGCGGCGCGATCTGCCGCCCGAACGGCCAGAGCACGTACCCCGCGATCCGGAAGCAGGCGATCCCGAACGGAATGGTGATGATGAGGATGCAGGCGACCAGGCCGGCAAGCAGATAGGCGATCGACATCCACACCCCGCACAGCACCAGCCAGATCACGTTAAGGATGGTCCTCATCACGCATTCCCCCTTGACAGCGGCCTGCCGGCCTGACCCGCTACCCGACGACGCAGCCGCCACTGTTCCCGTGCTGCGGAAATGCCCTGGCCAGGGCGTCGGCAATCATCTTCGCGCGGGCCGCGTAGCCGGCCGAGGTGTAGTGAATCCCGTCGGAGATGAACCACTTGACCTTGGCCACGGCGGCCCAGTCGAAGACCCGCAGGTTCGGGTACCGGGCGCAGGCCCGCAGGAGCGTCCTGTCCCACGCCAGCATGTTGGACTCGGCGTAGGGCCCGCTGACCAGCAGCGACTTCACGTTGACCCACATGACCGGCTCGCCGTTGGCCACCGACATCATCCGCCGGACCCGGGTCATCAGCCCGACCTGTGACCCGGCGGCGACGTCGGCGGTGTCGTCGGTGCCCAGCGCGATCACCCAGCAGCCCCGGAATCCCTCGCGCACCATCGCGCGGGCCGCGTCGTAGCCGTTGACCTGGCCCGGCAGCACCTCCACGACCGACCGAGCACCCGAGATGTCGGTCCGGACGCTCTGCACGCCGACGTCCTCATACCGCTGGGGTATCCGCTGCGCCGGGTTCGGCAGGTAGTCCGGCGAGACCAGGCCCTCCGAGGTCGAGTCACCGATGTGCGCGACCGCGCGGCAGGACGTGCGCAGCGGCGGACCGCCCGGCGTGCCGGGCGAGGCCGACGGCGCGACGGCCGCGAACTGGGGCCGCGCCCGGGTCTTCGCCGCCGGCTTCCCGGTCGCCGGCTTCCCGGTCGCCGGCTTGCCCGCCACGGACTTGCTGGAGACCGACTTGCTGTTCAGCGGCAGGAGCGAGCCGCTGGCCAGGTACGCACTGCCCCCGGCCGGGACCGGACCCGGATTGACCAGGCCAGCGCCGGCCACGATCAGCACCGCGGCGCCGGCCCCCACGGCCGCCAGGCCGCCGAGCCCGGCCAGGCTGCCCAGCCCGGCGGGCCGGATGCGCCAGCCCGTCGACCGGACCCGCGTCCGCAGCCGCCCGAGCCCGCCGTGGCGAACCGGTTCCTCGATGAACCGCCAGGACAGCGCGGCCAGGATCACGCTGGCCGCCACCTGGAGCGCGGCCCGCGGCAGGTCCTCGCCGGTATTGGCCGGCGAGGTCAGCACGATGACGGGATAGTGCCACAGGTAGATACCGTAGGAGCGAGCCCCGATCCAGCGCAGCGGCCGCCAGCCGAGCGCCAGGGCGACCCGGCTGCCCGGGCACGCGGCGGCGGCGACCACCGCGGCCGAGGCGACGGACAGCGCGACCATGCCGCCCCGGTAGGCGAATGGCGAGTACTGGCCGACCCGCCAGATCATCAGCCCGATCACCGCCAGCCCGGCCAGGCCCGCGCCGTCCAGCAGCAGCCTGGTCAGCCGCGCCGGCTGCTCCAGGACGGCGCGTCCCGCGCGGCCGGCGCAGGCCATGGCGAGCGCCGCGCCGATCAGCAGCCCGAAGGCCCGGGTATCGGTGCCCTCGTAGACCCGCGTGGGATCCAGCCCGGGCTGGTAGAGCCGGAGCATCAGCACGGCGGACGCGGCCGCCAGCGCGAGCGTGGGCAGCGCCAGCCAGGCCGCCGCGCCTGCGCGCCGCTTCCGGACGCACAGCAGGCCAAGCAGCAGCAGCGAGGGCCAGATGAGGTAGAACTGCTCCTCCACCGCCAGCGACCACAGGTGATCCAGCGGAGCCGACGGCGCGAACCTGGCGAAGTAGGACTGCCGCGCGGCGATGAGGTACCAGTTGCTCGAGTAGGTAACGGCGGCCGCCACGGCCCCGCGCAGGCTGGACAGGCGCGCCCGGTCCAGGAGCGTGACCCAGGCCGTCACCACCGCCAGCATCACGAACAGCGCGGGCAGGAGCCGACGTGCCCGGCTGAGCCAGAAGTCCCGCAGCCGCAGCCGACCGTCGGCGGCCCACTGGCTCAGCAGCAGGCTCGTGATGAGGTAGCCGCTCAGGGTGAAGAACACCCCGACGCCTAGTAAGCCCCCGAGGGCCCAGCCGAGCTGCTCGTGATAGGCGATAACCGCGAGCACCGCCAGTGCGCGCAATCCGTCGAGACCCGGCAGGTAGCGCTGCCCGGAGCGCGCCGGCTTTGGCATGTTCCCCCCTCGCCGCGGCCCCCGCCGACTCGGCTTCGGGCAGGATCCTGCTGCCGCGGACAACAGAGCAACTACCCAGCGTTATGTAATGGCTACTTATTGTAGTGGAATGGATCTGGAAGGTGGCTCACCACAGATGGCCAGGCGGCTCAGAGCCCGAGCAGGGCATCCAGGCCGACGGTCAGGCCCGCCGGCAGCGACCCGGCACCGCGCACCGCCAGCAGCACCCCGGGCATGAACGAGGACCGGTCCAGCGAGTCGTGGCGGATCGTCAGCAGCTCACCGTGACCGCCGAGCAGGACCTCCTGGTGCGCGACCAGCCCGGCCAGCCGGACCGAATGCACATGCACCCCGCCGAGCACCGCCCCGCGCGCGCCGTCGGCCTGCGTCACCGTGGCGTCGGGTGAGGGCCCGAGGCCCGCGCCGGACCTAGCGCCCTCGATCATCGCCGCCGTCCGGGTGGCCGTGCCGGACGGCGCGTCCGCCTTGCCGGCGTGATGCATCTCGATAACCTCGGCGGACTCGAAGAACGGCGCCGCCTGCTGCGCGAAGCGCATCATCAGCACCGCGCCCACGGAGAAGTTCGGCACGACGAGCACCCGGCCGCCGGGCGACTCGGCGAGCCACTGCGCGACCTCCGCGAGCCGGGCGTCGTCGAAGCCGGAGGTCCCGACCACGACGCTCAGCCCGCGGGCGACGCACCAGCGCAGATTCGCCATGACCGCGCCGGGATGGGTGAAGTCGACGACCACGTCACAGTCGGCCAGCGTCTCCAGCGAGTCCCCGACGTCCACCTGAGCGGACAACTCCAGGTCATTGGCGTCCTCGATCACGCCGCAGGCCTGCGACCCCATGCGCCCCCTGGCACCGAGCACCCCGACCTTGATCATCGTGCTTCCTCGCTCACCGCTCGCCGACCGTGACTACCGGCCGATCCTAGTCGGCCCGCCAGGTCAGCCACGAGCGCGCGGCTGGATCAGTCCATGGCCGCGGTGACGAAGGCCTCCGGGTCGTCGTAGGGGCCCACCACGGCCAGCGCCTTGGGCTGACCGAGCACGGCGGCGGCGATGTCCCGCACGTCCTGGCTGGTGACCGCCTCGATCGAGGCGAGAACCTCGTCGACCGGCTCCAGCCGCGGGTGCACCAGCTCGGACTTGCCGAGCCTGCTCATTCGCGAGGACGGATCCTCCAGGCCGAGGACGATCGAGCCACGCAGCTGGCCCTTGCCGCGGTCCAGCTCCTCATCGGTGAGCCCGTCGGCGATCACCTTCGCGATCTCTTCCCGGCAGATGGCCAGCACCTCGTCGGCCTTGGCCGGCAGGCAGCCCGCGTAGACGCCCCACAGCCCGCACTCCGCATGCTGCGAGCTGAAGCTGTAGACCGAATAGGCCAGACCGCGCTTCTCCCGCACCTCCTGGAAGAGCCGCGACGACATGCCGCCGCCCAGCGCCGAGTTCAGGACGCCCAGCGCGAACCGGCGGTCGTCGCCGCGGCCCAGCCCGGCGCAGCCGAGCACCAGGTTGGCCTGCTCGATGGGCCGCGAGACCAGCCGCACGCCGGTGCCGTCGCAATCGCCCGCGGACGACCCGCTCAGCCGGGGCGGGGCCGGCTCGCGGTCGCCGGCGAGCACCGGGCTGAACGCCTCGCGCACGAGCTCGACGACGCGATCGTGATCGAGGCTGCCCGCCGCGGCCACGACCAGGTTGTCTGGCGTGTACCGGGTCCGGTAATGCTCGAAGATCCGGTCCCGGCCGATGGAGTTGATCGAGTCCACCGTGCCCAGGATGGGCCGGCCCAGTGGCGTGTCACCGAAAAGCTGCGCCGAGAACGCCTCGTGGACCAGGTCCGACGGCTCGTCATCGTTCATGGCGATCTCTTCGAGGATCACCCCCCGCTCGGCATCGACGTCCCGCGGGACGACCAGCGAGCTGTTGACCATGTCGGACAGCACGTCGATGGCCAGCGGCAGGTCGGTGTCGAGGACCCGGGCGTAGTAACAGGTGTACTCCTTGGCGGTGAACGCGTTCAGCTCACCGCCGACCGCGTCCATCGCCGCGGAGATCTCCAGCGCGGTGCGCCGCGACGTGCCCTTGAACAGCAGGTGCTCCAGGTAATGCGTCGCTCCGGCGTGGTCGCGGTCCTCGTCCCGCGAGCCGACGCCGGCCCAGATACCGAGTGCCGCCGACCGGACGGCCGGCAGCGACTCGGTGATGACCCGCAGGCCGCCCGGCAGGACCGTGCGGCGCACGCCCGAGTCGCCGGGCGGCGGCCGTTCGCTGACGGTCATGAGTTGCCGGATCCGCCGGACCCGCCGGACCCGCCGCGACTACGCTGCCGGCTGCGATGACGGTCGCCGCCGCCCTCGCCATGGCCGGAGTCACCACGGTCACCACGGGGCCCGCGATGCTCGTCGCCGCCGCCCAGGTCCTCGCCCGCGGCCTCGCGCTCGACGACCTCGACCGGCACCAGCGACAGCTTGCCGCGGTCGTCGACCTCGCGGATCTCGACCTGGATCTTGTCGCCGACCTTGACGACATCGTCCACGTTGTCGATCCGGGCGCCGCCGTGCAGCTTGCGAATCTGGGTGATGTGCAGCAGCCCGTCCTTGCCCGGCAGCAGCGAGATGAACGCGCCGAACGTGGTCGTCTTCACCACGGTGCCGAGGAAACGCTCGCCGACCTCCGGGATGTGCGGGTTCGCGATCGCGTTGATCGCGGCCCGCGCGGCCTCCGCCGAGGTGCCGTCGGTGGCCCCGATGTAGATGGTGCCGTCGTCCTCGATCGTGATCTCGGCGCCGGTGTCGTCCTGGATCGAGTTAATCATCTTGCCCTTGGGCCCGATGACCTCGCCGATCTTGTCGACCGGGACGTGGACCGTGATGATGCGCGGCGCGTTATCGCTCATCTCGCCGGGCTCGTCGATGGCCTCGCCCATCACCTCGAGGATGGTCAGCCGGGCGCCGCGGGCCTGCCGCAGCGCGGCACCCAGGACCGAGGCCGGGATGCCGTCCAGCTTGGTGTCCAGCTGCAGCGCGGTGATGACGTCCTTAGTACCGGCGACCTTGAAGTCCATGTCTCCGAACGCGTCCTCAGCCCCGAGGATGTCGGTCAGCGTCACGAACTCGCCGCCCTCGTGGATGAGGCCCATCGCGATGCCGGCGACCATGCCCTTGAGCGGCACGCCCGCATCCAGCAAGGACATCGTCGAGGCACAGACCGAGCCCATCGACGTCGAGCCGTTAGAGCCGATGGCCTCCGACACCTGCCGGATCGCGTAGGGGAACTCCTCGCGGGTCGGCAGCACCGGAAGGAGCGCCCGCTCGGCGAGCGCCCCGTGGCCGATCTCGCGCCGCTTGGGCGAGCCGACCCGGCCGGTCTCGCCGGTGGAGTACGGCGGGAAGTTGTAGTTATGCATGTAGCGCTTCGTGCGCTCGGGGTTGAGCGTGTCGATCATCTGCTCCATCCGGAGCATGTTCAGCGTGGTCACGCCCAGGATCTGGGTCTCGCCACGCTCGAACAGCGAGGAGCCGTGCACCCGGGGCAGCACGCCGGCCTCGGCCGACAGCTGCCGGATGTCGGCCAGGCCACGGCCGTCGATGCGGACGCCGTCCCGGATGACCCGCTGGCGGACCAGCTTCTTGGTCAGTGCGCGGAACGCTCCGCTGATCTCCTTCTCGCGGCCCTCGAACTGGGTGGCCAGCTTCTCCGTCGCCAGCGCCTTGACCCGGTCGGTCTCGGTGTCGCGCTCCTGCTTCCCGGCGATGGTCAGCGCCTGGGCCAGCTCGTCGGACACGTCAGCGGCGAGGGCGTCGTAGACGTCCTGGCCGTAGTCGAGGAAGACCGGGAACTCGCGGGTCTCCTTGGCGGCGACCCGGGCGATCTCGAGCTGGCCCTGGCAGAGCGCCCGGATGAACGGCTTGGCCGCCTCCAGGCCCTGGGCGATCGTCTCCTCGGTGGGGGCGACGGCACCGCTGCCGGAGTCGGCCAGCAGCGCCAGCGTGTGCGGGGTGGACTCGGCCTCGACCATCATGATCGCGACCTCGCCGTCCTCCAGCACCCGGCCGGCGACCACCATGTCGAAGGTGGCCTCCGCCAGCTGCGGGTGGGTCGGGAAGCCGACCCACTGGCCCTTGATCAGCGCGACGCGAACGCCGCCGATCGGGCCGGAGAACGGCAGCCCGGACAGCTGCGTCGACAGCGAGGCCGCGTTGATCGCGACCACGTCGTACAGGTGCTCGGGATGCAGGGCCATGATCGTCTCGACGACCTGGACCTCGTTGCGCAGCCCTTTCACGAACGACGGCCGCAGCGGCCGGTCGATCAGGCGGCAGGTGAGGATCGCGTCCTCGGACGGACGGCCCTCGCGGCGGAAGAATGAACCGGGAATCCGGCCCGCGGCGTACATCCGCTCTTCCACGTCGACGGTCAGCGGGAAGAAGTCGAGGTTGTCCTTGGGGTGCTTGGACGCGGTGGTCGCGGACAGCACCATGGTCTCGTCGTCGAGATAGACGACGGCAGAGCCGCCGGCCTGCTTGGCCAGCCTGCCCGTCTCGAACCGGAGCTTGTGTACGCCAAATGAGCCGTTGTCAATAATGACTTCGGCGCTATAAACACCCTCCACGGGTGAGACCTCCTTGGCTGAGGTCCCGCGCCTGCCCGCCGCCAGCGGAGCGCCATGCCAGCCAGCTAGCTGGGGGATGCTGCCGGCCGGTCTTCGATTGAAGCTCTCGGCCCCGCGAGGCGCCCTAGGCACCGCCGGACCCGAGAACCACTACCGAGGACCGGCCCTATGGGCGCTGTCAGCGCTCCGGGCCGGAGCCGCGGGACGTCGTTCGTTTTGTGGTGTATTCAGTTGTCATCCGGGAACCGCGCGTCAGGGTCGGCGCGCGGGCCCTCAGGACGTTTGCAACACAGCCAACTTACCTGCGCAGTCCGAGCTTCTCGATCAGCGCACGGTAGCGGTTGATGTCCTTGCGGGCGAGGTACTGCAGCAGGCGCCTGCGCCGGCCCACGAGCAGCAGCAGGCCGCGACGGCTGTGGTGGTCGTGCTTGTGCACCTTCAGGTGCTCGGTCAGATCGTTGATTCGCCTGGTCAGCAGCGCGACCTGGACTTCCGGCGAGCCGGTGTCACCCTCATTGGTCGCGTGACCGGCGATAATCTCAGTCTTCACCGTGGTGTCGAGCGGCACATTGCTCCCTCGTGTTGCGTCGTTCTCCGGCACTCAGGGGGGTCCTGGGAGCCAGTCGGGATGAGGAGAAAGCCGTGCATCGCCACGCAGTGCATCGCAACGCAGTGCATAGCTCTGCCACGCAAGCTCTCCAGATGGTCAGCCGCCTGAGGGCGCAGCCAACCGGGCCTGATACTCCGGCCGACTTCATACGCTATCACGCCGGCGATTCACTTGAGCCCGCCCGGAAGGTCAGCCCAGCATCTCCCGGGCGAGGTCCACATCCCGGTGCATCTGGCTCACGAGGTCTGGCACCGAGTCGAACCGGGCCTGACCGCGGATCCGGGTCACGAAGTCCGCCGCCATGTGCATGCCGTACAGGTCGAGGTCGTCACGGTCCAGGGCGTGCGCCTCGACGGTGCGCTCCCGCCCGTCGAAAGTCGGGTTCGTGCCGACCGAGATCGCGGCGGGCCACCGCTCGCGTTCCTCGCCCTCGCCATCGAGGCCGGCCAGCCAGCCGGCGTAGACGCCGTCGGCCGGGATGGCCGTGTGCGGCAGGGTCTCCAGATTGGCCGTCGGGAACCCCAGTCCGCGGCCGCGCTGCTGGCCCCGGACGACTACCCCTTCGACGCGGTGCGGGCGGCCGAGGTCCCGCGCCGCGCCCGCCACGTCGCCGGCGCCGAGCAGGTCCCGGATGCGGGTCGAGGAGATCGTCACCACCCCGTCGGTCAGCAGCGGCACGCCCTCGGCCGTGAAGTCGTATTTCTCGCCGAGCTCCGCCAGCAGCGCCACGTCGCCGGCGGCCCGGTGGCCGAAACGGAAGTTCTCCCCCACGACGACATGGGCCGCGTGCAGCCGGTCCACCAGCACCGCCCGCACGAACTCATCGGGGCCGAGCTGGGAGAACTCGTAGGTGAACGGCAGCACGCAGACGGCGCTGACACCGAGGCCGGCCAGCAACTGGCCGCGCCGCCGCGCCGTGCACAGGAAGGGCGGATGGGAGCCGGGCCGGACGACCTCATCCGGGTGCGGGTCGAAGGTGACGACGACCACGGGCAGCGACACGGCCGCCGCGGCGGCCACCGCCCGCCCGACGATGCGCTGGTGGCCGAGGTGCACGCCATCGAACACTCCCACGGTGACCACGCAGGCGCCCCAGTCCGCGGGCACCTCCTCCGGGCCCTGCCACCGCTGCATCTGCGGTCCCCTCCTGGTCTAGCGGTCTACGGCGGTGTTCCAAGCTTCCCATGCGGCTCGCGCGGCCGGCACCTCAGCTCCGCCGGCGGGCCCGGGTGATCCAGCGACCTAGCCGGTGAACACGGCGAGCGGGCGAGCCTGGCCGTCCTCCTCGGTGAGCAGCGCGATCAGCGAGCCGTCCGGGCCGAAGGCGGCCACCGGGCCGGCGGCGCCCACCGGGCCGGCGGCGGCCAGCCGCCCGCCGTGGCCCACCAGACGTGCCTCGTCGGCGGTCAGGTCACGCCGGGCGAAGGCGGCGGCCGCCGCCTGAGCCAGCGGGATCACCGACAGCGATGCGCTCAGTTCCTCCAGCGTCGCCGCGTCGCTGACCAGGTAAGGGCCCACTCGCGTCCGGCGTAGCGCGGTGAGGTGACCGCCGACGCCGAGCGCGGCGCCCAGGTCGCGGGCGATGGCCCGGATGTAGGTACCGCTAGAGCAGGTCACCTCGATGTCGGCGTCCAGCAGGTCGCCGCGCTCGTCGCTGACCCGGCGCAGGGCCACGACTTCCAGCGAGGTGATCGTCACGGGCCGGGGCGGCAGGTCGGGCGGCGCGCCGTCGCGGGTCAGCCGGTACGCGCGCTGGCCTGCCACCTTGATGGCGCTGATGCCCGGCGGAACCTGCTGGATCTCGCCCGTGAGCGCGGCGGCCGCCGCGCGCAGCGCCGCCGGGGTCACGTCGGTGGCCGGCACCTGCGCCAGGATCTCGCCGTCGGCGTCATCGGAGTCGGTGCGCTGGCCGAGCCGGACCGTGCCGTGGTACTCCTTCTGCGTCAGCGCCAGGTGACCGAGCAGCCGGGTGGCCTTCTCCACTCCGACGACCAGCACGCCGGTCGCCATGGGGTCCAGCGTGCCCGCGTGGCCGACCCGCCGGGTCCCCGCCAGCTTGCGCACCCGCGACACGACGTCGTGCGAGGTCAGCCCGGCCGGCTTGTCCACGATCAGCAGGCCGCTGGGCGCCGTCACCGCCCGAGCCGCTCGCGCAGGGTCGCCATGGCCGCCGCGGCGGAGCCGCCCGCGGTGAACCCGGCGGCCCGGGCGTGACCGCCCCCGCCCAGCGCCTTGCAGGCGCGCCCGACATCGACCCGCCCCTTGGACCGGGCCGAGACGAGCCAGTCGCCGTTATCGGCCTCCTTGAGCACGACGGCTACCTCGGCCTCGTCGGTCCGCCGTAGCACATCGATAACGGGCTCGATCGCGTCCAGCGGCACGTCACCCCGGGCGCGGTCGGCTCGCGTCACCGCGGCCCAGACCAGGCCAAGCCCGCCGGCCGCCTGTGGTTCGAGCGTCGCGCGGCCGAGCACCGCCGACAGCAGCTCCAGGTAGCCGAACGGGGCGCGGTCGAACAGCTCGTGCGCCACCGCGCCGGGGTCGATCCCGGTGCCGAGCAGTTCCGCGGCCAGGTGGTGGATCCGCGGGGTCGTAGAGAACTTGAACGAGCCAGTGTCGGTGACCAGGCCGGCATACAGTCCGAGCGCGATGTCCCGGGACACCTCGACGCCCAGCCTGCCGATGAGGTCGCGGGCCAGCAGCGCCGTGGCCGCCGCCGCCGGGTCGACGAGGCGGACGGTGCCAAAGCCGGCGTTCGAGGCATGATGGTCCAAGACGATCAGCTCGTCGGCGCGGGCGGCGCAGGGCGCCAGCACGCCCAGCCGGTCGGCGCTGGCAGCATCGAAGGTCATCATCACCGCGGGCCGCCGCGGATAGGCGCTGGGCGGCCTCAGCAGGTCGACGCCGGGCAGGAACCGCAGGATGCCCGGTACCTCAAATGGCTGGTCCCCGAAGGATGCGACCACGCTGACAGGCCGGCCCGCCGCGCGCAGCGCGTGGGTCACCGCCAGCATGGAGCCGAGCGCGTCGGCATCGGGCCGCACGTGGCAGGCGAGGCAGACCTCCTGCGCGCTACCCAGGATCTTGAGCGCCCGGGCCCACTCGGGCTCGAGATCGGGGATGCCGGGAGCGCCAGACGTCACGACGGCGAGTATCCCGCGTCGTGATCTGCCCCGGCCGGGATTTCGCCGAGTTGACCATCATCGTCGCCGTCAGGCTCGCCGTCACCGTCCCGTTCGGCCGTAGTGCGGTAGGGGTCGGGGTCCCCGGCGGGAACGGCGCCCGCCCGCGCCGCCGCCACCGCCGCGTCCGCCTCGCGGGCGCGGGCCACGAGATCCTCGATGTTCCGGGCGGTGTCGGGGACCTTGTCGAGCTGGAAGGCGATGGACGGCGTGTGCTTGATCCCGGTCTGCCGACCGACCTCCGACCTGATCAGGCCGGAGGCGCTGCCCAGAGCCGCCGCCGTCGCCTCGTGCTCGGCATCGGACCCGTACACGGTGTAGAAGACCGTCGCCTCGCGCAGGTCACCGGTGACCCGCGCCTCGGTGACCGTGACGAAGCCCAGCCGCGGATCCTTGATCCGGTGCTCGAGCATCTCGGCCACGATCTGGGCGATCCGCTCGCCCAGCTTGCGGGCCCTGGCCGCGTTCATCCCGGTCACTCCCCTTCGTCATGAAACAGCTGCTGCCGCGCGGAGAGCAGTTCGATCTCGGGACGGCCCGCGACGAAACGCTCGCATGCCTCCAGCACCGAAGTGGCGTGCGCCGCGGTAGAACTCACCACGGCGACGCCGATCTCGGCCCTGCGGTGCAGGTCCAGATGCCCGGTCTCGCCGACCGCCGCGCTGGGGAAATGCCGGCGCACCTCGGCCAGGAGCGGCCGGACCGCGGAACGCTTCTGCTTGAGCGACCGTACGTCGCCCAGCAGCACGTCCAGGGTCAGTGCGCCGACATACACGCCAGCTCCGTTATCAGGCGCGCGGCTTCTCCCGCAGCTCGAACGTCTCGATGACGTCCCCGATCTTGACGTCGCCGTAGCCGATGCCGATACCGCACTCGAAGCCCTCGCGGACCTCGGTCGCGTCATCCTTGAACCGGCGCAGCGACTCGACCGAGAGGGTCTCCGAGACCACGACGCCGTCCCGGACCAGCCGCGCCTTGCTGTTGCGCGTGATGGTCCCGGATCGCACGATGCAGCCCGCCACGTTGCCCACCCGCGGCACCCGGAAGACCTCGCGGACCTCCGCCGTGCCGAGCTGAGCTTCCTCGAAGATCGGCTTCAGCATGCCCTTGAGCGCGGCTTCCACTTCCTCGATCGCCTGGTAGATGACCGAGTAGTAGCGGATGTCCACGCCCTCGCGCTGGGCCAGCTCGCCGGCCCGCCCGGCGGGCCGGACGTTGAACCCGATGATCACGGCCTCGGAGGCGATGGCCAGGTTGACGTCGTCCTGCGTGATCGCGCCGACGCCGCGGCCGATGACCCGCAGCACGACTTCCTCGCCGACATCGAGCTGGATCAGGGCATCCTCAAGGGCCTCGACCGAGCCGGACACGTCACCCTTGATGATGAGCAGCAACTCTTCCCGCTCGCCGGACTTCAGCGCGGACTCCAGGTCCTCCAGCGTGACCCTCGGCCGCCGCTGGGCGAACATCGCGCTGCGCTCCCTGGCCTCGCGCCGCTCGGCGATCTGCCGGGCCACCCGGTCGTCGTCGACCACCAGGAAGTTATCTCCCGCGCCGGGGACCGCGGTCAGGCCGAGCACCTGCACCGGACGGGAGGGCGGGGCCTCGCTGACCGGGTCGCCGTTCTCGTCGAGCATCGCCCGCACGCGGCCGAAAGCCTCGCCGGCCACGATCGAGTCTCCGACGTGCAGCGTGCCGCGCTGCACCAGGACGGTCGCGACCGGCCCACGGCCCTTGTCCAGGTGCGCCTCAATCGCCACGCCCTGAGCCTGCTGGCCAGGGTTGGCGCGCAGGTCGAGCTCGGCGTCGGCGGTCAGCACGACCGCCTCCAGCAGCGCGTCGATGCCCGTGCCGTTGCGGGCCGAGACGTCAACGAACAGGCTCTGGCCGCCGAACTCCTCGGCCACCAGGCCGTACTCGGTGAGCTGCGACCGCACCCGCTGCGGGTCGGCGCCCTCCTTGTCCACCTTGTTCACGGCCACCACGATCGGCACGCCGGCCGCCTGGGCGTGGTTAAGCGCCTCGGTGGTCTGCGGCTTGACGCCGTCGTCGGCTGCGACCACGAGGATGACCAGGTCCGTCGTCTCCGCACCGCGTGCACGCATGGCGGTGAACGCCTCGTGGCCGGGGGTGTCGATGAACGTGATCTTGCGCTCGTGGCCGTCGACGACCGTGTTGGCCTGGTAGGCGCCGATGTGCTGGGTAATACCGCCGGCCTCGTGCGCCATCACGTTGGTGTTCCTGATCGCGTCGAGCAGCTTGGTCTTGCCGTGGTCAACGTGACCCATGACGGTGACCACCGGGGGCCGCGCCACCAGGTCGGAGTCGTCGCCCTCGTCCTCGCCGAACTCGATGTCGAAGGCCTCGAGCAGCTCGCGGTCCTCTTCCTCCGGCGAGACCACCTGAACGGTGTAGCTGAGCTCGGCGCCCAGCAGCTGGAGCGTCTCGTCGTTCACCGACTGGGTGGCCGTCACCATCTCGCCCAGATGGAAAAGCACCTGGACCAGCGAGGCGGGGTTCACGCCGATCTTGTCGGCGAAGTCGCTGAGCGACGCACCTCGCGACAGCCTGATGACCTGGCCGTTGCCGCGCGGGATCGACACGCCGCCGATCGCCGGCGCCTGCATGTTGTCGAATTCCTGACGGCGCTGCTTCTTCGACTTGCGACCGCGCTGCTGCCGGCCGCCGGGACGCCCGAACGCGCCCTGCGTGCCACTGCGACCGCGACCGCCGGGACGCGCCGGGCCCATGCCGGGACGCGGACCGCCGCCGCCGCCGGCACCGCCACCGCGAGGTCCGCCGGTGCCGGCCCCGGGACCACCGCGGCCCCCTGGCCGCGTGCCAGTGCCCGGGCCGCCGGTGCCGCCGCGCGGACCCGCACCGCCGGGGCCGCCGGGGCCGCCGGGACCCCGGCCGCCGACCGGACGCGGCGGCATGCTGCTGGGACTGGGGCGGGGACCGCCGGGACGCGGGCCACCAGGACGCGGGCCACCGGGACGACTGTCACCGGGACCGCCGGGCCGGGCGCCTGCCGGGCGCGGGCCGCCGGGCGCGGCGGGCCGGCCCACCTGCCCCGCCGCTCCCGGTGCCCCGGTGCCCGCCGGGGCACCGGGAGCGGCCGGGGCGCCGGGAGCAGCCGGCTGGCCGGGCCGCGGGCGCGCGGCGCCCATGCCGGTCGCGGTCGAGCTGAAGGGGTTGTTTCCGGGTCGCGGTCCTGGCCTCGGCACGGATCGCTGGCCACCGGCGGACGAACCGCCCGGGCGTGGCGCGCCGGGAGCCGGCCGGGGCGGGGCCGGGCGCGGCGCGGACGCCGCCTGGCCGACCTGCGCCGGACTGCCCTGGGCTGGGCCGGGCTGGGCCGGGCCTACCTGGGCCGGACCGGGCTGTGGAACGCCGGACTGGGCCGGACCGGGCTGGGCCGGCGGCGCCTCCCGCGGCTGCGCCGCGGGGAAGGGCGTCGGCACGACGGCCGACGGGCCCTGCGGCGCGGCGGTCGCGCGCGGCTCGGCGACCGCGCCTGCTTCTGTCTGGGGACCTGCCTGCGCCGCGGGCGCGGCCGAGGTGCTGCCGTTCACGCTTCCCTTGCCGTCTGCTGCTGCCGTTGGCACGGCGCCGGACGGCATCGCCGCCGGGCCGGCCGCCTGGGCCGGAGCGGCCTGCTGGGCACGCCGCTGTCCGTTACCTGCCTGCGCTCTCGGCTGCTGGGCCGAGAACGCTTCCTTAAGCCTGCGGACAACGGGCGCCTCGATCGTCGAGGACGCCGACCGCACGAACTCGCCCATTTCCTGAAGCTTGGCCATGACGGCCTTGCTCTCCACGCCGAACTCTTTCGCGAGTTCGTAAACCCGGACCTTCGCCACTGCGCTCCCTCTACTCGGCCCGGCTCGATGCCGGGCCAGTCAGCCGGTCCGGGGCAGCGCGTGCTCCGTCCGGCGTCAGCCTCTGCTGTTCATCGCCGCATGCTCATCGTGCGTTCATCGCAATCTCAGCCTGCCCTCTCAAGCACTTCGTGCCGTCCATTCCGCCCGCCCCTGGCCGCCCGCCCGGGCTCTCGCGAGCCTCTGCTGGCCTTCGCGCGCCCGGCAGCCACCGCCTGGCGCGCGGCTAGGCGAGTAACTGAGCCACTAGATACTCAGCAAGATCTTCACCCCGGATTGTTCCCGGTACGCGAAGCGCCCGCACGAGCGCCTTGCGGCGCCGGGCCCGCTCCAGGCATCCCTGGACGGGATGCAGATACGCTCCCCGCCCAGGTAGCCGCGCGGCGGCGTCGGGGACTAGGGCGTCCCCGACAGCTACCACACGAAGCAAGTCGGACTTGGCCGCGCGAACTCCGCATCCCACACACGTCCGGGTTGGTGACGCCGATCGGGAAGGTGACGGAGACCGTCTGGCCATTCTGCCCTCTAGCTTACAGTGCCGGCGCATCCGCGGCACCGGGCACGGTCCCCGCAACCTCGCCGCCGGCCGCGCCTTCGGCCGCCGAGGGGCCCGCCGGAGCGCCCGTCACGGCACCCGCCGCTGGCCGGGAAGCTGGCCCGGCCGAGGCCGCCGCGGGGTCATCGCCCGCGGTATCCGATCGGATGTCGATCCGCCATCCGGTTAGCCGGGCGGCCAGCCGTGCGTTCTGGCCCTCTTTTCCGATGGCCAGGGAAAGCTGGTAATCCGGCACGATCACCTGGGCCACCCGGGCGGCCGCGTCAACGACGTTCACCTTGGACACCCGGGCCGGCGACAGCGCGTGCGCGACGAACTTCGCCGGATCAGGCGAGTAGTCCACGATGTCGATCTTCTCGCCGTGCAGCTCGGTCATGACATTGCGGACCCGGCTGCCCATCGGGCCGATGCACGCACCCTTCGCGTTGACCCCCTGCTGGTGCGAGATCACGGCGATCTTGCTGCGGTGGCCGGCCTCGCGGGCTATCGCCGCGATCTCCACCGCGCCGGACGCGATCTCGGGGACCTCCAGCGCGAATAGCTTCCGCACTAGGTTGGGGTGCGTACGCGACAGGGTCACCGAGGGCCCGCGATAGCCCTTGCGGACATGCAGGACATAACAGCGCAGCCGCTCGCCGTGCACGTACCGCTCGCCGGGTACCTGCTCGCTCGGCGGCAGCATGGCCTCGAACTTGCCTAGGTCGACCAGCACCGCCCGCGGATCCTTGCCCTGCTGGATGACGCCGGCGACGACGTCGCCCTCGCGGCCCGCGTACTCACCGAAGGTGAGCTCATCCTCGGCGTCCCGCAGGCGCTGCAGGATGACCTGCCGCGCCGTGGTGGCCGCGATGCGCCCGAACCCATCCGGGGTGTCGTCATACTCCCGGGCTACCTGGCCGTCCCCGGCCAGTTCCGTGGCCCAGACCGTGACGTGCCCGGTGCGCCGGTTGACCTCGACCCTGGCCGTCGCGGCCACGCCATCGCTGCGGTGATAGGCGACGAGGAGCGCATCCTCGATGGCCTTGATGGCCAGATCCATCGAGATGTCTTTCTCGGCTTCCAGGCTGCGCAGCGCACTCAGGTCAATATCCATCGGATCCCTCCTCGTCTGCGCTCTCGTCGTCAAGGTCCTCGTCGGCGGCGCCCTCGTCCACGGCACCGATCGGCGCGAACTCGACCTTAATCTTTCCCGGGCCGAGGTCACCGTAGCCGAAACGGCGGCTCTCGCCCGCGACGTCGATCGTGATCCCGTCGGCGCTCGCCCCCGTGACGCGGCCCTCGACCGTGGTCCCGGCCGCGTCGCCCGCACCGGGCTCTGTCGTCAGCGGGGCCACGACCAGGCGCCCGATGGCCCGGCGCCAGTGCCGCCGCTCGGTCAGCGGGCGATCCACGCCTGGCGAGGAGACCTCGAGGGTGTAAGGCTGCTCGCCCATCACGGAGCTGTCATCGAGCACGGCCGACAGTTCCCGGCTGGCCCGCGCGATGTCGTCCAGGCTGACACCGCCATCGGCGTCGACGACGAGGCGAAGCAGGCGGCGCCGGCCGGCCGCGGTGATCCGGACACCCTCCAGGTCCATGCCCATGGCGCTGGCCACGGGCGCGAGCAGGGCCGCCACCTTGTCGGCGTCCACGGCCACGTGGCCATGGCCGGTGCCGCCGTGGCCGCCGCCGCTGGCCCGCTGGCCGCCCGTGCCTGACTGGCCGCCGGTTACCGACCTGCCACTCGTGCCCGGCCGACGGCCCGCGGCGGCGGGCGTGCGTACCGAACCGTGACGGGAGCTACCGCTCATCACGACCTCCTCGCCCCGCGACCTGTGCTTTTGTATAAGTCAGCCTCTAGCCTAGCCGGGTGCGGGCACTCTGCCGTGCGCTGCGGCGTCCGCGGCGCGGCCCGGACCACCCGCGGCCAGGGCTGCAGGCGGGGCGGCCGGTGCGGCGGCCAGGCGCGTGACATGCTGAAGGGCTGCTTCGCAGGCATACCTGGATACCCTTTGTTCACATTTGACTGGAGGGCCTTTCGTGGCGGCAGATCCGACCCGGCGAGCCGTGCTCGCCGCGACGGCCGTGCTACCGCTGCTGCTGGTGGCAGGTTGCCGCGGCACGCAGGCGCTGGGGACCCCGCCCCAGCCCGCGCCGGACGTGGCCCGGCTCCGCGCGGCGATCCTGGCCGAGGAGGAGATGGTGGCCAGCTACCAGGGCGCGATCCGGCTGCTGCACGACGGCCCCGCAGCCGGACCTGGCCGCGGGCCCGCTACTAGCGCGACCCTGGCCGCCCTGCTCGCCGAGCACCAGGAGCATCTGCGGCGGCTACGGTCGCGGCTGGTGCCCGGCTCACCACGGGCAGCAGGCTCGGCGCCGCCGCCCGCGCCGAAGGCTCCCGTCCTGCCCGCCACGGCACCGGCGGTGATCAGCTACCTGAGCAGGGCCGAGCAGGCCGCCTCGGACCGCCTGCTCGGTCAGCTGCCGCATGTCCCGGCGTCGCTGGCGCAACTGCTCGCGAGCATCTCCGCATCGGAGGCCACGCACGTGCCGGCCCTGCGCGCAGCCGGAGGTGCCTGATGCATCGCACCGCGACGACCAGGGCCACGGGCCCGGGCAGCGCCACGGGCCCGGGCAGCACGGCGACTCGCGCGCTGCAGGCGGCACTCGCCGCCGAGCAGGCGGCCATTTACGGTTACGGCGTGGTCGGCTCGCACCTGGGCGTTAGTGCGCGAGCCCTGGCGACGACCGACTGGACCGCGCATCAGGTGGCAGCGGACAAGCTGACCGCGCTGCTGCAGTCCCGTGGTGTTACCCCTGATCCGGCCGCCGTCGCCTACCAGCTACCGCATGAGGTCAGCACGGCGGCGCAGGCGCTCAGCCTCGCCGCCGCCCTGGAAGATCAGGTGGCCAGCGCCTACCTGGGCCTGGTGGCCCTCGATGAGCAGTCCACGCGGATGCTCGGCGCACGGGAGGTGCGGACGGCCGCGCTGCGGGCCGCCGCGTGGCGCGGCCGCACCGTGGCGTTCCCCGGCCTGCCAGCCAGTGCCCTGGCCAGCCACCCGCCGGGCCGCTAGCCGGAACATGGCTAGCGGCTAGCGGCTAGCGGCTAGGACGCGCCTGATCCGGCTGGCCGCCCCGGCGGTGTCCTCGCCCGACGCGATCCGCTCAGCCCACGACCACCAGAACCACCACTGCCCGTCCCGGCTGCGGCCGGCGTAGACATCCTCGGCCAGCGCCGCGGCGGCCGGGTTCACGACGTGCAGGCTGGGGATGCGCCCGGGTGGCGTCACGAGCCGGGCGCGGAGCCCTTGCTGGGTCAGCTCGCTAGCGAGCTCTTCAAGCTTGCTGAGGTAGGCATGCCAGCTGTCGGCACCCTCGCGGGCGTGCTGAGCCTCCGCCGTCATCTGGTCACCCCTGGTAGCCGTCATGAAGCGTGCAGTAATATACCGCACCAGCATGCCGGTGCCAGCCCTCAGATGCAACATGCATTAAGAAATTCGCACGAGAACGTGGGATCGTTGCACGTGGCAGGGAACGACCCCGCACTGGACGTGATGCCCCGGCCACGGCCACACTGGACGGTCACGGTCGAGCCGACCGAGGGAGGGGACCCCAATGGCCAGCGCTCAGAGCCCGACTGTCCGGCGACGCCGACTCGCACTTGAGCTCAGGCGGCTCCGCGAGTCGGCGAAGCTGACCTGCGAGGATGTCGCCGAGCGGCTGGAGTGCTCGGCGTCCAAGATCAGCCGGGTGGAGACGGGCCGGGTCTCGGTCTCGCCCAGGGACGTGCGCGACATGCTGCAGATCTACGGAGTCCCGGAGGATCAGCGCGAGAGCCTCGTCCAGCTAGCCAGGGACTCCCGGCAGAAGGGCTGGTGGCACGCCTACAGCGACTCGATCCAGCCGCATTTCGCCACCTACCTCGGGCTGGAGAGCGCCGCCTCGGAGATCCGGATCTACGAGGTCAGCCTCATTCCCAACCTGCTGCAGACCGAGGACTACGCGCGCACCGTGATCAGCGCCGGCATGGTGACGAGCCCGCAGGACGACATCGAGCGCCAGGTCGCGCTGCGGATGGCTCGCCAGCCCACGCTGACGAGGGCGGACCCGCCCAAGGTCTGGGCCGTCCTCGACGAGGCGGCGCTCCGCCGGCGGGTGGGCGGCGCCGGGCTGATGCGCCTGCAACTGGAGTACCTGCTGGAGCTCTCGCGGCTGTCCAATGTCTCGCTGCAGGTGATCCCGTTCGGCGGCGGCGCGCATCCCGCGATGGGCCGACCGTTCGTGATCCTGGTCTTTCCCGAGCGGGTCGATCCTGACGTGGTCTACCTGGAGGACCTGACCAGCGCCCTGTACGTGGAGGACGTGGACGAGGTTGACCGGTACAACATGTTCTTCAACCACCTGCGGGCCACGGCGCTGTCCTTCGATGCCTCAGCCGCGCTCATCACCTCCGTCATCAAGGAGATGTAGCCAGCCCGCACCGGGCCTTAAGAACTCCTGACCGGATGATCGTGGATTAAGGGTGATTGTCTGCTGGCTGGGGTCGCTCGTGCGGAAGGGTGACGGGGTTCCCCGTCGGTCGCGCCCGGCGCGGCTCGGAGCGCTGGCTGATCACCTGGTCGCGCGGGATCTCGCTGGCGGTGTCGCTGGCAGACATGAAACCGTAGCGACGTCACCTGGCTCATGCCCGTGATCCAGTCCGTCCTGCCGGGACCGGATGGGGATCTGCGGGGAGCATGGCTCTGGCCCATGCGCGGACCGGTTGGTCATCGGGCGGTTCATCGCGCTGCTGGGCTGGTTCGGGCGTCACGCGGGCTGTGCATCCGCCGGGAGATCCGCGGCGGCGTCCATGAGGCCTTCCTGACCTGGCCAGCGTCGTCATCTGCCGGCACCCGGGGTGGCCGGCACTCGGCCCTGCCGGGAGGTCCAGAGGCGGCCGCCCTGGTGGGGGGCAGGCCGGCCTGGTGTGACTGGCCGGGTGCGCGGCGGTGCTCATTCTCCCGGTCTTCCTGGTGCTCGGGTGGCGGTCGCCGTGACGTGCTGCTGACGGGCCGACCTGGCGTGCTGCCGCCAGGGGACGCCGGGGGTGGGTTAGGTGGGGTAGGTGTGGGGTGTGGTGGTGTAGGTGCGGCCGGCGGGGGTGGTCCAGTGGAAGGTGCCGGGGCGGGGCTGGGTGATGGTCCAGCCGGGTAGCTGTTTTACCTGGTGGTGGGTGCGGCAGAAG
>DATKRH010000294.1:0-64168 GCA_035532295.1 Streptosporangiaceae bacterium
CTGGAGAAGGGCGTCACGCCGATGCGCAGCTTCGTGAGCGAGCCGATGCGCCACGGTCGGCTGTTCCTGGCCGGAGACAGCGCGCACATCGTGCCGCCGACCGGGGCCAAGGGGCTGAACCTGGCGCTGGCGGACGTGGCGCTGCTGGCCGACGCGCTCGGCAGGCTGCTGCTCGACGGGAGCACCGACCTGGCCGACGCCTACTCCGCCACATGCCTGGAGCGGGTCTGGCGGTGCACGCACTTCTCCTGGTGGATGACGACGATGCTGCACGCGTCGCCGGGCGCCGACGAGATGGAGGCTCAGCTGCAGCTGTCCCAGCTGCGCTACGTCACGAGCTCGCGCGCCGCGGCGACCTCGCTGGCGGAGAACTACACCGGCTATCCGCCGCTGCTGCCCGGGGCCGGCCTGGGCTAGCCGCCGGCCGCCCCGACCGGCCTACCGCGCCGTGGCCTCAGGACTCGGCGGTCAGGATCTCGAGGGAGCGGGCCAGGTCGGCCGGGTAGCTGCTGGTGAACTCGACCCGGCGGCCGTCGGCCGGGTGGTCGAAACCGAGCCGCATCGCGTGCAGCCACTGGCGGGTCAGGCCGAGCCGGGCGGCGAGCACCGGATCGGCTCCGTAGAGGCGGTCCCCGACACACGGATGCCGGATCGCCGACATGTGCACCCGGATCTGGTGCGTGCGGCCGGTCTCCAGGATGACCTCGATCAGGCTCGCGGCCCGGAACGCCTCGATCGTGTCGTAATGCGTCACCGATGGCCGCCCGTCGGACACGACGGCGAACCGGCCGTCACCGGCGGGGTGCCGGGCAATGGGCGCGTCGATGGTGCCGCGCAGCGGGTCTGGATGCCCCTGGACCAGCGCGTGATAGCGCTTGTCCACCTCACGGTCGCGGAACGCCTGCTTGAGGCGGCTGTAGGCGCGCTCGCTCTTGGCCACCACCATGAGACCGGTGGTGTTGGCGTCCAGCCGGTGCACGATGCCCTGGCGCTCGGCGGCGCCCCCGGTCGCGACCGTATGACCGGCGGCCAGCAGGCCCTGCAGGACGGTGGGACCGGTCCAGCCGGGCGTGGGGTGGGCCGCGACGCCCGCGGGCTTGTCCACCACGATGATGTCGTCGTCTTCATACACGATGGTCATGCCCGGCACGGCTTCCGGCCGCGCCAGCAGCGGCTCGGGCGGCGGCGGCAGCGTCACATCCAGCCATTCGCCGGCCGGCACCCGGTCCGACTTGGTCGCGGGCCGCCCGCCCACCAGGACGTCGCCGGCGCCGATCAGCTCGGCGGCGCGCGCCCGGGACAGGCCGAACATCCGGGCCAGGGCGGCGTCGAGGCGCTCACCGTCGAGCCCGTCGGGGACCGGCACCCGGCGCTGAGCAGGCCCGGTCATCCGCCGCCGCCGGGCGGCGCGCCGGGCTGACGGGCGGCCGGGCTGTCCGCCGAGGCGGCCCGGCCCTGGCTGGAGTGCGAGTCGTCGCCCTCGGCCGGGCCCGCGCCGGGGCGCGCGTCTCCCTGGGTGGCGTCCCCTCGGCCGGCGTCCCCTCGGCCGGCGTCGCCTCGGCCGCCGTCGGCCGGCGGGGTCCGCAGGCCGTCCAGCCGGACGCCCCGCGCGGACAGCAGGACGGCGAGTATGCCGCCGCAGACAATCGCCGAGTCGGCCAGGTTGAATACCGGCCAGTGCGGAACCTCAATCCAGTCCACGACATAGCCGCGGAAGAGGCCGGGGTACCGGAAGATGCGGTCGGTCAGGTTCCCGGTCGCGCCGCCGAGCAGCAGGCCGAGGGTGAGGGCCCAGGGGATGCTGCGGATTCGCCGCGAGGTCCGCAGGATCACCACGATCACGCTGACGGCGATGAGCGAGAACACCACCGTCATCGAGGTTCCGATGCTGAAGGCGGCGCCGGGGTTGCGCGAGACCAGCAGCGTCAGGAAGCCGCCGAGCAGCCGCACGGGCGGCCGGTCCGACAGGTTCGCCACCACGGTGACCTTGGAGATGATGTCGAGCGCGAGCACGGCCACGGCCGTGCCGACGAGGATGCCGACCCGCCGCCGGGTCAGTGCTCTCGCGGGCTCGCCTGAGTCTGCCGGGCGGCCGGGCGGCCCGTCCCCCGCCGGCGCCGGCGGCCCGGTCAGCGGCGTTCCTCGCGCTGCTTGCATGTCACGCACAGGACTGCCCGGGGAAAGGCCTGCAGTCGCGCCTTCCCGATCGCCTCGCCGCAGGACTCGCAGGTGCCGTAGCTGCCCGCCTCGATCCGCGTGAGCGCGTGCTCGGTCTGGGCTAGCAGCTCGCGGGCGGTGTGGGCGAGCGCGAGCTCATGCTCCCGCTCGAACGTCTTGGCCCCGGCGTCGGCCTGGTCGTCGCCGGCGTCGCCGGTGGCATCGGTCAGCCTGCTGGCGATGTCAGACTCGGCCCGCTCGATGTCGGAGCGAAGGTTAGCCGCCTCGGTGGCCAGCTGGCTGGCCACCTTGCCCAGCTCGGCCTCTGTCCAGTGTCGTTCGCCCTTGCGGACCGGAAGGGCGGCAGCCCCTGAAGCCGCGGCAGCAGTCATTTCCCGCCTCCCTCGGTGCCCGTAGATGTTGATCTTGAAAGCTGGGCAGTCACCGGAGGATAAGTGCTGACCGTAGCCGTCCGCAAACATACCTGCCGCCGGCATCGGGGCAAACATGACCGACAGCCCGCGGCGGGCTGGCGATGGCGCCGGGACGGCCCGAATCTCCCGCTCGCGGCCAGTGCTCATCAGCTATCCTGAATGCCTGCACGGCGCTGACGGGGACAGCTGCCGCTGGCCGGGCGTCAGGACCGGCCAGGGGCCGGTGCGAGCCCGGTGACCTGCGCGGCAGGCCCAGCTCACCAGCTCATTCAGCTCACCTTGGACGGACCTGGGTTACCGCGAGCGCGGCGACCCGCTGGAGGCCGTAGCTCATGCCGCGCCACGACTCTGCCGTCGGCAGCGCTGCCCCCGACGGGACCGCCGCCAGGGCCGCCGTCTTCGCTGAATTGCCGGGCAACGTGGACCTGCCCGCGATCGAGTACGAGATCCTGCGCCGCTGGCGGGACACTGGCGTCTTCCAGCGGTCCCTGGACCAGACCGCCGGCGGCGAGCCCTGGATCTTCTACGAGGGGCCGCCGACCGCGAACGGCATGCCGGGGGTTCATCACATCGAGGCCCGGGTGTTCAAGGACGCGTTCCCGCGCTTCAAGACCATGCAGGGCTACCACGTCCCGCGCCGGGCCGGCTGGGACTGCCATGGCCTGCCAGTCGAGGTGGCCGTCGAGCGGGAGCTCGGGCTGACCGCCAAGAAGGACATCGAGGCCTACGGCATCGCCGAGTTCAACGCGCGCTGCCGCGAGTCGGTTGTCCGGCATGTCGAAGCTTTTGCCGAGATGACTGAGCGAATGGGCTACTGGACTGACCTGTCCACCGCCTACTGGACGATGGACCCCGCCTACATCGAGTCGGTGTGGTGGTCGCTCCAGCAGATCTTCGGCCAGGGCCTGCTGGTGCGAGACCACCGGATCAGCCCGTACTGCCCGCGCTGCGGGACGCCGCTGTCCGACCACGAGATGGGCCAGCCCGACGTGTACCGGACGATCATCGATCCGGCGGTCACTGTCCGGCTCCCGCTGCGCACGCTGCCGCCGGGCGCCAGCCCGGAGCTGAACGGCGCCGACCTGCTGGTGTGGACGACTACCCCATGGACGCTCGTTTCGAATGTGGCGGTCGCGGTCCACCCCGACGAGATCTATGCCGTGGCGCGCAGGTCGGGCCACGGAGACCGCGCCGTGGTCGCGGACGCACTGTTCGCGCGCGTGCTCGGCGAGGGGTGGCACGTCGTCGAGCGGCTGCGCGGCGCCGATCTGGCCGGGGCCACCTACGACCCGCCGTTCGCGCTGATCGAGATTCCCCGCGCACACCGGGTCGTAACGGCGTCGTTCGTTACTGCCGAGGATGGGACCGGGCTGGTGCACATCGCGCCCGCCTTCGGCGCCGACGATCTGGCGGCTGGCCGGGAGTTCGGCCTGCCGGTGGTGAACCCGATCCTGCCGGACGGCAGGTTCGAGGAGCACATCCCGCTGGTGGGCGGGCTGTTCTTCCGGGACGCCAACTCCCGGCTGATCAGCGACCTGGCCGACCGGGACCTGCTGCTGCGCTCGCAGCGCTACGAGCACAGCTACCCGCACTGCTGGCGGTGCGGGACTGCCCTGCTCTATTACGCCGTGCCGTCCTGGTTCATCCGCACCACGGCGGTCAAGGACAAACTGCTGGCCCAGAACGAGCAGACCAACTGGCAGCCGCCGACGATCAGGGACGGCCGGTACGGCGAGTGGCTGCGCAACAACGTGGACTGGGCGCTGTCGCGCACCCGCTACTGGGGCACTCCGCTGCCGGTGTGGATCTGCCCGGCGGACCATGCCACCTGCGTCGGCTCCCTGGCCGAGCTCTCCGGGCTGGCCGGCCGCGACCTGAGCGCGCTCGACCCGCACCGGCCCTACGTCGACGCCGTCGTGATCGGCTGCCCGCAATGCGGCGCGCAGGCCCGCCGGGTACCCGAGGTGATCGATGTCTGGTACGACTCCGGCTCGATGCCGTTTGCGCAGTTTGGCGCCCCGTGGCGGAATGAGCGGGAGTTCGCCCGGTCTTACCCGGCGCAGTTCATCTGCGAGGCGATCGATCAGACGCGCGGCTGGTTCTACTCCCTCATGGCCGTCGGCACGCTCGCGCTCGGCCGGTCCGCCTACGAGAACGTGGTCTGCCTGGGCCTCATCGCCGACGACCGCGGCCGGAAGATGAGCAAGCACCTCGGCAACGTGCTGGAGCCGCTACCGCTGATGGATGCTCATGGCGCTGACGCGGTCCGCTGGTTCTTCGCCGCCGCCGGCTCGCCGTGGGCGACCAGGAAGATCGGCCACGGCGCGCTCGCGGAGATCGTGCGCAAGGTGCTGCTGACCTATTGGAACATCG
The DNA here is from genome assembly GCA_035532295.1 of Streptosporangiaceae bacterium. Classification (GTDB taxonomy): domain Bacteria; phylum Actinomycetota; class Actinomycetes; order Streptosporangiales; family Streptosporangiaceae; genus DASUBV01. Next base: position 4,965 of record DATKRH010000294.1, read on the forward strand.
CGTCGTTCCTGATCCGCTACGCCAACGCGGCCGCGGCGATGGGACACGCCTGGTCCCCCGGCCAGGTGGCGGCGGCCCCGCCCGTGGCCGCCCGGCCGGTGCTGGACCGGTGGCTGGTCAGCGAACTGCACACGCTGATCCGGGACACGACTGCCGCGCTGGAGGAGTTCGATTCCGCGGCCGCCGGGCGCCGGATGGCCACCTTCATCGATGATCTGTCGAACTGGTACGTGCGCCGATCGCGGCGGCGATTCTGGGATGGCCCGTCGACGCCGGACGGCACCGCCGCCTTCGCGACGCTTTATACCTGCCTGGAGACGCTGACCAGGCTGATGGCGCCGATCACGCCGTTCGTCACCGACTATGTGTGGGGCGTCCTGCGCGCCGGGGAGCCGCCGGACTCCGTGCACCTGGCGTCGTGGCCGACGGCGGAGACCAGCCTCATCGACGACGACCTCGCCTGCCAGATGGCCCTGGTCCGACGGCTGGTCGAGCTCGGCAGGTCGGCCCGGGCAGGAGCCGTGCTGCGGGTGCGCCAGCCGCTGGCCCGCGCGCTCGTGGGAGCAGCCGGATTCGCCGGCCTCCCGGACGACCTGCGCGCCCAGGTGTCGGACGAGCTCAACGTCCGAGTGCTGGAGCCGCTGGAGGCCGCGGCCGGCGAGCTCGTCAGCCACGCGGTCAGGCCCAGCTTCCGCGCCCTCGGCCGACGGTTCGGCACCAGCACCCCGGCCGTCGCCGCCGCGATTGAGGCGGCGGACCCGGCGGACCTGGCCGCGCGGCTGCGGACGGCCGGGTCGGCGCAGATCGAGGTGGACGGAGTCCTCGTCAGCCTTACTCCGGATGAGGTCATCGTCACGCAGGCGCCGCTGGCCGGATGGGCCGTGGCCACCGAGGCCGGCGAGACCATCGCGCTGGAGGTCACGATCACGCCCGAGTTGCGCCGCGAAGGTCATGCGCGCGAGGCGATCCGGCTGATCCAGGATGCCCGCAAGGCCGACGGGCTGGAGGTGACCGACCGGATCTGGCTGCGCTGGGCTACTGCCGACCCGGAACTGGCGGCGGCCCTCACCGAGCATGGCGAGACGATCAGTGCCGAGGTGCTGGCCACCGACTACGGGCCGGCGAGCGACGCGGCGGGGACCGACGGTCAGCAGCACACCGATACCGGTCTCGGACTGACGTTCTGGATCCGGAGGCCCGCGGCGCCGGGCGCTTAGCCGGAGGCGGCCGCCCGGCTGGGGCTACTTCTCCGGGCGGCACGCCTTACAGGGCACGCAGCCGGATGCCTCGGCCGCCTGCCTGGCCATGACCTGCAGGTCCTCCGTACCGAGGAACCGGATGAGGATGCAGCCCGGCAGGTGATACCGGCCGATCCCCGGCACCACCGTCACCTGCTCTTCCTCCGCTTCCTCCGCTCCCTCCGCTTCCTGGTCGTCGGCCGCTTCCTCGTCGTCGGCCGTCATGGGCTGGGCCGACGGGCTATCGCCGTCGCTGGCGGGGGCGGGGGCGGCGGGAGTAGCTGGGGCGGCGGGAATGGCGGGAGTGGCGGGCATGGCCGACTCGGCGGTCGCCGCAGCGCTGGGGGCGGGCGTCGGAGCCGGCTGAGCCGGGATGGAGCCCGCGCTGACGGCGTCGGCGGCAACGGCGGGCTTGGCCAGTTCGGGCTCCGCTGCCGAGACCGGCTTGGCTGGCGGTGACGGCGACCGGACTGGCGCCGGTCCCGGTAGGAGCGGGCCGGACTCCCGCGGGCCGGACTCCCGCGGGCCGGACTCCCGCCTGCCGACGCTGCCAGTCACGCTGGCCTGCGCCGACGATCGCCCGGCGCGCCGCAGAAGCTCGTCAACGCTGGGCGGACCGTCCGGACGCGAGGCCGACGGCGGATCCGACTGAGCCGAGATATCGGCCGCTGGCGCGCTCGGCTTGAGCGCACCGGCGGCCGACGCCTGGGCAGTGCGGGCACCGGGCGTCACGGTCTGCGGAGGCAAAACCGACGCCGCGGCGGCCGACTGGACTGATTCTGGCGCTGCCGTGCGACTGCTGGGCTCAGGCTCCACGGCGGGCCTGCGCATCCAGAGTTCAGCAGGGGCGGACCGGACTGGCGGTTCCGGCCGGACACCGGTCCGCCGCCGTTCCCCCGTGACTCGTTCGCCGACGCCTCGTTCATCCGCCAACTGCGGAGCATCCAGCGTCCCGCCGACGACGAGGCCTACGGGCAGCGGACTCTCAGACGGTTCCTCGGCCTCCGTGAGCGCGCCGGCCGCAGGCTCCTCCTGGCCCTGCGCCGACGATCCCCCCAGTATCTCTTCGCGCCAGACGACTACGCCGATGATCAGCATCACCAAGCCGAGCGCCGCGACACCGATGGCCAGGTCTACCACCAGCAGGCTGCCCGACACCACGCCCGCCACCAGCAGCCCGGCCGCCGCGACGACGACCGACAGGACGACTCTGAACAGGATCACCGACAGGCTCCACTGGCTAGCGACGCCCGCAACCCACCCGCGGAACTAGCGACGGTTGTGCTGACCCTAGCGACGGTCGTGCTGGCCGGTGTCGGACGGGTGAAAGCCAGATCCGTTGTGAGCCACCGGCTCGGGAACCCCCGCGTAGGATCCGGCCACGGACGGCTGGCCGCCATTGCGGACGTCCATGCGGCCGACTCCGGCGGGCACGCCCGACTGCGGGCTGCTCGATATCGCCGGGAAGACGCCGCTGTCCGCGGCACCGGCCTCCAGGTCGCGCAACTGGCCTTCCAGGTAAGCCTTGAGCCTGCTGCGGTACTCGCGCTCGAAGGCGCGCAGGTCGTCGACCCGGCGCTCAAGCTCCTCGCGCGACTGCACGAGCGAGCCCATGGCCTGGCGGTGACGCTCCTGGGCATCACGCTCCAGGCTCTCGGCGCGGGCTCTGGCGTCGCTGGTGATCTGCTCAGACTGGCGGCGGGCCTTGGTGAGGATGTCGTCAGCCTCACGGCGCGCCCGGCCGAGCGTCTCGTCGGCCTCCCGCCTGGCGTCAGCGATCGCCTGGTCGGCGGTCTGCTGCGCGAGGGCAAGGACGCGGGCCGCCGTGTCCATGTTGTCCTCGACCGGCTTCATCATCACCGGCTCGGGACGGCGCTCAGGCTCACGCCGCGGCGGTTCCGCGCCCATCAACTCGGGCACAGACTCGATGTGAGGGGCGTTGAGGGCCGCCGGGACCGGGGCCTTCCCGCCGCGCAGGACCTCGGCCAGCTTGGCCCGGAGCTCTTCGTTGTCCTGGATCAGCCGGTCGAGTTCCGCCTCTACCTCGTCGAGGAAGGCATCGACTTCCTCTTCGTCGTAGCCGGGCCTGAGCCTGGTCGTGCTGAACTGCTTGTTCCGCACATCCGCGGGCGTCAGTGGCATCTCGTCTCCTTGGAGCGTGGTCCCCTATGGACGCTACATCACTTCTATTGCTGCACTACCTGCCAGAGCACGAGCACCACCAGGAACAGCAGCATGAAGCTGAGGTCAAGAGCCACAGTACCGAGCCGGAGGGTGGGAATGTAGCGCCTTAGCAATCTCAGTGGCGGATCGGTCGCCGAGTAGATCCCCTCGGCGATGACCAGGACGACCCCCCGGGGGTGCCAGTCTCGCGCGTATGCCTGCACCCAGCTGAGGATCAGCCTGCCGATGAGCAGCAGCAGATACACCGAGAGTACGTAGAACAGCACCAGCTTGACTATGCTCACGTCCCTGCCCTGCTCGCCACGGTAGTCCGGCTGCTCGCCGGCCCCGGCAGCGTCTCGTCTGCCAGATGGCCGACCGCTAGCTCTGGTTGAAGAAGCCGCGCTCCGCGATCCGGGCCTTGTCCTCGGCCGCTACCTCTACGTTGGCCGGGGACAGCAGGAACACCTTGTTCGTCACGCGCTCGATGCTCCCGCGCAGGCCGAAGATCAGCCCTGCCGAGAAGTCAACCAGACGTTTTGCGTCGCTGTCGACCATCTCAGTCAGGTTCATGATCACCGGAGTGCCCTCGCGGAAATGCTCTCCGATCGTACGAGCCTCATTGTACGTGCGCGGATGCAAGGTCGTGATCCGGGCCAAATCGGTCGTCTGGATCGGGCTGACGGCGGGCCGCTCGCCAGGCGTGCGGGTGCTTTCCGGTATCCCGGGGTAGGCATCGTGCCGGTCGTCCTGGGCTACCAGGTCGGCGCCGTACTCTTCATACTCGTCGTCGGAGCCGTACTCGTCCTGGTAGTGGTCGTCGTAACGGTGATCGTCCTCTACCAGGCCGAGATAGACCGCCATCTTGCGCATCGCGCTGGCCATCTTCTTCCTCCGTCATGCCGCCAAGCAGCCCCGCCCACACAGCGGCGTGCCACGCTTCGTCGGACATTACCTGACGAAGGCTCGCCGGCCGCCGAGCAACGCCGTACCGATCCGCACGAGTGTCGCGCCGTGGGCAACCGCCTCCTCCAGGTCACCGCTCATACCGGCCGATATCGCGACCGCCTCCGGATGCGCGGATCGCACTAGGTCAGCTATCTCCCGCAGCCGCCCGAAGGCCGGCCCCGCGGGTGCTCGCAGCGGCGCCACAGCCATCACGCCGCCCAGCGCGAGCCCCGGCTCGGCGGTGATCGCGTCGGCCAGGCCGGGAACGTCGGCGGGCAGTGTGCCGCCGCGGCCGACCGCGCCGTCCAGGCTGACCTGGATCAGGCAGCGCAGCTCCCGGCCGGCCGCCACGGCGCGGCGGCCGAGCGCGCTGACGAGGCGAGGCCGGTCGACGGAATGGATCACGTCCGCGTAGGAGGCCACGCTGGCGACCTTGTTGACCTGCAGCTGTCCGACGAAGTGCCAGGTCAGCGGGAGCCCGAGGGCGGCGCACTCCGCCGCCTTGGGCGCCGCTTCCTGATCCTTGCTCTCGCCTACGTCGGTGATCCCGAGCTCGCTCAGCAGCCGGATGTCCGACACGGGGAAGGTCTTCGTGACGGCGATGAGCGAAACGTCATTTTCGCTCCGGCCGGCCGCCGCGCAGGCGGCGGCGATCCGCGCTCGCAGCGCTGCCAGGCTCTCGCGGAGCTCGGCCCTGCGGTCCTCGGCGTCTGCGCCGGCGTCACCATGTGGTTGAGTCACCCAGACATCATCGCGCCCGGCCGCCGTCAGCGAAGCAACTGGGCTGCCGCGCCTCAGGCGGGGGTCACTTCAGGAAGTCTGGTACGTCAAGCTCGTCATCTTCCTCGAAGACAACGGACCGGCGCCGGGTGCCGCTCGTATCGGCCAGGCGCGGCGCGGGCGCGTCCGGCGGGCGGGCGGCGCCGGAGCCCGGCCGGTCCGCCGCGGGCTCGCGGGCCTGGCTGGCCGAGCGTGGTGGCGGGATGGCGTCAGCCGGCGCAGCATCCTGGCTCGTGGCCGACTGGCCGGGGATCTCCGAGCCGAGGCCAGACCCGGGATGGTGTGACGAGGAATCCTCGGCCGCCTGTCCCTGCCCGGATCCAGGCGAGCCGGACCCCGGCGAGATGGACCAGTCCGACCCCGAGCCAGCCGGCCCGGACTCAGCTGAGCTCGACGGCGCCGGGACCGGCGCCGCCGACAGCGACGGGGCCGCGGCCGACGTCACCGGGTGGGCCGCGGCCGGCTCCCGCCGCTCGGCCGGGGCGCTCGCCCGCCAGCTCGGCAGGGCGGCCGAGTTATCCGAGGAGCCCCCGGGCCCGCCGCCAAGCGCGGAGCGGCCCGCGCGGGGCGCGGTGTCCTGCGGCTCGTCGAAGCCGGCCGCGATGACGGTGACGCGGACCTCGTCGCCGAGCGCGTCGTCGATGACCGCGCCGAAGATGATATTGGCGTCGGACGCCGCGGAGTTGGACACGAGCTGGGCGGCCTCATTGATCTCGAAGAGGCCGAGATCCGACCCGCCCTGGATGGAGAGCAGCACGCCGTGCGCGCCGTCGATGCTGGCCTCCAGCAGCGGGCTGGAGATCGCCATCTCGGCCGCCGCGACCGCCCGGTCGTCGCCGCGCGCTGAGCCGATGCCCATCAGCGCCGAGCCCGCGCCCGACATGACCGACTTGACGTCGGCGAAGTCGAGGTTGATCAGGCCGGGGGTGGTGATCAGGTCGGTAATGCCCTGGACACCGGACAGCAGCACCTGATCGGCCGCCTTGAACGCGTCGAGGACGCTGACGTGCCGGTCGGAGATAGAAAGCAGCCGGTCATTGGGGATCACGATGAGCGTGTCCACCTCGCTGCGCAGGCGCTCGATCCCGGCATCGGCCTGCCCCGCCCGGCGCTTGCCCTCGAATCCGAACGGCCTGGTGACGACGCCGATGGTCAGCGCCCCCAGCGACCGGGCGACGCTCGCGACCACCGGGGCCCCGCCGGTGCCGGTGCCGCCGCCCTCCCCGGCCGTGACGAAGACCATGTCGGCCCCCTTGAGGACCTCCTCGATCTCCTCGCGGTGGTCCTCGGCTGCCTTGGCGCCGATATCGGGGTTCGCCCCGGCGCCCAGGCCACGAGTGAGTTCCCGGCCGACGTCCAGCTTGACGTCGGCGTCGCTCATCAGGAGCGCCTGGGCATCTGTGTTGATCGCGATGAACTCAACGCCCCTGAGTCCCTCTTCGATCATCCGGTTCACGGCGTTGACGCCGCCCCCGCCGATACCGACGACCTTGATGACCGCCAAGTAGTTCTGCGGTGCTGCCACGAGGAGGAACCCTTTCCGCTCGTTCGCTGTGCCGAGTACCCGCAAGGCCGCGGCTACGGCCAGTCTTACTGCCGAGCTCGGCTAGCTCCTGCTGCGAAGCTCGCCAACCCGTGCCCCCGTCGGCCAGGCAGATTCAGCGGATTCCAGCAAGTCAAACTCTCACCCTCAACTTGAGATTTAGAGTTATGTCAAGCTGCTGACTGATAGGGACAGTAGGGTTGCGCGCTACCTGCGGTCAACTAACTGGAAGCCAACCCGTTCCGGCGTGTCGCCGCGAATCCGGCTGGCTACCCGTCGGCTGTGGCAGAAACGTTCCGCCGCGTACCAGTTGCGCTGGTAGCGCACGGTGATCCAGCCGGGGTTCCCGGCAAATCCCGTCATCCCGCCGTCACCGCGACTCTCGGCGAGCTCACGTCGTAGTAGCTTGCGCTCGTCCGCATCAGTGCCCGCAGTTCCCTCACCTTTGTGGGCGTACGGGCGGCGCTGCCCCAGAGCACCGTGATCCGCCCGCGCAGGTGCAGCGTCACGGCATCGGCGGCCGTCGCGGTCACCGAGGTCACCTGCTGCCGGATCGAGCCGGGCAGCTGGCCCGTCACGAGCGCGGCGGCCCGGACGGCGGGGCTACCGCGCAGCCCGGCCGGCGCCGTGTTCGACCCGAGCAGCGGCAGCCCGGCCGGGCGACGGGCCACCTGAGCCACCACGACCCCGTTAACGTCCACTAGGTTAAACCCGCCGGCGCTGGCGACGGCCAGCGCCGGCGTCCGCTCCCGGATCGAGATGACCACGGTGTCCGGCCACGATCGGCTCACCCGCGCGGATAGCACCCAGGCAATTCGCTCGATCCGGTGCGCCGCCGCCGCCGCGTTGAGCCGGGCCAGCGGAGTCCCCCGCTGGATGCCGGAGGCGGCGCGAACCTCCGCGGCCGGCACCTTGCGGTTGCCCGTGACCTGCACATGGCGAACCACCAGCAGGCTGGAGCCGAGCAGCGCCCAGGCCGCGCCGATCACGATGGCCAGCCCCAGGACGACCAGGAACGCGGCCCGCCACGGGTCTCCCGGCCGCCGGGCCGGCCGCCGGGCCGCCGGGCCGCCGCTGGCGCTACCCGGCTGGCTGGTCGCCTCCCCGAGCCGCATCGCGGCCTGGCTGGTCATGGTGGCGCCGGAGTCACCCGCGGTCCCGCCGCGACGTGTCATGCCTGCTCACCGGCCCGCTCGCGCAACTCCGCCACGACGAGCGGACCGAGCGCGGTGACATCCCCGGCGCCCATCGTCAGCACGAGATCACCGGGCTTCGCCAGGCCGGCGACAACCGCGGGCGCACTGGCCCGGTCGGGCAGGAACTGTGCCCGGCCGCCGGGGACGGCGTCGCAGACCAGGCGGCCGGTGACGCCGGGCTCCGGATCCTCGCGCGCCGCGTAAATATCGAGGACCAGTACCTCGTCGGCCTGCGCCAGCGCCGCGCCGAATTCGGCCGCGAAGATCCGGGTGCGGCTGAACAGATGCGGCTGAAACAGGGCGATCACCCGGCCGCCCGCGGCGACGTCCCGCGCGGCGGCGAGGTCGGCGGCCAGCTCGGTCGGGTGGTGCGCGTAGCTGTCCACCACCCGCACGCCATCGGCCTCGCCCTTGAGTTCCATGCGCCGCCGGGCGCCACCGTAGGCCGCCAGCCCGGCCGCTATCTGGCCGGGCGCGAAGCCGAGCTCAGCCGCGAGCGCGTAGGCCGCGGCGGCGTTGAGCGCGTTATGGCGACCGGGCACCGCGATCTCGATGGCCACCGGGCCCGCGTCGCGGGCCCTGGCTCCGATGCCGGCGGCGACGGTCAGGCCGGTCGACATGCCGCGCGCTGCTACGTCGCTCACCTGGTAATCGGCGTCCACGGCCGCGCCGTAGGTCACGACCCGCAGCCGCCGGGCGCCGTCGCGGGCCACCCGCCCGGCCAGCTCGCGGGCGCCGCGGTCGTCGGCGCAGGCCACGAGCAGGCCACCGTCGGTGATCTTGGCGGTGAAGGCAAGGAACGCCGCCTCGATCTGCGCGAGGTCAGCGTAGTTATCCAGGTGATCGGCCTCTACGCAGGTAACGACCGCGGCGTCCGGAGACAGCATGAGGAAGGAGCCATCGCTCTCGTCGGCTTCCACGACGAAGGCCCCGCCGTCGCCGTGATCGGCGCCCAGGCCGGTCCCGGCCAGGATGCCGCCGATGACGTAGGAGGGGTCGGCGCCGCAGTGCCGCAGCACGGTGGTGATCATGGACGTCGTGGTGGTCTTGCCGTGGGTCCCGGCGATGGCGATGCCCTGGCGTCCCAGCATCACCGAGGCGAGCGCCGCCGCCCGGTGCAGCACGCGCAGCCCGCGCCGCCTGGCCTCAGCCAGCTCCGGGTTGTCCTCCCGGATCGCGCTGGACACCACGAGCGTGTCGGCATCGCCCAGGCTCTGCGCGGCATGGCCCACCGTGACCCGGGCACCGAGTGCAGCGAGGTCGTCAAGCTGTGGCGAGGACGCCGCATCGCTGCCGGAGACGGCGATACCGTCGGCCAGCATGATCCGGGCGATGCCGGACATGCCCGCCCCGCCGATGCCGACGAAATGAACCGCGCCAAGCTCACTCACCGGCACCGGGTCCACCGGTGTGACCAGGCCCATGCCCGCTCCTTCCTGCCTGCCAGCGCCACGGCTGGGCTGGCCGAGTACTGCGTTCCTAGCGGCGCCGGCGGCGCGCTCGTCCCAGGCTGCCCAGATCGATGACCTCATCGGCTAGCAGCTGATCGGCGTTCCGGTGGCCCGTCCCCGCCGCGGCCTTGGACATCGCCGCCACCAGCTCGGCGTCCAGCAGGATCGGCAGCAGCGCGCCGGTGATCCACTCCGGCGTCAGGTCAGCGTCGGCCACGATCAGTCCGCCGCCCGCGGCCTCGATCGGCACGGCGTTCAGCCGCTGCTCGCCGTTTCCGTGCGGCAGCGGGACGTAGGCCGCCGGGAGGCCGACCGCGGTGAGCTCCGCGCAGGTCATCGCCCCGGCGCGGCAGAGGGCGAAGTCCGCGGCCGCGTAGCCCAGATCCATCCGGTCCAGGTAGGGCAGCACCACGTACGGGACGCCCCCGTCGGGGACCTGCACGTCGGCCGCGCGTGGCCCGATGATGTGCAGGACCTGGACGCCCGCCGATGACAGCATGCCCGCCGCGGACAGAACCGCCCGGTTAATCGACCGGGCGCCCTGCGAGCCGCCGGTGACCAGCAGCACCGGCAGGTCGGGGCGGAGGCCGAAATGCGCGCGAGCCTGGTCGCCGAGCGCCAGCCGGTCCAGTCCGGCGATCTGCGCGCGGATCGGGATGCCGATGTACCGGGCGTGCGCCAGCCGGACGTCCGGCTGGCCGGCGAATACCCGCCGCGTGAGTCGCGCGCCGATCCGGTTGGCCAGGCCGGCCCGGGAATTGGCCTCGTGGACCACGATGGGCACCCCGCGGCGCCACGCGGCCAGGTAGCCCGGCGTGGCCACATACCCGCCAAAGCCCACGAGGACGTCGGCCCGGACCTCGTCGAGCACCCCGGCGGCCGCGTTCACCGAGCCGATCATCCGGCCCGGCACCGACAGCAGCCGCGGCGTCAGCGAGCGGGGCAGCGGCACCGGCGGGATCAGGGCCAGGTCATAGCCGCGGGCCGGAACGAGCCTGGTCTCTAGGCCGCGCTCGGTGCCCAGGCAGGTGATCGTCATACCCGGCTCCGCCCGCCGCAGCGCATCGGCGAGCGCGAGCGCCGGCTCGATGTGGCCGCCGGTGCCGCCGCCCGCGATGACTACGCTCATCGCCATCCCTGCATCACTTCCCTTCGCCCGGGCTGGCCGGCGGGGGCCGCGGTCAGCGGCGCCGCGGACCCAGGCCCAGCCAGCTTAGGATGCGCCGGGGCACGCCGGGACCGGCCTGCGCAAGTGCCTGCCGGGCGCCCGGCTCGTGCCGCGCGAAGCACATCAGCATGCCGAGGGCGGTCATCGTCACCAGCAGCGACGACAGGCCCTCGGAGACCAGCGGCAGCGGGATGCCGGTGATCGGCAGCAGGCCGAGCACCGCACCCATGTTGATCAGCGCCTGCGCCACGATCCACACTGTCACGGTGGCGGCCGCCAGCCGCATGAACGTGTCCTGCATCCGCCGCGCGATCCGGATGCCGGCGTAGGCGATGCCGCCGTACAGGAAGATCACCGACAGGGTCCCGACCAGGCCCAGCTCCTCGCCGAGAATGGCGAAGATGAAGTCGGTGGAGCTCTCCGGCACCCAGCCCCACTGCGACCGGCTGGCACCCAGGCCGACGCCAAGCGGGCCGCCGGAGCCCAGCGCGTACTGGCCGTTCAGCTCCTGCAGGCCGGAGCTAAGCGCGTGCGCCTGCGGGTTCAGGAAGCCGAGCAACCGCTCAAGCCGGTAGGGCGCCGCGATGATCAGGACCATCACGACGAACGCCATCAGGCCCAGCATGCCGACGAAGAGCCGGCCCGGGCTGCCCATGACCCACAGCAGGGCCAGGAAGATGATCAGCAGGATGAACGTGGTCCCCAGGTCGTTGCCCAGCAGCACCAGCATGGCCAGGATCGCCGTTCCCGGCATCAGCGGTATCAGCAGCTGCCGCCAGTCGGTGAGCTGACCGAGCTTCTCCTTGCGGGCCAGCAGGTCAGCGCCCCAGAGCACGAACGCGAGCTTGGCGAACTCCGACGGCTGCAGCGTGAAGCCCACCAGGGAGAGCTCCCGCGTGGCGCCCTGGATCGGGTGGCCCACCGCGAGGACCAGGATGAGGCCGAGCACCGCCAGCCCCATCATGGGGTATCCGGCCACCCGGTACATGCGCGGCGACGCCCGCGCCGCCAGCCACATCAGCCCCAGGCCGCCCACCGCGCCCAGCAGTTGCTTCTGGAACCCGGCGTAGGGGGCCTGGTTATTGTCCAGTGCCAGGGCCGCGGAGGTGGACAGCACCATGGCCAGCCCCAGCGCCAGCAGCAGCAAGGTGCAGCCAATGATCAGGTAATACGACGTGAGCGGCCGGTCCAGCAGGCCGAGGAGCCGGGCCGCGCGCTCACGCAGCCCGGTGCCGGGCAAAGCCGGCCGCGGAACGGGCTGCTGGGCCCGCTGGCCGGATGACTCGCCGTCGCGCTCGGGCGTCGGCCGGCGCCGTGTGGGCCCGATGGTCGCGCTCACCGCTGCGCCCCTACTGCCAGGTTCATGTATCCAGTGTCGGTGGCCGGTGCCGCCGCGGCCGGGACATCCGCCCGCGTGTCGCGGTCGCGGCGGGGGCGAATGCCTAGCCGGGCAGCCACTCGACGTAGAAAATGCCCAGGCCCAGCGCGATGCACAGGCCCGCCATCATCCAGAACCGGATCACGATCGTGGTCTCGGCCCAGCCGATCAGCTCGAAATGATGCTGCAGCGGGGCCATCCGGAATACTCTCCGCCTGGTCATCTTGAAGAACCCGACCTGGATGATGACCGACAGCGTGATCACGACGAACAGCCCGCCGAGGATGACCAGCAGCAGCTGGGTCTTGGTGCAGACGGCCAGGCCGGCCAGCACCCCGCCGAGGGCCAGCGAGCCGGTGTCGCCCATGAAGATCCTGGCCGGCGGCGCATTCCACCACAGGAATCCGAAGCACGCGCCTAGCACCGCGGCGGCCACGACCGCCATGTCCAGCGGATCTCGGACCGAGTAGCACTGCGGCGCTAGGAAGTTCGTGCAGTCGTTGCGCTCCTGCCAGATGCCGATCAGCACGTAAGCCGCCAGCACGAGGCAGGTCGCGCCGGTAGCCAGGCCGTCCAGGCCGTCGGTGAGGTTCACCGCGTTGGAGGTCCCGGCGATCAGCAGGACGATCCAGAGCACGAACGGCAGCACCCCGATGGCCGGCCCGACGTCGCGCAGGAACGACAGGTGCGGGTCCGCTGGCGTCAGGTCGTAGCCGTCCGGGTGCCGGAGCGCCTCCAGCGCGAAGAGTGCGCCGACGACCACCTGGCCGGCCAGCTTGGCACCGCTGCGCAGCCCCAGGCTGGTCTGCTTGTAGATCTTGATGAAGTCGTCGATGAAGCCGACCAGGCCCAGGCCCGCCATCAGGCCCAGCACCAGCACCCCCGAGGCGGACATCGGGTCGTTGGTCACCTCGTGGCCGACCAGGTAGCCGATCAGGGTCGCGACCACGATCACGGCGCCGCCCATCGTCGGCGTGCCCCGCTTGGTCAGGTGCGCGGCCGGGCCCTCCTCCCGGATCAGCTGACCGTAGCCGCGCTTGCGCAGCACCCGGATCGCCAGCGGCGTGCCGAACAAGGCGAGCACCATGGACACGCCCGCCGCTACGAGAATGGTCTTCACAGGGCGGGTCCCGGCTCCCGCTCGCCCTGCTCCCGCTGGCCCGGAAGGGGCCGCTCGCCCGTGAGCGCCAGCGCGACCGACTCCAGGCCGACCGAGTGCGATGCCTTCACCAGCACGACGTCCCCGCCGCGCAGCCGCTGGCCGAGCGCGGCCACCGCCGCCGCCGGATCGGCGACCTGCAGCAGCTCACCCTGCCAGGACGGCACCGCCTTGGTCCCGGCCAGGATGGGCGCCGCAGCGGCGCCGACCCCGATGAGCCCGGCCACCCCGGCTTGCGCGGCCAGCAGACCGGCTTCCTCGTGAAACTTCCCGGCGAGTTCCCCCAGTTCGGTCATCTCGCCCAGGACCGCGAACCCGCGGCGCCCGCCGGGGGCCGCCATGTCCGCCAGCGCCGCCAGCGCCGCCCGCAGCGACTCCGGGTTGGCGTTGTAGGCGTCGTTGATGATCGTGACCCCGTCCGGCCGCTGCGTGACCTCCATCCGCCACCGGCTGCGGGCGACCGCCCCGGACAGGCCGGCCGCGATCGCGTCCACCGCCAGGCCCAGCTCGCCGGCCAGCGCCGCGGCGGCCAGTGCGTTGCTCACGTGATGCGCGCCATGCAGTTGCAGCCGCACCGGCGCGGAGCCGCCGACGGTCACCAGCGTGAACGCGGCCCGGCCCTGGTCGTCGGTGCTGACGCCGTCGGCCCGCACGTCGGCCCGCGCCGACCTGCCGAAGGTGACGACGCGGGCCCTGGTGCGCTGGGCCATGGCCAGCACACGCGGATCGTCGGCGTTGAGCACGGCGACGCCGTCGCTGCGCAGCGCGGCCGGCAGCTCCGCCTTGGCCCGCGCGACCTGCTCGATGCCGCCGAACTCGCCGGCGTGCGCATGCCCGACGCACAGCACCGCGCCCAGCCGCGGCGGCGCGATCGCGCACAGCGCGGCGATATGCCCCGGCCCGCGCGCCGACAGCTCCGAGATCAGGTAGCGCGTCTGTCCCGTGACCCGCAGGACGGTGAGGGGGTGGCCGATCTCGTTGTTATAACTCCCCCGGTTCGACACCGTGGCGCCGAGTGACTCGACCAGCTGAGCGGTCAGGTCCTTGGTGGTCGTCTTCCCGGCCGACCCGGTGATGCCAGCGACCGTCAGGTCGGGCAGGCGGGCCACGACCGCCGTGGCCAGGGCAGCCAGGGCGGCCTGCACATCGCCGACGATGAGGGCGGGCACCCCGACGCGGCGCTGCGCCAGTACCACGGCCGCCCCGGCGGCGACGGCGGCACGGGCGAAATCGTGACCGTCGGCTCGCGTTCCGGGCAGCGCCGCGAACAGGCTGCCGGGCTGCGCTTCCCGCGAGTCGATGACCACCGGCCCGGCCACCACGGCCCGGGCATCGGGCACCTCATCCAGCGCAGCGCCGGTGATCTCGGCGAGCTGCGCGACGGACAGCGGGATCACTTGTCCTCCGGTTCGGCCGCGGGGCTGGCACCGCCGCAGGACATCGTCGCATCCTCTGCGTGGCGGCGTCGCGCAAGGGCCTGCGCCGCGACCTCGCGGTCGTCGAACGGGATGACTGTCGCGCCGAGGTACTGGCCGGTCTCATGGCCCTTGCCGGCGATGAGCACCATGTCACCCTGGCCAGCGGCCCCGATCGCGGCCTCGATGGCGGTGGCGCGGTCGGGCAGCACGGTCACGTCCGCGCGCTGCGCCGCAGGCACCTCGACGGCGCCGGCCAGCATCTGCGCGAGGATCGCGAGCGGGTCTTCCGACCGCGGGTTGTCACTGGTGAAGATCGCCGTGTCGGCCAGCCGCGCGGCGGCCGCGCCCATCAGCGGCCGCTTGGCGGCGTCCCGGTCCCCGCCGCAGCCGAGCACGATCGTGAGGCTGCCCAGGGTGACCTGGCGCAGGGACGCCAGGGCCGCCTCCACGGCACCCGGCTTGTGCGCGTAGTCCACCAGGACGGTGAAGTCCTGGCCCGCCTCCACGCGCTCCAGCCGCCCCGGAACCCCCGGGCATGCCGCGACTCCCGCCACGGCAGTCGCCAGCCCGATCCCGGCCTCGACGAGCCCGACGATCGCGCCGAGCGCGTTGGCGACGTTGAACCGGCCGGGCAGCGCGGCGGCGGCGTCGGCTTCCACCCCGCCCGGCCCGATGACCCGGAAGGTGCTGCCGTCCGCGCCCGCCCGCACCTCGACCGCGCGCCAGTCCGCCTCCGGCCTGCCGTCGGCCGAGAAGGTCGTGACCGGGATCTGCGCCTGTCCAGCGAGCTGAACACCCCGCGGGTCGTCGATGTTCACCACGCCCGCCGCCGCGTACCGCGGCGTGAACAGCTGCGCCTTGGCCGCGAAGTAGTCCTCGATGCTGGGGTGAAAGTCCAGGTGATCCTGGGACAGGTTGGTGAACACCGCGACGTCATAACGCGTGCCCGCGACGCGGCCCAGCGCCAGCGCGTGGCTGGAGACCTCCATCGCCGCCGCCATGACCCGCCGCTGCGCCATGACAGCCAGCAGCGCCTGCAGGTCGGTCGCCTCCGGCGTGGTGAGCTGGCTGGCCAGGATCTCGCCGCCGATCCGGGTCTGCACGCCGCCGATCAGGCCGGTCGTGTAGCCGCCCGCCCGCAGCCCGGACTCCAGCAGGTAGGTCGTGGTCGTCTTGCCGCTGGTTCCGGTCACCCCGATGAGCAGCAGCCCCTCGGACGGGTAGCCGTAGATCCACGCGGCGACCTCCCCGATCCGCGAGCGCGGATCGGCCACCACGAAGGCGGGCAGCCCGGAGCGCACCGCGTCGTCGCGGCCGACCGGGTCCGTCAGCACCGCCGCGGCGCCCGCCGCGGCCGCGTCGGCGCAGAACCGCGCGCCGTGAAACCGCCTGCCGGGCAGCGCGGCGTACAGGTCACCGGGCTGCACGAGACGGGAGTCGTGCGTGATGCCGGTGACCCCGGAAGGACCGTTCTGGCCGGTAAATGCGTCCAGCGCGTCCTGGCCAGATGTCTTGAGGCCTAGGAGCACCGCAAGCCCCGCGAACGGGCGCGCAGGGACACGTTCGGGACGGAGAGCCGCTGGCACTGGCAGAGGGTACCTCCGTTCACGGCATCGTGAGCCGGATGTTGGGTGCCTGGGCACCCGTCGGCGGGATCTTGAGGGTCTGCAGCGCGAATTTCATCACGTGATAGAAGACCGGGCCCGCGATCACGTCACCGTAGTAGCCCTGAGCACGGGGGTCCTGGATATTGACCGCGACGACGAGTTGCGGGCTCTGCGCGGGCGCGATGCCGATGTAGCTCGACCCGTACTGGCACAGCTGGCAGCCGCCGCCAGCGGATATCTGCGCGGTTCCGGTCTTGGACGCTACCGGGTATCCCGCGATCAGGCCCCACGGCTCGCCCTGGGTGGCGTCGACCTTCGGCACCTGCTGCATCATCGTCATCAGCTGGCTGGCGGTCCTGGCGGCGATCACCCGGCGCTTGCGCGGCGGCGCGGCGGGCGTGTACTTCCCGGTGCTGCTGGTCGTCCCCGCCACCAGCGACGGCTGGACCCGCACGCCGCCGTTAGCGATGGTCGCGTACAGGCTGGCCATCTGGATTGCCGTGACGCCGATGCCCTGGCCGAAGGAGAGCTCGTACGGCTCGTCACCCCAGTAGTTCGTCGTCCCCGGCTTGTACAGCAGGCCCTGGCTCTCGCCGGGCAGGCCGAGGCCGCTGACCGAGCCGAAGCCGAACGCGCGCAGGTAGTCGTACTGCTGCATCGGCGTGATGTGCTGGACGATCTGGACCATGCCGTCGTTGAGCGAGTTCGCCAGAATCCCGGCGATCGTGAACTTGATGGTCGGATGCGGCTCGGCGTCTTGGAAGTTGAATCCGTGCACGTTGATCCGGGCGGGCACGGTGTAGGTGGACAGCGGTGTCTGGCCGCCCTTTTCTATCGCGGCCGCCAGCGTGACCGGCTTGAGGGTACTGCCGGGCGCGAAGACGTTAGCCACCGCGATGTCACTCGTCGCCGCCAGGTTCGCCGGCTGGGCCGGGTTGAACGTGGGGTACTGGGCGATGGCCAGGATCTTGCCGGTGGCCGGCTGCATCACCACGACAGAGCAGTTGCGCGCGTGGGCCGCCTGCACGCGCAGCTTGCATTGCTGCTCGGCCTCGTACTGAATGCTGGACTGGATCGTCAGCCGCAGGCTCCGCGCCGCAACGGGCGCCTTCACGTCGGCCTGGGTCAGCGGTATCGGCACCTGGTTGGTGCCGACCTCGACCTCCTCGCTGCCATCCCGGCCGGCCAGCATCGAGTTGTACTGCTGCTCCAGGCCGGCTTCACCGGCCAGGTCACCCGCGCTGCCGACCCGGTTGGTAAAGCCGGTCAGGTTCGCGGCCAGGTCACCGTTCGGGTAGGAGCGGGCGTAGCTGGGCAGCAGGTTGATGCCGGGAAGACCAGGGCCGCTGCTGCCAGGCAGCTCCAGACCGGCGATGTGCTGGGCGGCCGTCTCGCTAACGGCCTGCCTGAGCAGCACGTACTCGGGTCCCGGCGGGTGGTTCAGCAGGCGCAGGATGGTGCCGGGCGACATGGCCAGCGGGCCCGCCAGGTCGGCGGCTACCCGGGGCCGGGCGGACTTCAGTATCTGCGCGGGATCGGCCGTGACCTGGTCGGTCTGCACGGTCATGGCCAGCACCGTGCCGTCGCTGGTGGTGATGGAGCCCCGGACGGTGGGAATCGCTATCGTCTTGGTCCGCTGCTGCTCCGCGAGCGTGCGGTACTTAGCCCAGTCCAGGCCCTGCATCTGGACGAGGCGCCCCGCGAACAGCGACAGGATGACCGCGATCACGAGCATCGTGGCGTTCAGCCGGTGGCGGGGATTGCTGCGGCGCAGGATCATCTTCGCCCGGGCCGGGGCGCGGAGCGCCGCATCGGTCCGCTGCCGGGCGGTGCTCCGCTGGCGCGCGGTGCCCCCGGCGGCTGGCCGGCCCGGCTGGCTCCGGCCGGCACCGCTGCCGGGAGCGGTGTTCCGGCCGGCACCGCTGCCCCGGGCCGTCCTGCCACGGCCAGGCCCGCGGCCGTCCGCGCCCGCCTGCCTGGCCGGGCCCTGGCCGCGCGGCCGGTCAGTCCCTCTGCTCCCGCCCCTGCCGCCGCCCCTGCCGCCGCCCCCGCCGCCGCGGCCGCCGTCTCCCCCGTCACCGGTCACGGCGTGAACCCCGGAACGAGAAGCACTCCGGGGAGGGTGGCCGGCTGCCGGTAGATGCGCCCGGTCCGCGCATTAAGGAAGGTCAGGTGCTCCTGCGGGCGCAGGCCGAGCTCGTAGGCGCGGCGGGCGATCGTGGCCGGGGCTTGCTCCGTCGCGATCTGCTGCTCCAGCGCCTGCTCTTGCTGCGACAGCGTGGTGTTGCCCTGCTGCAGGTTGTTGATCTGGTAGGACGCCGTCGCCAGGATCGTGTTGATGACCAGCAGGCAGGTCAGCCCGCCGCCGAGCAGGCCGAGCACGAGCAGCACGAACGGCGTGCGCGACACCCCCGGTGGGTGGCCGGCTGCCGTCCGGGCCGCGACGCCGGCCGCCGCGCCTGCACCGGCGAGGTAACTGTCGCCGGACCGAGCCGGGCCGGGCCGCGGCACGCCACGCCGCTGGGGCCTGGCAGCCGGCGGCGCTGTAGCAGGCCGTGCGGCCGGCGAGGGTGACACGGCAGGCCGGGGCTTAGCCCGCAACTGGGGCCGGGTGCGCGTCGCGGCCCCCGCGGCCCCGACTGCCCCCGCGGCCCTGCCGGACGGCCGGCGCCTGGCCCGTAGCGCCGGGTCGGCGGGCGGTGCCAGCTCAGTCCTGCGCCCCCTGCGCCCCGCCTGAGGTGCACGGGTCGTCTCGGCGGCACGTCCCGCCGCCGGGTCGGCCTTCCGGGCTTGCCGGGCCTGCTCGCGTGTGCTCAGCTCAGTTCTCATCCGATGACGTCCGTTCTCCCCTGTCGCGCGGCCGTCCAGCCCGCTGTCCCCTGCCGCGCGGCTATCTCGCCCGCGCACTGGCCGTTCGCTTGCGTCCCGCGCGTCCCGCGCGTCCCCCGCGTCCCGCGCGTCCCCCGCGTCTCAGTCCCCCGCGCCCTCATGCCGCGGCCCGCACTCGCTCGGCGGCCCGCAGCCGCGCGGACGCGGCCCTCGGATTGACTGCTAGCTCTTGCTCACCCGGCCGCTCCGCGCCCCTGGTCAGCAGCCGGAACTGCGGCCGGCTGCCCGGCAGCGACACCGGCAGTCCCGGCGGCGTGGTGTCGGTCGAGCGGGCCGCGAGCGCCCGCTTGACCGCGCGGTCTTCCAGAGAGTGATAGGCGAGGACCGCGATCCGGCCGCCCACCGCCATCGCGTCCAGCGCGGCCGGCAGTGCCCGGTGCAGGGCCTCCAGTTCCCCGTTCACCTCGATGCGCAGCGCCTGGAAGGTGCGCTTAGCCGGGTTGCCCCCGGTGCGCCGGGCGGGCGCCGGGATGGAGTCGCGAACGATCTGCGCCAGCCGGAGCGTGGAGGTCAGGGGGGCCTGGCTGCGCTCGCGCACCAGGGCGTCGGCGATCCGGCGCGCGAAGCGCTCCTCGCCGTATTCGCGCAGCACCCGGGCGAGCTCATCGGCCGGGTAGGTGTTCACGACGTCAGCGGCGGTGCGACCGCCCGCGGTGTCCATGCGCATGTCCAGGGGGGCGTCATAGGAGTAGGCGAAGCCGCGCTCAGGGTCGTCTAGCTGCGGGGACGAGACGCCCAGGTCGAACAGGATGCCCTGCACGCTGCGCAAGCCAAGCCGGTCCAGGATGGCGGGCAGCGCGTCGTAGCGAGCCTGGACCAGCGTGACGCGGTCCGCGAAGGCCGCCAGCAGGCGGCGGGACTCGGAGATGGCCGTGGCGTCGGCGTCGATGCCGATGAAGGTCAGCCGGGGGTGCTCGGTCAGCAGGGCGCCGGCGTGACCGGCGCGGCCGAGGGTCGCGTCCACCAGGACGGCGCCATCGGGCTCGAGCGCGGGCCGCAGCAGCGCGAGCACCCGGTCCATCATGACCGGCAGGTGCCCGGCCGCCGCCGCGCCTGTCGCGCCCATCGAGCCCCCTTCTTCGCTTCGGCTGCCGCCGCGGCGCCAGCGACTGGAACTGTGCCGCCGGAGATCGCGCCTCCGGCGAGATGCCCGGCCAGGCCCCCATCCGCGCCATGACCTGACGACCGGACTGCGCCTGGCGCCGGGGAAGTGGCGCCAGCCGGGCTGGCCGTCCCGTCGCGGGTGGAGACCTCGCCGGGCACCTGGGCGCGCGTGTCGCGCCCCGTTACAGAACTCCTGGCAGCACCTCCTCCGATGCGTCGGAGAATGCGTCCTCCTGCTGATCCAGGTAGCTGGTCCAGGCGCCGGCGTCCCAGATCTCCAGCCGGGTATTGGCGCCGATCACCACGCAGTCACGCTGCAGGCCGGCGTAGTCGCGGAGGGCCGCGGGAATGGTGACCCGGCCCTGCTTGTCTGGCATCTCATCGGAAGCGCTGGCGAAGAACACCCGGCTGTAGTCGCGGACGGCCTTCGCGGTCACCGGCGCGGTGCGCAGCGCCTCGGTGATGCGGTCGAACTCCGGCAGGGGAAACACGTAGAGGCAGCGCTCCTGTCCCTTGGTGATAACCAGTCCCGGTGCGAGCTCGTCCCGGTACTTAGCGGGCAGGAACAGGCGGCCCTTCTCGTCGAGACGGGGCGAGTGAGTGCCGAGAAACATCAGCCATCACCTCCCCAGTCCCCCACCGGCGGTACCACATGAAGCTGCCCTGGCCCCACGGTCCACCACTGTACTCCACTCTCCTCCACCGTCAACGACTTCAAGCCCGCCAAGCTGGACATCTACCGGATGAGTAACGAGGTCAGAGGGGTGGAGCGAAGTGGAGGAGGCAAGGACACCATGGCCGTTACCCCGCCGAAGATCCCGTGCGGGATCGCCCCGGACCCGCCCCACGACGTACTGTCTGATCGCACGGATTTGTCAGCGGGGCCAAGGAATCCGGGCGCGGGCTGGCTGGAGAATCGCGCCGCGGACCTGACGCGGGAGGACATGTGGTGGTGGATACTGGGCGTCCGGCCGAGCCCAGCCTCGACGAGCTAGGGGAGATCGCGCGCCGCGTCGCAGCGTCAGTGGAAACCGTCATCGCCGGCAAGCCGGCGGCCGTCCGGCTGGCCCTCACGGTGCTGCTCGCCGAGGGGCATGTCCTGATCGAGGATGTGCCGGGCGTCGGCAAGACGCTGCTGTCCAAGGCGCTCGCCCGGTCCATCGACTGCTCGGTTCGCCGCGTGCAGTTCACCCCGGACCTGCTGCCCAGCGACATCACCGGGGTGAGCGCGTACAACCAGGAGATCCGGGAGTTCGAGTTCAAGCCGGGGCCGATCTTCGCCAACGTGGTGCTGGGCGACGAGATCAACCGGGCCTCGCCGAAAACCCAGTCGGCAATGCTGGAGTGCATGGAGGAGCGGCAGGTCACCGTCGACGGTGCCACCTACCCGCTGCAACTGCCGTTCATGGTGATCGCGACGCAGAACCCGATCGAGATGGAGGGCACCTATCCGCTGCCCGAGGCTCAGCGAGACCGCTTTACCGCGCGGATCGCGATCGGCTACCCCGACCCCGGCGCCGAGCTGGCGATGCTGGACTCGCACGGATCGGCCTCACCGCTGGATGACCTCAAGCCCGCCGCGCATGCCAGCGACATCCGGGCCCTGGTCGCCGCCGTGCACGGCGTGCACGTCGCACCGCAGATCCGGCAGTACGTGATCGACCTGGTGAATGCGACCCGGCACTCGCCGGAACTGCGCCTGGGCGCATCCCCGCGGGCCGCGCTGCACCTGTTCCGCGCGAGCAAGGCCTGGGCGGCGCTGGACGGCCGGGACTTCGTCATTCCCGACGACGTTCAGGCCCTGGCCATCCCGGTCCTCGCCCACCGGCTGCTGCCCACCTCGGAGGCCCTGGTGGGCAGGCAGTTGCCGGAACAGGTCCTCACCAGGATCGTGGAGCGACTGCCGCTCCCTGGCCGCTAGCCGCCGATAGGCCAGCCTGGCCAGCTGACCTGGGCGGTAGTCCGGCATAGATTGAGATACGGCAGCCGGAAGGAAAGGCCCTCAGATGCGGTCGTCACTGCTGGCCGGGTTGACTACCCGCGGCACGTCATTCCTGGCCGCCGGGGCCGCGACCGTGCTGGCCGGGCTGCTGCTGGGGACCCGGGCCCTGCTCAGCGTCGGCGTGACCCTGATGGTGCTCCCGATGCTGGCCCGGGTCGCCGCCGGCCGGGCCCGGTACCGGCTCAGCTGCACCCGGTCCATCACCCCGGCCCGGGTGCCGGCGGGCCACATCGCGACGGTGACGCTGCGGCTGGAGAACGCCTCCCGGCTGCCCACCGGGCTCATGCTGGCCGAGGACAGCGTCCCGTATGCGCTCGGCACCCGCCCCCGCTACGTCCTGGACGGCATCGAGCGCGGCGGGGTCCGCGAGCTGAGCTACCCGCTGCGCTCCGACCTGCGGGGGAAGTTCGAGATCGGGCCGCTGGAGATCCGCATCGCGGACGCGTTCGGCGTCGTGGAGCTGGGCCGCTCGTTCTCCTCGCGGACGACCTTCATCGTCACGCCGCGAGTCGTGCCGCTGCCGCGGGCCACGGCGAGCAGCAGCTGGGCCGGGGACGGCGACGGGATGACCCGCACGACGGCGGCCGCCGGGGAGGACGATGTCATCCCGCGCTCCTACCGGGACGGCGATGAGCTCCGCCGGGTGCACTGGCGCTCGACGGCACGGTACGGGGAGCTCATGGTGCGCCGGGAGGAGCAGCGCTGGCGGAACCGGGCGCTGCTGTTCCTCGATACCCGCCGGTCAAGCCATGCCGGCACCGGGATGGCCTCGTCGTTCGAGTTCGCGGTCAGCGCCGCCGCCTCCGTGGGCGTGCACCTGGCGCGAGAGGGCCTGGACGGGCAGCTCATCACCGACGCGGGGCCGTTCGACAGCGGCGGGATATTCGAGGATGTCCTGCTGGACTCGCTCGCGGTGATCCGGCCATCGGCTAACCGCGACCTCTCCCGGGGCGTGTCCTCGCTCCGGACCGGCGACGGCGGCCTGATCGTCGCCATCATGGGGAGCCTGTCGGCCGACGCGGCCCGGCAGCTCGCGGCGTGCCGGCGCGACCAGTGCCAGGCGATCGCGCTGCTGCTCGCGGCCTCGACCTGGGCTGACCAGGCCGCGGCGGGCAAGGGCTCGGCCTCGAACGGCTCGGGGCGGGGCGGCGGGACGGGCGGCGAGCTGCCCGTTACTCACGAAGAGACGACCACCGCGGCAGCATTGCTGCGCAGCGCGGGCTGGCGGGTGATCTCGATCGACGCGACGACGCCGCTGGCCACCGCCTGGCAGCGGCTGCCGCGATTCGCCGGCCAGCCGGCGCCGGCCAGCGGTGGTTACGGGACCGGATCTGCCCCTGGAGCGGCGCGATGAACTACCGGCTGACGATCACCGCGGCTGCGGCCGTCATCCTGGCCTCCTTCTCGCTAACCACGGTCATCGAGGGCGTCGGCTGGCTGTACGCGGGGGCCGGGGCGGTCGTGGTGGTAGCGGCGGCGGGCCTGGCGACCAGGCTGGCGGCGATCCCGGCCGCCGCCGTGGCCACGGTGCTGGTGCTGATCGCCGACATCCCGCTGCTGGCGTGGCCATCCTGGGCGGCGCGGATCGCCGGGCTGGCGCTGCTGGCCGTCATGGCCGCCAGCGCGGCCACCCGGCGCGTCCTGCCGGCGCTGGCCGGTGCCGGCACCTACCTCGCGGCCCTGCTCATCTACCTCAACCTGGTCTTCGCCACCGCGCAGTCCGTGGCCGGGATCATCCCGACCGCCGGGTCGCTGCGTCACCTGGCCCGGCTGGCCTCGGCTGGTTACGCGGAGCATAACTTCGCTCCGCCGGTTCCGGGCGGCCGCGGCCTGGAGCTGATCACCGCGGCCGGCATCGGGGCCATCGCGATCCTCACCGACCTGCTCGCGGTCCGGATGCGCGGCCCGGCGGTGGCCGGGCTGCCGTTGCTGGTCCTGTTCAGCGTCCCGGTCGCGACCAATGTCCAGCACGTCGGGGTAGGCCTGACGGTCGCGTTCTGCCTGGGGATCACCGGTTATCTCGCCCTTCTCGCCGCCGACGGCCGGGAGCGACTGCGGCTGTGGGGGCGACTGGTGACGGTCTGGCAGGAGGACCCGCGGGACGAGCCGACGCGCAGCCCGGACACCCGGGCTCTGGCGGCGTCGGGACGGCGGATCGGCCTGGCGGCGGTCGCGGTCGCGGTGGTGGTTCCGCTGGCGCTGCCCGGCCTCAAGGAGCACGGGCTGCTCGGCAGGGACGCTGTCCCCGGCCGCGGCGGCAGCCAGGTGGCATCGCCCACGCCGCTGGTCCAGATGCACAGCCAGTTGCTCGCCCATTCGGCCCAGCCGGCCCTGACCTACCGCACCAACGCCGCCGATCCGCCGCAGCAATACCTGCAGGTGTACGTGCTGAACTACGACGACGGCACCGGCAAGTGGACGCTGGCGGACCGCAGTCCGAGCGCCTCGGTCGGCGGGCAGGCCCTGCGCCCGGCGCCGGGCCTGTCCGCCGCCATCGCGACCACCACCGATACGACGAAAATCACCATCAGCAAGGACAGCGGCTACACCGGCGACATGAGCTACCTGCCGCTCCCCTATGCGCCCCAGTACCTGACGGTGCCGGGCAGCGGCTGGCAGGAAACCAACTCGACGCTCATGGTGTATGGCTTCCATTCGGACGCCGGGCTGACCTACTCGGTAACGAGCAGGGCGGCTGTCCCGACGTCGGCCCAGCTCTCGGCCAAGACCAGGATCCCGGCCAGCATCAGGCGCACCTACCAGAGCTACGCCGGCCCCGACCGGGCCAGGCTGACGGGCATCGCGCGGCAGATCACCCTCGATGCGCACAACCCGTACGCCCGGGCCGTCGCCCTGGAGGACTACTTCACCGAGTCCGGCCTGTTCACCTACAGCCTGCGCGGCAACCTGCCGGGCACGCTGGCGCAGTTTCTCACCACCGACCGGCGCGGCTACTGCCAGCAGTTCGCCTTCGCGATGGCCGTGCTCGGCCGGCTGGTCGGCATCCCGTCCCGCATCGCGGTCGGGTACACGGCCGGCACCCGCGCCGGTCACGGCATCTGGAAGGTGACGACGGCGGACGCGCATGCCTGGCCGGAGCTGTACTTTGCCGGCGCCGGCTGGATCCGCTTCGAGCCGACCCCGGGTGGCCCGGCGGCCCAGGGCACGGCCACCAGGCCCGTCTACGCCGCGGCGACGCCTGGCATCAGCACCCCGATCCAGCAGGTGCCAGGAGCCCACGCGGTGCTGCCGCCGGCCGCTGGCGGCGCCAATGGCCTGGCCCCGAAGATCCACAAGCCCGAGGCCGGGGCCGGGTCGACCGCCGGCCAGCATGGCGCGGCAAGGTCGGGCGGCTTCCCCGTCGGCCTGCTCCTCGCCGCGATCGCCGCCGCCCTGATCATCGCGCCCGGCCTGGCCAGGATCGTGACCCGGCGCCGGCGCTGGCTGACCGCCGCCGGCGACGCCGGCCGCGCGCACGCGGCCTGGCGGGAGCTCACCAGCGACCTGGAAGATCACGGGGTAGGCGGCGCGGTTAGCGAGTCACCTCGCGCCCTGGCCGCGCGGCTGTCCGCCGCCGGGGCCCTGAGTGAGGCCGCGCTGCAGGGCGTTGGCCGGATCGCGGCCGCCGAGGAACGGGCCCGTTATGCCCGCACCCCCGCCGCGAGCGGCTCGCTGAAATCCGACGGCCAGGTCGCCCGGCGGGCGCTGGCCAGGAACGCAAGCCTGGTGCAGCGCTGGCGGGCCCGGCTGCTGCCTGCCTCCACGCTGGCCCCGGTGCTCGCGGCGCTGCGCCAGGTCCCCGATGTCTTCGGCTGGCTGGACGCGGCGAGCTTGCGGGTCCGGCGCACGGCGGGCAGCGTGGTTCAGCCGCACCGGGTGGACTGAGCTCGCGCGGGGGGGCGGGGGGTTCTGGGGCGGGAGGTTCTCTTAACGGCCGTCGCGCTCCTGGCGGCGACGCCAGCGCTCCTCGATCCGCTCCATCATGCCGGCACTGGGTGCCTTGCCTGGCCGGCTCTCCTTCGCGAGCCCGCGTCCGGCCCTGATCCCCGCCATGTGACGGTAGCTCGTCAACGCCCACATGCTGGCGGCAAGCATGACGACGAAGCCGGCCACGCCGATCCACGGGTCCTTGGTGGCCACGCCTGCCACCAGCAGGCCGACGCCGACGAGGAAGCCGAATGCCGCCTGAATGACTCTCCGCCGGTAGTGCACACGAGGATCGGTGGCGCGCACTGCGCGGGCAAACCGCGGGTGCTCGGCATAGAGCGCCTGCTCGATTTGCTCAAGCTGGCGCTGCTCGTGCTCAGAGAGCGGCACGCTGCCTCCCTTGGACTCACGCAGGGACGGGCTCGATGACCGTCGCCACACGGCCTTCCACCCAGAATACGAGCGCCGGCGCGTCATGGGGAAGGGTACACGGAGCCTGGGGCTAGACGGGTGGTGACGGCACGGCCTGCCACGTCCCACAAGCCCCTTGCGTATCAGGGGCTCCACAGGTCGGCCGGCCCGTCATCCGCCCGGCCGGACGTGACGCGGATCATGATCATCTTGCCGCGCCTGGTGACCGTCCACCAGCGTCGCCGGGCGCACCGCCTCGGCCCCGAACCGGCTGGCGATCTGGTCCAGCGCACGCTCGGCCGCTCGCCAGGATTCCGGTCGCTCCCCCAGGATCAGCTGGGTCGCGGCCGCCGTGGCGGGGACCAGGCCGGTGACCCGCACGCCGACCAGCCGCAGCCGGGCCTGCGGGCCCAGCCCGGATCCCGCGTGCAGCGCGCAGGCCGTCGCGTAGATCCGGTTCGTGACGTCGGTCGGCTCCGGCAGCGTGCGGGACCGCGTGATCGTGGTGAAGTCCGCGAGCCGCAGCTTCACGACCACGGTCCTGGCGGCATAGCCCGAGGTGCGCAGGCTATGAGCCGTCCGGCCCGACAGTCGCAGCAGCTCACGGCGGATGAGGGCTAGATCGTCGATGTCCTCGGCGAAGGTCTCCTCCGCGCCGATGCTCTTCTCCTGAACGGCGTTCTCAACGCGACGGTCGTCGCGCCCGGCGGCCAGGGCGGACAAATGGGTCGCCGCGGCCCGGCCCAGGTCGGCTTCGAGCACGCCGAGCGGCGTGCTCGCGATATCGCCGACGGTACGCAGCCCGAGCCGGGCCAGCGCCTTGCCGGTCTGCTGCCCGACTCCCCACAGCGCCGAGACCGGCAGCGGATGCAGGAAGTCGCGGACGCCGTCGGCCGGGATGACCAGCAGGCCATCGGGCTTGCAGTGCACGGACGCGAGCTTGGCGATGAACTTGTTCACGGCGATCCCCACCGAGCAGCTGATGCCCAGCTGCCGCACCACCTGCCGCCTGATCAGCGCTCCAATGGCGGCCGGCCGGCCCAGCCGGCGCAGGGCACCCGATACGTCGAGGAATGCCTCATCTAGCGAGAGCGGCTCGACTTCCGGGGTTATCGCCCGGAAGATGCTCATGACCTCCCGGGATACCGAGCCGTACAGGCCATGCCGGGGCGCGATGATGACGGCCTGCGGGCACAGGCTCCTGGCCCGGCCGACCGGCATCGCCGAGCGCACGCCGTAAGCGCGTGCCTCGTAGGTCGCCGACAGCACCACGCTCCGGCCGGACGCATGGCCGACGATAACCGGGCGGCCGGCCAGCTCAGGCCGGTCCCGGACCTCCACGCTGGCGTAGAACGCGTCCATGTCTACGTGCAGGATGTTGCAGCCGGTGTCGTCCGGA
This sequence comes from Streptosporangiaceae bacterium, assembly GCA_035532295.1. Lineage (GTDB taxonomy): Bacteria > Actinomycetota > Actinomycetes > Streptosporangiales > Streptosporangiaceae > DASUBV01. The sequence goes on from DATKRH010000294.1 coordinate 32,746, forward strand.
AGGCGGGCCGCACCGCCTGCGGGCCGGGGCGCACCGTCTGTCATCCGACCGACTGTAGCGCCAGGGTCTGACAGTCCGCCCGGCCGCGACTCGGCGCCGCAAGCCGGTCCTCGCATTATTCGAACACACATTCTATGATGACCTCATGACAGACATCAGCCCCACGGATAACATCCTGATCTCACGCATCATGGGAACAGCCAGTCGCCACGCCCGCCACCGGCCCCTCAGCGAAGCCGAGCACCACGCCGCCATCACTGAGCTCACGGACCTCGCGCAGGGACGCGCCGGCCTCCTGGCCTACTGCGCCGGGACCACGGCCGGATTCCACGACGGCGATCCCGACGAGGCCCACCACCTGCGCGCCGCCCAGCTGTGCATCGACGCGGGAGCCGACACCACCCAGATCGCCCGCTGGACCCAGGAAGGACACCGCCGCGCCGCCACCGCCCGTGCCAGCCGAGCCCGGCGTTCATGATCACCCGGCTTTCTCAGTCGTGGTGACTGAGAAAGCCGGGTGATCATGAACAGCTAGAGCGCCAGGCCGGGCTTGAGTTCCAGGAGGCGGGCCAGCAGGCCGTTGATGAAAGACGGCGAGCCGTCGGTCGACAGCTCGCGGGCCAGCTGCACGGCCTCGCTGATCACCACGCCGTCCGGCACATCATCCTGCCAGAGCAGCTCGAAGGTGCTGATCCGCAAGATGTTGCGGTCCACGGCGGGCATCCGGTCCAGCGTCCAGCCCTGGGCGTAGGTCGAGAGCAGCTCGTCGATCTGGTCGCGGTGCGCCTGCACGCCCCGGACTAGCTCGGCGGCATAAGGGGAAACCGGCGGGCTGGCCGCCGCCGTCCGCTCGTCGAGCAGTTCCAGCACCGGCACGGACCGGATCTCGGCCTCGAACAGGACATCGAGGGCTCGCTTGCGAGCCTTACTGCGCGCTGCCACGTCTGCCCCAGCCGCCGCGGGACGGGCCGCCGCGGGACGGCCGGCTCACGCTCGGCCGAGGTAATCGCCGGTCCGGGTGTCCACCCTGATCTTCTCGCCGGTCGTGATGAACAGCGGCACCTGGATCTGCGCGCCGGTCTCCAGGCTGGCTGGCTTAGTGCCGCCCGTGGACCGGTCACCCTGCAGGCCCGGGTCGGTCTGGCTGACGGTCAGCTCCACGGCCGCCGGAAGCTCCACGTACAGCGGCACGCCATCGTTGAACGCGATCGTGGCCATCTGCTCTTCGAGCAGGTAATCGGCCACGCCGCCGACCGTCGCCGCGGGAATGTGCGGCTGGTCGTAGTCCTGGGTGTCCATGAAGACGAAGTCCTCGCCCTCGCGGTAGAGATACTGCATCTCTCGCTTGTCTACGTTGGCGACCTCGACCTTGACCCCGGCGTTGAAGGTCCGGTCAACGACCTTGCCGGACAGCACGTTCTTCAGCTTGGTGCGTACGAAGGCGCCGCCCTTGCCGGGCTTGACGTGCTGGAAGTCCACGACATTCCAGAGCTGGTTGTCGATGCTCAGGGTCATGCCGTTCTTGAGGTCGTTCGTGGTGGCCACGTCTTCAGGTCTCCTGCATGCATCCCGGGACCGCCGCGCCCTCGCGTCAGAGGACGAGCAGTTCCTTGGTGGTCGCGGTAAGAATCTCGGCTGAGCCCGCCGCCCCAGCGCCCGCGCGGACGACCAGGGTGTCCTCGATCCTGACGCCGCCCTGGCCGGGCAGGTAGATCCCTGGCTCTACGGTGACGGGCACCCGGTCCATGAGTGTACCTGTCCGGCCATACCCGATGATCGGTGCTTCGTGTACCTCCAGGCCGACGCCATGGCCCAGGCCGTGCTGAAAGCACCCGCCGTATCCGGCCGCCTCGATCAGATCCCTGGCCGCCGCGTCGACCGCGTCAATGCCGGCCCCCGGCACGGCAGCCGCGACACCCGCCAGCTGCGCGGCCGCGACAATCTCGTAGATCTCGCGCTGCCAGCCCGCCGGCTCGCCGAGCGCCACCGTGCGCGTCATGTCCGCGTGGTAGCCGCCGACTCGCGCTCCGCAGTCGATGGTGACGAAGTCGCCCGGCTCCAGCCTGCGGTCGCCCGGCACGTGATGCGGGATCGCGCCGTTGGGCCCGCTGGCCACGATCGAGTCGAAGGCCGGACCGTCGGCGCCATGATCAGTCATCGCTCGTTCCAGCGCGATCGCGAGCTCTCGCTCGCTGCGGCCGGGGGTGATGAGGGGCAGCACGTCGGCAAAGGCCGCGCACGTGATCGCGCAGGCGCGGCTCAGCAAGGCGATCTCGGTGTCGTCCTTGACCGTCCGCAGCTCCTCGATCGCCCGGCCCAGGGGAATCAGCCGCGGTCCGCCGCCCAGTTCCGCGAGAGCCTCGTACCGCTCGACCGTCACCTCGTGCGCCTCGAAGGCCAGCGTCCGCGCGCCACGGCGGGCGGCCAGCGCGGCCAGCGCGATCTCGGTCTCGCGCTCGGCCACCAGCTCGATGTCGCCGCAGTCGCGGGCGGCCACCTCGGCGTAGCGAGAGTCGGTAGCCAGGACGCCGGGACCGCTGGCCGGGAGCAGGACCGCCGCGTTGGAGCTCGCCAGACCCGTCAGATAACGGACATTCGGCGGGCTGGTCACCAGCGCCGCGCCGCAGCCCAGCGCGGTGATCTTCTGCTGGGCCCGGGCCCGGCGAGCGGCGTGTATCTCTGGCATGTTGATGACTGTACGGCCGTTCGCCGATCGCGAGGACTTCGGCCGGGCGCTCGCGGCGCTCAGCGCGACTCACCGGTGAGCGCGCAGCCGCCGCTCAGCTGTCCTGCGGAGCGTCGTCCCCGACGATGATCCCGCCGCCCCGGCTCCAGGTGAGGTACCGCCACGACAGGTTGACGAACGCCACGATGCGGTTACGGCCGCCGAGCAGCGTCCACAGGTGCAGGGCCAGCCAGGCCAGCCAGGCCAGCGTGCCGCGCAGGCGCAGGCCCACCGGTAGCTCGACGACGGCCGACCGGCTGCCGATGGTCGCCATGATGCCCTTGTCGTGGTAACTGAACGGCTCGGTGCCCTGGCCGGCCATCAGCCGCTGGATCTGCCGGGCGGCGTGCCGGCCCTCCTGGATCGCCGGCTGCGCCAGCTGAGCGACCGGATCGCCGGGGTTCACGGAGATGTCCCCCGCGGCAAAGACCCGGTCCTGGCCCTCGATCCGCAGGTCCTGGCCGACCTGGAGCCGGCCCCCAGGCCCGCGGGGCAGGCCCAGCCGCCCGATCGAGTCCGGCGCGGCCACCCCGGCGGCCCACACCGTGACGTTGCTGGGCACCGTGGTGCCATCGGCCAGCAGCACTCCGTCCGGCGTCACCTCTTTAATCGCCGTGCCCAGCCGCACGTCGACATCTCGGTGCAGGAGTTGGCGCCGCGCGTACTCCTGCTCCTGAGGCTGGAACGCGGCCAGCAGCGCCGGCGCCTGCTCAATCAGGGTCACCCGCATGGTGCTCGGGTCGATCCGGGGGAACGCGGCGGGCAGAGCGATGTTACGCAGCTCAGCGAGCGTGCCGGCCAGCTCGACGCCCGTGGCGCCGCCACCGGCGATGGTGATGTTCAGCGCGGAGTCGTTACCTTCCCAGCTCCTGCTCTCCAGCTCGGTCATCAGCCGCTCCCGCAGCGCGACCGCGTCCCGCCGGGTATACAGGCTCATGCTGTTCTTGTCGGCACCGGGGATCCCGAAGAAGTTCGCGCCGACGCCGGTGGCCAGGATCAGGTAGTCGTAGGGGAGCTCGGCGCCGTCGTCCAGCCGGGCGATCCGGTTCGCGAAGTCGGCCTCGACCAGCGTGCCCTTGTGAAATCGCGCGCCGGTCTTCCGCGTGACCGACCAGAGCGGGTAGGCGACGTCGGCGGACGTCAGGCCGGCGGTCGCCACCTGGTAGAGCAGCGGCTGGAAGGTGCTGTAGACATTCCGGTCGACCAGTGTCACCGCTGCCCCGCCGCCCTGGAGCGCGTCAAGGGCAGACAGGCCGGCGAAACCGCCGCCGATCACCAGGACTCGCGGGCCCCCGGTCCGCGAGCCAGGCTTGCCCGGCGCTCGTCTCATGCCGCCTCCGATCCGTGCGCTGCCGCCGCGACCCATGAGGTCGCGTATCCCAACCGCGTACCCGCCGCGGCCCGGCTGACACAGTGCAGTGCGGCGAGACTGGTCAGGCGGCGAGGTCGCGGATCTGCTCGATCAGCGCGACCCGCTCGGCGTGGGTGCCGGCCAGCGGTGCCACGTTCAGCGTGGTCACGCCCGACTCCCGCATCGCGGCCACGCGCTCGGCCACCAGCGATCGCGGCCCGATCAGGGAGGTTCCCTCCAGCAGCGACGTCGGCACGATCGACTCGGCCTCCTGCTTTCGGCCGGCCAGGTAGGCCTCCTGAATCGCGGCCGCCTCCCGCTCATAGCCATAGCGCACCACCAGGTCGTTATAAAAATTGCGGCCGCGCGCGCCCATGCCGCCGATATACAGAGCCAGGGCCGACCGGCCGAGGTCCAGCAGTCCCGCTGTGTCGTCGCCGATGGCCAGCCCGGCCTGGGCGATGACATCCAGGGGCGGCAGTGACGGGTCGCGCTTGGCCTGCCCTGCCGCCAGCGGCTCGGCCCACACCTGCGCGGCCCTCTCCGGGAAGTAGAAGATCGGCTCCCATGCCTCGGCGAGCTCGGCCGCCATGGCCACGTTCTTCGGCCCGAGAGCGGCCACCACGATCGGTATCCGGTCCCGAACCGGGTGGTTGATCAACTTGAGCGGCTTGCCCAGCCCGGTGCCCTGGTCGGCCGGTAGCGGGATGGTGTAATACCGGCCCGCGTACTCCACCCGCTCGCGGCGCCACACCGCGCGGCAGATCTCGATCACCTCGCGGGTACGGCCGATCGGCGCGTCGTAGGGCACCCCGTGCCACCCCTCGATGACCTGCGGCCCGGACGCGCCGAGCCCGAGCACGAACCGGCCGCCGGACACGTAGTCGAGGCCGGCCGCGGTCATGGCGGTCAGGGTCGGGGTACGCGAGTAGATCTGCAGGATTCCCGACGCTAGCTGCAGCCGCTCGGTCTTGGCCGCGAGGTAGCCGAGCTGGCTGACCGCGTCGAAGCTGTAGGCCTCGGGAACGAAGACGATGTCGAGGCCGGCCTTCTCATAGTCGGCCAGCTCGGCGGCGGTCTCCGCGAAGCCGCCCGCGTAGTTCAGTGCCATCCCGATGCGCATCACGCACAGCCTTTCAGGCCCGCTGTCACGCCCGGCTTGCCTCGCTTGGAGCAGGCGAGTGGCCCTCAGCAGTCCGTTTCGTGTGTCGGGTGAATGGTAACCGGGCGCCGCGGCGCCGTCCCAGTCGGTCCCGCTAGGGCGCAGGCGCCGTCAGGGCCGCGACCGCGCGCAGCGCCAGCTCGTAGGACACCAGGCCGAAGCCGGCCACGGTGCCGTCGGCGACCCCGGCCACCACGGAGTTGTGCCGGAATGACTCACGCGCCGCCGGGTTGGACAGGTGCACCTCGACCAGGGGCGCCGTCCGCATCGCCAGGGCGTCTCGCAGCGCGTAGGAATAGTGGGTAAACGCGGCCGGGTTCAGCACGATCGGCAGCCGCCGGTCGACGGCCTCGTACACCCAGCCGATCAGCTCCGCCTCGTCGTCGGTCTGCCGGACGTCCACCGCGAGGCCGAGCTGGCCGCCAGTGCACGCGCACGCCGCCGCGACATCGGCGAGGGTGGCCGTGCCGTAGACCTCGGGCTCGCGGGTGCCGAGCCGGGCGAGGTTGGGCCCGTTGAGCACGAGCACCGTGGGCACGGGGGGCTCCGGGGGGCCGTCACCCCGGGTGGGCACGGGGGGCTCCGGGGGGGGATCTGCTGTGGCTGGCAGCGGCATCGCTCAGCTCACCTCCGTGTAGGCCTGCTCCAGCAGTTCCTCGGGCGGATCGGCCAGGATGGCGGGCCTGGCCAGCCCGTCGAGCACCACTAGCCGCAGCCGCGCCGCGCGGGCCTTCTTATCCAGCGTCATCGTCGCGCGCAGGTCCGGCCACGCGCCGCTACGGTACCGCGTCGGCAGTCCGACGGCGGTCAGGATCTCACGGTGCCGCCGTGCGGTCGGGGAGTCGAGCCGGCCCGCGAGCCGCCCGAGCGCGGCGGCGTAGGTCATGCCGATCGCCACCGCCTCGCCGTGCCGCATCGTGTACCGCTCGGCCCGCTCGATGGCGTGCCCGAGCGTGTGCCCGTAGTTGAGCATTTCCCGCTGGCCTGCCTCACGCAGGTCGGCGGACACCACGCCGGCCTTCATGGCGATGGCGCGCTCGACGAGCTCACGCTCATGCGGGCCGCCCGGTCGGGCGGCGCCGGCCGGATCGGCCTCGATCAGGTCCAGGATGACGGGATCGGCGATGAATCCGGCCTTGATCACCTCCGCCAGGCCGCTGGCGTACTCGGCCGGCGGCAGCGTGGCCAGCGCCGCGAGGTCGGCGAGCACCCCGGCGGGCGGGTGGAAGGCGCCCACCAGGTTCTTGCCCTCGGGGATGTTGATCGCCGTCTTGCCGCCGATCGCGGCGTCGGCCATGCCGAGCAAGGTGGTCGGGACCAGCACGACCCGGACGCCTCGCAGCCAGGTAGCGGCGGTGAAGCCCGCGAGGTCGGTCACCGCCCCCCCGCCGACGCCCACGATCGCGTCGCGGCGCCCGATCTCGTGCGTAGCCAGCCGCGACCACAGGGCGGCCGCCACGCTGATCTCCTTGGCCGCCTCGCCGTCGGGGACCGCCTCGACGTGCACGAGATAACCTGCCCGCGACAGCACCCGCGCCGCGGCACTGGCCATGGCGTCCTGGCCGCGGGCATGAATAACGACCACCGCTCGGGCGTCCGGTCCCACGAGCGACGGCAGCTCGCCGAGCACTTCGGCACCCACCACCACCTCGTGCGGATGGTCGCCGCCGACCCTGATCCTGGTCGCGGTCACTGTCCGGGCTGCCGCGGCGGGCCATCATCGGCGTGCCCCGTGGTTTCCGGGAGCGCCGTGGTTTCCGGGAGCGCCGTGGTTTCCAGGCTCAGGAGCGCGGCGACCTCCGCGGCAATCTCCGCCGGCTCGCGGCCGTCGGTGGCCACGGTGATCCGGGCCAGGCCGGCGTAGACCGGCTGCCGCTGCTCGAGCAGGGCCTTGAGCTGGGCGCGCGGATTAATGCCGATCAGCAGCGGGCGCGGCCTGTCCAGGCCCACGCGCTTGGCCAGCTCAGTGAAACCGGTCTCCAGGTACACGAAGCAGTGACCGGCGAGCAGGGCCTGAGTGTCGTCGTCGAGCACCGCGCCGCCGCCCAGGCCAAGGACGTTGCCGCGGGCGGGACCGCCGGGCCCGGCAACGCCGGGCGCGGCAACCGCCGCCGCCACCGCCTCGCGTTCCAGCTTGCGGAACGCCGACTCGCCGTCCTCGACGAAGATGTCGCTCACCGGCTTGCCCGCGACCGCCTCGACGCTGGCGTCGGTGTCCACGAACCCGACGCCCAGCAACTCGGCCAGCAGCACGCCGACGGTGGTCTTCCCGGACCCCGGCGGGCCGATCAGAATTGCCACCGGCGCCGTCCCCGCGGCTGCTGGGCGAGCGGTGCTCTCTCCGTAGTCAGCGTTCACCGGATCGTCAGTGCCTTCAGGTAGTTGTCACAGTTCCGCGCGGTTTCCTCGACGGAATCGCCGCCGAACTTCTCCAGCGCGGCACCAGCGAGGACCAGCGCGGTCATCGCCTCGGCGACGACGCCGGCCGCCGGCACAGCGGTCACGTCGCTGCGCTGGTTGATCGCGCGAGCGGGCTCGCCGGTGCGCACGTCGACCGTCGCCAGGGCTCGCGGCACCGTGGATATCGGCTTCATCGCCGCGCGGACCCGGACCGGCTCGCCCGTGCTCATCCCGCCCTCGATGCCGCCGGCCCGGTTGGTCAGGCGCCGGATCCCGTCGTCGGTGCCCTCGATCTCGTCGTGGGCCTGCGATCCGCGCCGGGCCGCCGTGGCCAGCCCGTCCCCGACCTCCACGCCCTTGATCGCCTGGATGCTCATCAGCGCCCCGGCCAGCCGCCCGTCGAGCCGCCGGTCCCAGTGCACGTGGGAGCCGAGCCCGGGCGGCAGGCCGTAAACCACCACTTCGACGATGCCGCCCAGGGTGTCACCGTCCTTGCGGGCCGCGTCGATCTCGGCCTGCATCGCCGCGCTCGCGGCCGGATCCAGGCAGCGAACCGGGTCCGCGTCGACCCGCGCCGCGTCCTGCGGCAGCGGTGTCAGCCCATCGGGGGCCCGCACCGAGCCGAGCGCGACCACATGGCTGACGACCTCGACGCCGAGCGCTTGGCGCAGGAAGCGCCGGGCGACCTCGCCGAGCGCGACCCTGGCGGCCGTCTCCCGCGCGCTGGCGCGCTCCAGCACGGCGCGGGCGTCGTCGTAACCGTACTTCTGCATCCCGGCCAGGTCGGCATGACCGGGCCTGGGCCGGGTCAGCGGGGCGTTCCTCGCCTGTGCGGCCAGCACGTCCTCGTCGACCACGTCAGGAGACATCACGGTCTCCCACTTCGGCCACTCCGAGTTAGCGATCCGGATAGCCACAGGGGCGCCCAGAGTGCGGCCGTGCCGGACGCCGCCGGTCAGCTCGACCTCGTCCTGCTCGAACTTCATCCGCGCGCCCCGCCCGTACCCCGCTCGCCGGCGCGCCAGGGCCGCGGCGATATCCGCCGTGGCAACCTCGACTCCGGCCGGCATCCCCTCGCAGATCGCCGTGAGGGCGCGGCCGTGCGACTCCCCAGCGGTCAGCCAGCGCAGCATGCTTCTGATCCTGCCATGCGGGCGAGGCTGGCGTTTGCCCGGCAGGCCATCGGGTATCACCCCGGCGCACGACGGGAGCCGTCGCCACGGGCCAGCCGGGCAATGCTGGGCCAGCAGCGCTGACGGGTGCACCGAGGGCGCACCAGGGCGACGCATGCGTGCTTCTCGGGGGAGGAAAACGTCCATGCGCCTGTTCAGGTATGCCGTCCTGGCTGCCCTGCTCACCATTCCGGTGCTGGTGGCCGCCGCGCCCGCGACCTACGCAGCGGATTCCATCGGCACCATGCACGCCTGGGTCACGCCGTCCCAGGCCACCCCCGGGGCGAGGGTGACGTTCGCGGTGAACTGCGAGCGGCAGATGGCCGCCGGGGCGACGCTGTCCGGCACGACGCTCGGGCTACCCGAGCAGATCCCGATGAGCCAGGACTCCAGCGGAAACTTCAGCATCACGGTTGACCTGCCCGGTGACATCCGGGCGGGCAGCTACCACCCGAGCATCGACTGCTCAGGGGGTAGCTCCGCCGCGGTCACCCTGGTGGTAACGGCGTTCCCGAGCGGTGGCGGCGCCGCCACCGGCGACGGGACGACCGCGACGACCTCCAACGGTGCCCTGGCAGCGGCAGGCCTGGTCCTGATCGGCGTCGGCGCGGTCGCCGGGGGCTTCGCGCTCCGCCGCCGCGTAGCCCGGCCGCGCGGCTGACCCGCCGACGCTGCCCGCGTGGGGCTGGTGGTCTGTGGAGCACGTACCGGGCGGGCTCATTGGCTGGGTCCGCGAGGTCGCACCGCAGCGCGCTAGAGGGCTAGGGGGCTAGGGGCTAGGGGGTCAGGGCGATGGCGAGGCCGCGGCATAGGCGCGGGCCGAGCCGGCCCAGAACCGCCGAGCCGGCCCGGCCAGCAAAGCTCTCCGCCGCGGCGTGATCCAGCCCGGCAGGCGCCGTTAGCTCGATCAGCAGGTCGCCGCCCTGAACGCCCGGGCCGATCGCGAAGCCGCCGCGGGCCAGGCTGAGCCCGTCGGCCGCAGCCAGTTCGATGATCACCGCGGCCACCGCATCCCGCACGTCGGGGTCCTCATGCGGCAGCGGAATCGGCGCGCCACTGGCCAGGGCCGCCAGACGGGCCCCCTCGACCGCCAGCGGGACTGGTCCGGCCACATCGATAACGACGGCGCAGGAGTCCTCGACCGCAGCGCGCCAGACTAGGGCCGCGTCGGCGGGAATCGGCCGGGCGGACGGCTGCCACCGAGCCAGCGCGTCCAGGCAGGTGAAAGCCGGGATTGCGCGCCGCCCGTCGCGCCCGACGAGGGTTGGCAGGGCCATCTCGCTGGCTTTCTCGCCGGCACCTGCGGGACGGCAGGCGCTCAGGCCGCCGGCCGCCGCGCCGCCAGATGCTGCCGCGCCCTCAGGAGCCGCGCCCTCAGGAGCCGCGCCCTCGGGAGCCAGTGCCGCCACTACCGGGACCAGCAGCCGGATTCCGGCCAGCGCGGTCAGCGCGGCGTGCTCGCTTCCCTCGCCGGCCGCGAACGCCCGGAGGGCGGCAGCCGCCGGAGCGTCGGCCGCACCGTCATCGCCCGCGAAGCGCTGCTGCGCGCTGCCCTGGAACACGGTGCCAACTGTAGCGGCGGCAGGACTGCCCTGAGCTGCACGGCCCTAACGACCGTAGTTCCGGAAGGTACCCTTGCGCCCGTTACGACCAGGTCGGCCGAAGCAGTTGAGGACGTATTTCGCGATATGAGAGTCTCATGACACTGCAGGACAGTCTGACCACAGGGGACAGGGTGCGCCAGGTCAATCGGACTCCCATCGCCGTCGAGCCGGGAACGCTGCTGCACAAGGCGATCCCGCCTCGCATGGTGGAGCCGTACCTGACTGGCCGACGGTCCATCATTGCCGGATTCGTGCACCGGGTCGCTGACAGTTCCTTCGCCCACCCCGCCGACTTCTACAACGCGATGAGCCTGGGCTATGAGGGCTCCGAGTTCAGCCCGGACATGGAGGAGCTCTACCTGCTGCGGTGGCGGGCGGTGGGCAGCGAGTCCTACCAGGTTCCGTACTCGGTCGCCCTCGGCGGTGACTGGGCCATGAAGCCGCCGTTCACTGGCACCGGCTACACAGCAGGCCCGGCGCATCCCGTACCCGAGTTCTTCACCGACCCCATTCCAGTTCCGGTTGGGGCGGAAATTGTACGAATCTGCGCCGGACGGGCTGAGTTCATAGCCCGATATGACGGCCAGGTCTGGCTTCGTCCGTCAGGGGGAATCTGACCGATGCGCTACCGGCTCATGGCGACCTACCGAGGGGCGCCCTACGAGGCTGGCATCGGCCCGGCCGACGGCGCGGTGGTGCTGTTCGCCGCGTGTCCGCCACCCGAGGAGCTCGGCTTCGAGCCGGCCACCGGTCACTGGCGCAAGGAGCTGCTGATTCAGGATGTCCAGGCGGTGTGGCAGTCCAGGCCCGTCGGGACGTTCCGCGGGGACAGCTGCATCGTCCTGGACGACCTCGGAGACCGGCTGCACATCGGTTACCTGGGTCACGACGCCTACCGAGCCGAGCAGCTCGGCTACTGGCAGGTGGACCGCGGGGTCTTCGAGCTCGTCGCCGGCCGGGAGGAGGTCACCGACATCGTGGAGGAGCGGACTGACTACCAGCCGGGCGTGACCCCGCAGGCCAGCCACCCGGCGCTGCCGCCCCTGGCCGAGCCGGGTTATCCCCAGCCGGCTGGGCAGGCCTCGTCCGGCTATCCGCTCCCGGCCGGGCCGCCCGGGCAGCCCCGGATGCCGCCCCTTGACGGTGGGGTGGCCCTGCCGCAGTCGGCGGCCGGGCCGCCACTGCCGCTGGAGGCGCAGGCCATGCGGGCCGCGTCGGCTGCCTCGCGCCGCGATCAAGCGCCTCCCTCCGCCCGGCCGACTCCGCCGGGCGGGCCGGAACCAGTCGGCGGGCCCAGGACGGCCGCTGGACCGGGGCCCGCCACCGGGCCCCAGCCGACCGCCGGACCAGGACCCGGCTTTGCCAGCTCCCCGGGCGAGCCCGCGCTGTACGCCGCGCCGGTTCCGTCTGCGATGCCCGATTCCGCTGCCGTGCCTGCTCAGCGGCCCGCGCCGGTTCCGCCCGACGGGTCCTACTCTCCTGATGGGCCTTATTCCGCAGAGGCCTACGCGCCCGGCAGGATGGCTCCGCCCGGCGCGACAGCACCGGGCACGGTCGCCACGGCGACCGCGGCTGGCGCGCCGACCGCGCCGCTCCCTGGCCCCGAGTCGCCCCGGCGGCGGCGTTCCGCGGGGCGGCGGATGGCCACCGAGCGCATTTTCGGCGAGCTCGCCAGCCTGGCGGCCATCCCGGCCGCCTCCTACTCCGTCGGCGAGGAGGTCGACGGCGCCATGTGCCTCCTGGAGACCGCTGAGGGCTTCGAGGTGTTCAGCTGCGCGGCCGGTGCCCGCCACGAGGTGCGCGTCTTCTCCGACGAGGAGTCGGCCTGCTTCTACCTGTTCGGCGTCCTGGCGGCAGACGCGGTGCGCACCGGCGGCCTGGTGCCCGGAGCCGGCCGGGTCCCGGCGGTCGCGTCCGTCGCCGGCAGCAGGCTGGACCGGTAAGGGCTCGGCCGCGCTCCCCCGGCCCGCCGCTGCGGCCATGGCGGCTTAACCCGGCACCCGGAGGGAAGGAAGCCCCGCGAAGGGTCGCTGGGATGCGGGGGATGCGGGGGGTGCGGGGGATGCAGGGCATCCCGCGCCATGCCGCCAGGCGGAGGCGGTGACATGGCTGACCGTCGTCGGCGGGGCATCTCCTGGCTCAACCTGATAGCCGTCGCTCTCATCAGCATCGGAGTGGTCATCGCCTTCGTCGGCCACGACACGCTGCGCTGGGCACCGCCGCCGATCCCACCCGCATGGGCGGGACGCCGCCCGGCCGAGCCGCCCCGGCACCTGACTAGGGGCCGCGCGACAGGACGACTGTCACCTTCGGCGCCGGTCGGCATCCAGATTCCCGCCATCGGCGTCCGCGCGAAGGTCATCGCGCGCGGCCTGGGCCGGGACGGGAGCATCCAGGTGCCGCCGCTCAGGACGCCCTTCGTGGCAAGCTGGTACGACGGCGGCCCGACTCCGGGCGCCCCCGGCGCGTCGGTCATTCTCGGTCACGTCGACGCGGTCGGCGTGGGACCCGCGATCTTCTACTACCTGGGCAACCTGCGGCCGGGAGACCGGATTTACATCCGACTCCGCAGCGGCCGGACGGCGATATTCGAGGCGTACTCCGTCGCGCTGTACCGCAAGACCAGGTTCCCGACCGCCAGCGTGTACGGCTACACAAGCTGGCCGACCCTGCGCCTGGTCACCTGCGGCGGAACCTTCGATCCGCGAACCGGTCATTACCTAGGTAACACGGTGGTGTTCGCCAGCTACGTCGGCCAGCATGCCGCCTAGCCGAGCTCAACTGCGCGGCGGCCCGGGATCTGCTGGCCGCGGGATGCGCGCCCTACTGGATCCTCGGGCTACTGGATACGCGGCGTTTCTATGATCATCGGGCCGCATGGTGACGGGCCGGGTCCTACTCGACACCCGGATTCTTAAACATGACATCAGCACTCTTCATGAAACTACTATTCAGCGCGCGCAATTTGCAGCATCCTTGACGCTCAAAGTTCCTCGTCCTTAGCTTTGAGGAATATGCAAGGAATTCCCGTGACGCGACCGCCCTTGGCCAGTAACTAATTTGCCGAGGGCCAGGATTCGCAGGTCACGTGCGCAACGACGCGTGCGGGCGGCAAAAGGAGGTTCGATGAGATCATTCATGCGCCGGGCATTCTCGGGGATGCTCGGACTGGTAGCGGTCGCCGCCATGGCAACGCTTGTCGCCGCCGCGCCGGCGGGCGCCGCCACCAGGTCGACGACGGCACATCCCACCTGGTCGACGGCCCTGAGGTGGCCCGTCGTCCGGCGGGGCGACGTCGGTGAGCGGGTCGTCGCGATCCAGTACCTGCTGCAGAACAAGGGATTCGGGGTCCGGGCGGACGGCGTCTACGGGCGCGCCACCACCGCGGCCGTGCGCAGCTTCCAGCGCAGCCGCCACCTGAACCCCAGCGGGATCGTCGGCGCGTCGACGTGGAACCGGCTTATCGTGACCCTCCGCCTGGGCAGTCGCGGCTCGGCCGTCCGCGCCGTCCAGCACAATCTCAAATTCGCCTACGGCTTCAGGTTCATGCGGGTAACCGGCTTTTACGGTCACGAGACCTGGCTGGCCGTCATGGCTTTCCAGCGGGGTTCGCATCTCCCCGTCAGCGGGATAGTCGGGCACCGGACCTGGAAGACAATCATCGTATTCGAGCGATAGGGCTGAGGTAAGCCCCTCCACCGCGGCCAGCCAGCGCCATCGCGGCGCTGGCTGGCCGGCTGCCCGGGCCGGCGCCGTGACTCGGCCCCGTTCCTGGCCGCTCGACCTCAGGCACCGGACGTCGGGGCGCGCGAGCGGGCAGGCATTACAGAACCCTTGCGGTGTTGCCGAAGTTCGCACCGGCGGGATTGCAGGGCAGCTATCGTGCAATTGTCGGCGGGGCTGAAGGTCCCCCGCTCCCCAAGCAGCCCCGCCGGCACACTCCTTCTCCGGCCGCCTCAGCAGCCGCGCGGCGGCTGCCACGCTCGCAGAAAAGGCATCATGGCCGAGCTGACCGCAGTACCGCTGACTGGCACGCAATACGACATCGCCGCCGGGGAGTACCGCGCTACCGTCACCGAGCTCGGCGCGGGCCTGCGGCGGCTGAGCTTCCAGGGCTGCCCCGTCATCAGCGAGTACAGGGCCGACGAGGCGCCGCCCGCCGGGTCAGGCGAGCTGCTCGTTCCGTGGCCCAACCGCGTCGACCGGGGCCGTTACTCATTCGCGGGCACGACGTATCAGCTGGACCTGAGCGAGCCGACGGCCGGCAACGCCATCCACGGCGTGACGCGGTGGGGCAACTGGGTGCCGGGCACTCAGGAGGCCAGCCGGGTGGACCTGCAGTACGTGCTGCACGCCCATCCCGGCTACCCGTTCTGCCTGGAGCTCACGGCCAGCTACCGGCTGGCGGCCGACGACGGCCTCACGGTGTCGGTGACGGCCCGCAACGCCGGCTCCCGTCCCGCGCCCTACGGGACCGGCTCGCACCCGTACCTGACCGCGGGAGCCCCGCTGATCGACGACTGCGAGCTGCAACTGCCCGCGTCGCGCTGGCTCGCAGCCGACGACCGCGGTATCCCCGTCGGTGACCCGCAGGACGTCGGCGGGACCCCGTATGACTTCCGCACGGCGCGGGTCATCGGAGACACCCGCCTCGATCACGCCCTGACCGGGCTGAGCCGGGATCCAGCCGGGCGGGCCTGGGTCACGCTGACCGGGCCCGGCACCGAGCTCGGCTTCTGGGCGGGGGCGGGCTATCACTGGCTGCAGGTGTTCAGCGGTGACACGCTGGGGGCCAGCCGTCGTCGGCGGGCAGTGGCGATCGAGCCGATGACCTGCCCGCCGAACGCCTTCGTGACCGGCACTGACGTGCTGACGCTGGCGCCCGGCGACAGCGTGACGCACAGCTGGGGAATCCAGGCTCGTCACTCTTGAGCCGGGAGGGGCCCCTCCGCGGCCAGCAGGCCGGCGATGCGATCCAGGTCGGCGCGGGTATCGATATCGTCCGGCCTGCCGGTGTCGCCGCATTCGACCAGCGTGATGAGGTCGGGATGGGCGCGCAGGAACTGCCGGGCGCCGGCGTCTCCGGCCGCGAGCGCGACGACCTCGGCCCAGTACTCCCGGCCCAGCAGCACCGGGTTGCGCGGCTGCCCCGCGTAGGCGGCTACCGCGACGCTCGCCCCGGCCGCGTGCGCGGCGATCAGCCGGCGAACCGACTGCGCGCCGACCAGTGGCTGGTCCACCAGCGCGACGACCGCGGCGGAGCACTCGTCAGGCACCGTTTCCAGGCCGACGGCCAGCGACGAGCCCATGCCCGTGAACCAGCGCGGGTTGTGCACGGTGAGCACGCCGGGCAGGTCGACGGCGGTGGCCCCGATCACCACGATGACCGGCGCGGCACCGCCCGCGCGCAGCAGTTCGACGCCGCGGTCGGCTAGCGGCCGCCCGCCGACATCGATCAGGGCCTTGGGCCGGCCGAGCCTGCTGCCCGCTCCCGCGGCAAGCAGGACCCCGGCGACGTGAGCTGCCATCCGCCCAGCCTACGAAGGTGACCGCGGGCTCAGCGGGCCAGTCCCTCGGAGAGCCGCTCGTGATGGATCCGGCCGGAAGTCGTCGTCAGCGGCTGCCCGGAGCCGCCCCAGCGCAGCTGGATCAGCTCGGCCGCGATCGCCACGGCCGTCTCCTCCGGCGTGCGGGCCCCGAGGTCAAGCCCGATCGGCGAGCGGAGCCGCGCCAGCTCGTCGTCGGTCATGCCCGCCTCGCGCAGCCGGGCCAGCCGGTCCTCGTGCGTCCGCCTGCTGCCCATCGCCCCGATATAGGCGGCCGGGCGGCGCAGCGCGACCTCGAGCAGCGGGACATCGAACTTGGGATCGTGAGTCAGGACGCAGATGAC
Organism: Streptosporangiaceae bacterium; assembly: GCA_035532295.1. Lineage (GTDB taxonomy): Bacteria > Actinomycetota > Actinomycetes > Streptosporangiales > Streptosporangiaceae > DASUBV01. The sequence continues at coordinate 49,050 of DATKRH010000294.1, forward strand.
CGTCCGGGAATCGGTGCTGACCCCTTCCAGGTACCGGTGCGGCCAGTCGGTCACCACCTCATCGGCGTCGGGGAACCGTGACGCCGTCGCGAATACCGGCCGGGCGTCGCACACCGTCACGCGATAGCCGAGGAACTTCCCGGCCCTGGCTACCGCGGCGGCGAAGTCGATCGCGCCGAAGACCAGCATCTGCGGCGGCGGCGTGAAGGACTGGACGAATACCGACAGCTCGTCGCGCCGCCGCTCCCCGTCGGGGCCATACTGCCGGACCCCGGTCAGCCCCTGCGCCAGCATCCCGCGGGCGTCGTCATCGACCGCCTGGTCCAGCCGGTCACCGGAACCCAGCGATCCGGCGGAGTCCCGCTCGCCGTCACTCCAGATCAGCCGCCTGGCACCGACCTGGCCCGGTCCGGCGATCACGGTCGCGATCGCGACTGGCGTCCCCGCGTTCACCGCCGCGACGATCTCCCCGAGGTCGGGGAAGGACGCCCGGCTGACCGGCTCGACAAAGATATCGATGATCCCGCCGCAGGTCAGGCCGGCCGAGAAGGCGGTGTCGTCGCTGATCCCGTAGCGTTGCAGGACTGCCTGCCCGCTCGCCCTGACCTCGCCCGCCAGCTCGTAAACGGCGCCCTCGACGCAGCCGCCCGACACACTGCCCACTACCTCGCCAGCAGGAGAGACCGCCATGGCCGCGCCCGGCTCCCGCGGCGCGCTACTGAACGTGCGCACCACCGTCGCCAGGCCGAAAGGCTCGTCGGCGTCCCACCACTTGGAGATCATGTCCAGAATATCGCGCACTACCCGATCACCTCAGAGTTGGGCGGGACCCGTGTTAGGCCGGGTCTGTGCAGCTAGCGTACGTGGCCGGGCCGCACACTGCATGTGCGCGAGCTGCCGGGGCCGCCCGGGCCCGGGCCGGTAGCCGGCGCCCAGGTTGTTAGGTTAGCCTAAACAACACAATATTAGGTAAGCCTAAGCTATCCTCATCTCCGCGGCCGCCACCAGGAAAATCAGTACGATCTGCCCGGGGGCAGCATCATGAAGCAGGGAGCCATGCGGCACGGACTCACCAGGCGCGCGATCACCAGGCACGGGTTCACCAGGCACGGGTTCACCAGGCACGGGGCGGGCCCCATCGCCGCGGCCCTGCTGGCCTGTGCCGCGCTGGCGGCCTGCGGCGCCGCTGGCTCGCCCGGCTCGGCGACGCTCACGCTCTACAGCGGCCAGCACGTGCAGACCGCGCAGAACCTGATCGCCGCGTTTGAGCGGCAGACCGGGATCAAGGTGGCGCTGCGCAGCGACGACGAGGACACGCTGGCCAACCAGATCGCCACCGAGGGGGCGAACTCGCCGGCCGACCTGCTGTACACCGAGAACACCCCGCCGCTGGAGAGCCTGGCGGCCAAGGGCCTGCTCGCGCCGGTCAGCAAGGCCACCTTGAGCCACACCCCCAGCCAGTACAACTCACCCGTCGGCGACTGGGTGGGCATATCGGCGCGCACCAGCCTCATCGTGTATAACCCGAGCCTCATCTCGGCCAGCCAGCTGCCGACCAGGATCAGCCAGTTCGCAGCGCCCAGGTACAAGGGCAAGCTCGCGATCGCGCCGCAGGAGACCGACTTCCAGCCCATCGTGACGGCCTACGACCAGGCCTACGGCAAGGCCGCCACGCTCAGCTGGCTCGGCGCCATCAAGTCGAACGCCGCCGGGCACGTCTACTCCAACAGCGAGACGGTCGTATCGCAGGTCAACCGGGGAGCCATTGCCTTCGCCGTCGTCAATCAGTACTACTGGTACCGGATGCGCGCCGAGATCGGAGCCGAACGCATGAAAGCGCAGATCACCCACCTGGCTCCGCGCGATCCTGGCTATGTCATCGATGTCTCCGGAGCGGCCGTGCTCAAGTCGAGCAAGCACCAGGCGCAGGCGCAGCGGTTCCTGGCCTTCCTGGTCAGCAAGAAGGGCCAGGACATCATCGCCCACCCCGGCACCGGCCCCGGCGAGTCGATCAGCTTCGAGTATCCCCTGGCCTCGGGCGTTACCACCCTGGCCCCGGAGACCCCATTCAGCCAGCTCCAGCCCTACCCGATCACCATGGGTCAGCTGGGCACCGGCACCACGGCGATCGACCTGATGCGCCAGGCCGGCCTGCTGTGACCAGCACGATCGCGCGGCCGGTCCCGGTCCGGCCGCGGCGGGCGCGCCGGCCGGTCGCACTGACCGCGGTGAGCGCCGGCATCGCGGCGCTGCTCGCCCTGCCGCTGGTCTTCCTGCTCATCGAGACCAGCGGCGCGGGAGTGCACAAGGTGGCCGGGCTGATCGTCCGGCCGCTGACCGGCGAGCTGCTCTGGAATACCGTCCAGCTCGCCCTCGCCGTCACGGCGCTGTGCGCGATCATCGGCACGGCGGCAGCGTGGCTGGTGGAGCGGACGAACCTGCCCGGCCGACGGGTCTGGGCCGTCCTGCTGGTCATCCCGCTGGCGATCCCCGACTTCGTGGTCAGCTTCGGCTGGGCCTCCCTGTGGACCTGGGTGCACGGCTTCCGCGGCGCCGTCCTGGTCATGACGCTGGCCGTCTACCCCCTGGTCTTCCTGCCGGTCGCCGCCAGCCTTCGGTCCGCCGACCCGGGCCAGGAGGAGGTGGCCCGCAGCCTGGGCACCGGCCGGGTCGGCGTCTTCGTCCGGATTACCCTGGGCCAGGCCCGCGGCGCGATCCTGGGCGGCTGCCTGCTGGTGGCGCTGGTCCTGCTGGCCGAGTACGGCGCGTTCGAGCTGCTGGGCTACCAGACCTTCACCACCGAGATCTTCACCGAGTTCAACCTGTCCTTCAGCGTCCCGGCGGCGTGCGCCCTGTCCCTGGTCCTGGTCGGGCTCAGCCTGCTCGTGCTCGGCGGCGAGGGCCTGGCGCGGGGCCGCGGCCAGGTGGCCAGGACGGGCGCCGGCGCCCAGCGGGTCAACCCGCCGCTGGCGCTGGGCCGGGCCGCCTGGCCGGCCGTGGCGGGCGTCTTCGCGCTGGTCGTGCTCGCGCTCGGCGTGCCGATCTACGCCAGCGTCTACTGGATCTTCGAGGGCGGCATCGCGTCGGTCACCGGCGGGAGCGTGTCCATGCTGAACGCCATCGCGCACACGGCCGCCTATGGCGTCGGCGCCGGCGTCGTCGACACCGTGGCGGCGCTGCCGGTCGCCCTGCTGGCGATCCGGCACACCGGCACCGCCCGGCACTTCCTGGAGCGCAGTACCTACCTGGTGCTCGCGCTGCCCGGCGTCGTCATCGGCTTCGCCCTGGCCTACTTCACCGAGCGCTACCTGGGCGGGCGCGGTTACCAGACCGCGCCGCTGCTGGTGGTCTGCTACGCCATCATGTTCTTCCCGCTGGCACTGGTCGGGGTGAAGGCGGCCGTCGCCCGCGCGCCGGCCAGCCTGGACGAGGTGTCCCGCTCGCTGGGCGTGACCCGGCTCGCCACCTTGCGCCGGGTCACGCTGCGGCTCGCCGGCCCCGGCCTGGCCGCCTCGTTCAGCCTGGTCTTCCTGTCGGTCGTGACCGAGCTCACCGCCACGCTGCTGCTGATCCCGACGGGCGTGCAGACCCTGGCCACCCAGTTCTGGCAGTACGAGACCGACAACTCCTACGCGCAGGCCGCGCCGTTCGCGCTGGTCATGATCGCCATCGCGGCCGTGCCGAGCTATGTGCTCGGCCGCTTCTTCGACCGCTCGGCTAGCGCGCGATGATAGCTACGTGACCGAGCTGACCGTAACGGGGCTGTACAAGGCATTTGGCAGCCACCCCGTCCTGACCGGGATGGACCTGACCGCCCCGGCGGGCTCGCTGACCGCTATCCTCGGGCCCTCGGGCAGCGGCAAGACGACGCTGCTGCGGGTGCTGGCCGGGTTCGAGCAGGCCGACGCGGGGACCGTGACGATCGGCGGCACGGTGGTCGACGGGCCGGGCGCGTACGTGCCGCCCGAGCGGCGGCGGATCGGTTACGTGCCCCAGGAGGGCAGTCTCTTCCCGCACCTGACCGTCGCGGCGAACGTGGGCTTCGGCCTGCGGGCCCGCGAGCGGCGCGGGCCGCGCATCGACGCGCTGCTGGAGTCCGTCGGCCTGGCCGGCCTGGGCAAACGCTACCCGCACCAGCTTTCCGGCGGCCAGCAGCAGCGGGTCGCCCTGGCCAGGGCGCTGGCCATCCAGCCAGCCGTGGTCCTGCTGGACGAGCCATTCGCGGCGCTCGACGCGCACCTGCGGGCCAGCGTCCGGGCCGACGTGCAGGAGATCTTCCGGGCCGCGGGGACCACCGCCGTCCTGGTGACCCACGACCAGGACGAGGCCCTGTCGATGGCCGACCGGGTGGCGGTGCTGCGGGACGGCCAGATCGTGCAGTGCGCGGCGCCGCAGGATCTCTATATCCGGCCGGCCGACCCGCAGCTCGCCGGCTTCATCGGCGACGCGAACCTGCTGGAGGGCCAGGTCGTGACCGGCGGCGGGGCGAACGGCGACCGCGCGGTGCGGACCATCTTCGGCGAGCTGGCGCTCGAGGCCGCGGCCGGCCCGGGCCTGGAGCCGGGGCCGGTCACCGTGCTCGTCCGCCCCGAGCAACTGGAGGCGGTGCAGGAGCACGCCACCAGCGGCGAAGGCCACGACACCGGCCGGGGCTGCGTGCCCGGCCGGGTGCTCGCCTGCCACTACTACGGCCACGACGCGGTGCTCCGGGTGCAGCCCGCCGATGGCGCCGGCCCGGAGATCATCGTCCGGACGGCCGGCGGCCCGCAGTTCCCGCCCGGCGCACACGTCCTGCTCCGGGCCAGGGGACCCGTGCTGGCCTGGCCGCGCGGCTAGCCCGCCCGCGCCTTCGGGGCGCTGGCCGGCCGCCCGGCCGCCCGGCCGACCCGCCGAGTGATGATATACAGAGAAGAGATGCTTCTACATACTTAGATTCAGAGATTCACTGGATAAGGCTACGGAGGAATATGTCCACCACCCAGATTGACCTGGATCAGGACTTGCTGGCCAGGGCAGCGGGCATCCTCGGAACCGCGACGAAGAAGGACACAGTGAACGAGGCACTCCGACGCGTGGTTCAGGAGGAACTTCGCCGTCGTCATGTGGACGAACTGGCCGATGGCGCGCTTCCCGACCTTGCCGACCCGAACATCATGGCCGGGGCATGGCGGTAGCGCGTTACCTCCCGGACAAGAGCGTCTGGGCCCGGCTCAGGCATCCGATCGTGCGGGCTGCCTTCAGCCCTTACGTTGATCGAGGCCTCGTCGGGACCTGCTTGGTGATCGATCTGGAGATCCTCTACAGCGCGCGCACGGGAGCTGAGCACGAGCACTTCGCCGCTCAACGGGGGGCCTTCGAGTACTTCCCGATGACCGACGAGATCGCTCGGCGGGCCATCGAGGTCCAGGGTCTGCTCGCCCAGCGCGCTCAGCACCGATCGGTGTCCATTCCAGACCTCCTGATCGCCGCGACCGCCGAGCGGTATGCCCTGACAGTGCTGCACTACGACGGCGACTACGAGCGCATCGCCGAGCTGACGGGCCAGGCGGCTGAGTGGATCGTCCCGCCGGGAACCGCTGACAGCTGAAGGCGCGCGACGCCGCCTGGTTACCTGACCCGCTGGCGCAGGCCGCGGAGCACGAGGGCCGTCTCCAGCGCGGCCAGCACGGCTTCCCAGCCCTTGTCCTCCGAGCTGCCCTCGGCGCCGCTGCGGTCCTGGGCCTGCTTGATGTCGTCACAGGTCAGGACGCCGTTGCCGACCGGCGTGGCGGTGTCGAGCGCGACCCGCGCCAGTCCGTAGGTGACCGCGTCGCAGACGTACTCAAAGTGCGGCGTCCCGCCGCGGATGACGGCGCCCAGGCAGGCGACGGCGTCGTGCTGGCGGGCCAGCTCGGCGGCCACCACCGGCAGCTCGACCGCGCCGGGCACCCGCACCACGATCGGGTCGGGCACCGCGCAGGCGCGCGCGGCCGCCAGGGCCCGCTCCACGAGGACGTCGGTCACCTCGGCATGCCAGCGCGTCGCCACGATGGCCAGGCTGACCCCGGCCGCGTCCACGACCGGACCGACCGGTCGGCCGGCGCCGCTCACTGAACGCCGGCCGGGAGATCAGCGTCAGCCGCGAGCCCACTGCCGGCCTCAAGATCAGCGGCGGCCGGGAGCTCCAGCTCGTGACCGAGCCGGTCGCGCTTGGCGATCAGGTAGCGCAGGTTGTCGGCCGTCGGCGCCACCGGCAGCGGCACCCGCCCGGTCACCTTGATGCCGAAGCCGGACAGCCCCGCGACCTTGGCCGGGTTGTTGGTGAGCAGCCGCAGTGACTCGACCCCCAGGTCGGCGAGCAGCTGCGCGCCCGTCGAGTACTCGCGGGCGTCGACCGGCAGGCCGAGATCGAGGTTGGCGTCCACCGTGTCCGCCCCGGCGTCCTGTAGCTGGTAGGCGCGCAGCTTGCTGAGCAGGCCGATACCCCGGCCCTCGTGGCCGCGCAGGTACAGCACGACGCCCCGGCCCTCGGCCGCGATCGCGGCCATCGACGCCTCCAGCTGCTCGCCGCAGTCACAGCGGCGCGAGCCGAACACGTCTCCGGTCAGGCACTCGGAGTGCATCCGCACCAGTACGTCCTCGCCCGGCGCGGTCAGGTCGCCGAGCACCAGGGCTAGGTGCTCGGTCCCGTCGACCGAGTTCAGGTAGCCCAGGCCGCGCCACTGCCCGTGCTCGTTGGGAATCCTCGTTTCGGCTACCCGGCTGACCATCCGCTCCACGCGCCGGCGGTGCTCGATGAGCTGCGCGATGGTGATGAGCGCCAGGCCATGCTCGTCGGCGAAGGCTCGCAGCTGGGGCAGCCGGGCCATGGTGCCGTCGTCGTTGACGATCTCCGCCACCACGCCGCCCGGGGTCAGGCCGGCCAGCCGGGTGAGGTCCACGGCGGCCTCGGTGTGCCCGGACCGGCGCAGCACGCCGCCCTCGGTGTAGCGCAGCGGGAAGATATGGCCGGGCCGGACAATCTCGTGGGACTTGGTCGCGGAGTCCGCCAGAGTCCGGATCGTCCTGGCCCGGTCGGCGGCGGAGATCCCCGTCGTGATGCCGTGCCGGGCGTCGACGCTGACCGTGAAGGCCGTGCCCATGTGCTCCTGGTTGTCCGACGTCATCGGCGGCAGCTGCAGCCTGTCCAGGTCCTTGCCGAGCATCGGCACGCAGATCAGCCCGCGGGCGTAGCGGATGGTGAAGGCCAGCAGCTCGGGGGTCGCCTTGCTGGCCGCGAAGATGATGTCGCCCTCGTTCTCCCGGCTGGCGTCGTCCACCACGATGACGGCCCGGCCGGCCCGGATGTCCTGCACCGCGCGGTCAACATCGTCCAGGCCGACGGCGGCCACCGCACCCGGAACCTGCGGGGCCGGGGCCATCTCAGAACTGGTCACAGCTGCCTCCCGGCGAGCAGTCGCTCCACGTACTTGGCGATCATGTCGACTTCCAGGTTGACCGTCTCGCCGGGCTGCCTGCTGCCGAGCGTGGTCCGCGCCAGGGTCTCCGGGATCAGGCTGACCTCGATCCACGGCGCCTCCAACCACGGCGCCTCCAACCACGGCGCCTCCAGCTGGTCAGGCGCCGGGCTCAGCGCCGATACCGTCAGGCTCACGCCGTCGACCGCCACCGAGCCCTTTTCGATGACGTAACGGGACAGCTGCGCGGGCACCGTCATTCGCACGACCTCCCAGCCCTCGGCCGGCCGCCGGGCGAGGATGGTGCCGGTCCCGTCCACATGGCCCTGGACGATGTGACCACCCAGACGTCCGTCGGGCCGCATCGGCCGTTCCAGGTTGACCGGCGCCCCGGGGGCCAGGCCGCCCAGGCTGGAGCGGTCCAGGGTCTCCCCCATCACATCCGCCGTGAACTCGCCGTCGCTAATGAGCGTGACCGTCAGGCAGACGCCGTTAACGGCGATGGAATCCCCGCACCTGGCATCCGCGGTCACTTCCGGCCCGCGCACCGTCAGCCGGGCGGTGTCGCTGCCGCGCTCGATCGCGACAACCTCGCCCAGCTCTTCCACGATTCCGGTGAACAACCTGTCCTCCTCCGGAGCCTCACTGTCCTCAGGCTCCGGGGGTGCGCGAGAGCGCAGCGCGACATGCACTGCCCGACCCGGATCACCGGGGCGGGCCCTGCCGCGCGCGTGCTGCCTCCCATCCGGACTTTCACCGTCGGTCCCGGAATTTCACCGGATCAGCTAGCCGATGGCCTCGGCCAGGTCGCGGACTATCACCGCCGGCTCGGAGTTTCACCGACCCCGGAGCACGCCTAACTAGGTAACCAGTGTGCCATACCCCGTATTCCGCGCTTTCGGCCGACCGTGGCTCGGACGCGCCGGACGCAGCAGGAGCGGCGCCCAGGGCGGGCGCCGCTCCCTGCTGGTGATCCCGCGCCTGGCGGGGCGAGCCACTAGGCGGTGCTGCGGCCTCGGCGGGTCAGGGCGTCGACGGTCACGGCCGCGACCAGCACGAGCGCCGTCCACATCAGCTGGGCGGACGCGGACAGGCCTAGCAGCTGCAGGCCGTTGGCGATCACGCCCACGACCAGGCCGCCCAGCAGTGCATCCATTATCTTGCCCCGGCCGCCGAACAGGCTCGTTCCACCGATGACCGCGGCGGCGACGGCGTTCAGCACGTTCTGGCCGCCGTTGACGCCGCTGGAGATCGAGCCGAGGTAGGACGCGTAGATGATCCCGGTGATGCCGGCGGTGAGACCGCACAACGCGAAGGCCGCCACGCGGATCCGGTTAGTGTTGACACCGGCCCGCCGGGCCGCCTCCGCGTTGCCGCCAATCGCGTAGATGTAGCGGCCGAACCTGGTGCGGCCGAGCAGGACCGTGTAAACCACCAGGATCGCCAGGACCACCAGCACGACCCAGGGCAGTCCGCGCACCGCGAGCAGGAGCGTGCCGCGGTTGGTGTTGCCCACCAGCACCACCACGACGCCGGCGATCGCGATGACGGCGATCTTCAGCAGGGTGATGGACAGCGGCGGGGCGACCAGCCCGGCGACCCGGCGGCGGCGGTCGCGCAGGTACATCATCAGGCCGGCCAGCGCGACGAGCACGATCATCACGATCCAGCTGGCGGTCGCGCTGAGCGCGCCTCCCTCGATGTCGTTGAGGACGTTGCTGTTCAGCCTGATGACACCGCCGTTGCCGATGCTGCCGGTGGCGCTGATCAGGAAGAGCAGCACGCCCGACAGCCCGAGGAAGCCCGCCAGCGTGACCACGAAGGACGGCAATCGGAGCCGGGTGATGATGAAGCCCTGCAGCGCCCCGTAGGCGCCGGTCGCCACTAGCGTCACGATGACCGCCAGCCACCACGGGTAGTTCTTCGCCACCATGTACAAGGCGATGACCGCGCCGCAGGCCGCCGTGAAGCCGGCCGCCAGGTCGATCTCCCCGAGCAGCAGGACGAACACCTCGGCCATGCCCAGGGTGATGATGAACGCGGCCTGGGTCATCAGGTTGACCAGGTTGCCCGCCGACAGGAATAGCGAGCTCTTGACCTGGAAGATCAGCACGATCACGATCAGGCCGATGATGACCGGCAGGGCGCCGCTCTCGCCGCTGCGGATCCGCTTCAGCCAGATCCTGGCGTACTCGCCGACCGATCCGGCGACCAGCTCGGCGGGTGCCGAGGCCACGACCGCAGCCTCTTCAGCCGAGCCCGGCACGAAGTCGGTCATGCCGATCGCGCCCTCGTCGGCCTCGCGATTCTTAGATGCCAATGGTCAGCCCTCCGGGCCGCTATCGAAGGTGCGGGCAGTGCCGCCATTGCCGCCGTTGCCCGTCCGGTGCGAGACGCCCGACGTCATCAGGTCCACTGCCGAGGCGGTGTCGTAGTCGGAGGCCGGGCCGACCGAGACCAGCCGGCCCAGGTACAGGATGGCGAGCCGGTCCGCGACCTGGAACACGTCGGTCAGGTTATGCGAGATCACCAGGACGGCGATGCCGCGCTCGGACAGCCGCTTGATGAGATCGAGCACCAGCTCGGTCTGCGAGACCCCGAGCGCCGCCGTCGGCTCGTCCATGATCACGAGCTTCGCGTCCAGCATCACGGCCTTGGCCACCGCCACGGACTGCCGCTGGCCACCAGACAGCGAGCCCACCGGCTGGCGGATGTTGCGCACCGTCACGACCCGCAGGTCCTTCAGCGTCTGCTTGGCCGTCTGCTCCATGGACACCTCGTCCAGCAGCAGGTGCCGCCGCACCTCGTGGCCGAGGAGCATGTTCTGCACGATGTCCAGGTTGTCGCAGAGCGCCAGATCTTGGTAAACGGTGGCGATCCCGGCCTCGGTGGCGTCCCGCGGGTTGCGGAAGTGCACCTGCCGACCCTGCCAGATGATGTGCCCCTCGGTGGGCTCCCAGATCCCGGCGACCGTCTTGATCAGGGTGGACTTGCCCGCGCCGTTGTCCCCGACCAGGGCCGTGACCTGCCCTGCCGGAATGTCAAGGTCGACCCCGCTCAGCGCCGACACGGGGCCGAAGCTCTTTCCGATGCCGCGCAACTGCAGCAGGGGTCCGTCGATGGTTGCTGTTCCCTGGCCGGTGCCGGACGGAGCCCGGCCCGCGTGCGCGGGCCGGGCTCCGTCACCGGGGCTACCGGTCACTGCTGGTATCCCGGCTGGTCATGCGACTCCATTCGTCAGCCCGAGATTCCCGCGGCCGTGCACGCGGCGGCGTACTTGCCCGTGCACAGCTGGGAGGCCGGCACGAACTTGTCCGCGATAACGGTCGAGTTCATGTTCGCGGGGGTGACCCATGTCGGCGTCAGCAGCACCGAGGAGACGGCGGTGTGACTCGTGGTGTCCTGCGTGGTGCCGTTGACCAGGCCCGCCGGCGGGGCGTCGCCGGCCCGCGCGTACATGGCCAGGGCCGCGGCGGCCTGGGCCTCCAGGTAGATCGGCTTGTACACGGTGCCGCACTGGTAGCCGGTCAGGATATTCTGCAGCCCGGTCAGGGTGGCGTCCTGGCCCGTGGTCGGGAAGGTCTTGGGCTTGATGCCCTTGCCCTGCAGGTAGTGGATGATCGGCGCGCCGTTCTCGTCGTTCGGGATCAGCGCGGCGTTGATGTTCGGGTGCGCGGTGTACTGCTGCTGGAACTCACTCAGCGCGGTCGGCGGGTCCCAGGTCCCCGCGGGGTTACTGACGTCCTTCCAGCCGCCCGAGCTGAACTTCGGCGCCAGCACGGCGTTGTAGCCCTGCGCGAAGAGCGTCGCGTTGTTGTCGGTCGGCGCGCCCTTCATGACGATGACCTGCGGGCTCTTGACGTGCCACGCAGCGACGCAGCTCACCAGGCCCTGGCCCATCTTGGTGCCGACCAGGACGTTGTTGAAGCTGACGTAGTACTTGCGCGTGCCGCCGAGGGTCAGCCGGTCGTAGTCGATCACGTCCACGCCGTGGGACTTGGCGTAGGACTCGATGTGCGCGCCCACGCCCGAGTCGAGCGGGTCCACGATCAGGACGCTCGCGCCCTTGGTGATGGCCGTCTGGGCGTCACTGAACTGCGTGGAGTCGCTGCCCAGGGCGTTCTGGACGGTGAACTGCGACGACGAGAGCCCAGCCTTCTGGAAGGACTCCTTCAGGTACGGGGCGTCGAACTCGACGTAGCGCGTCGAGGAGACAGTGTCCGGCAGGATCACGGCGACGTTGCCCTTGCCCTTGGAGGCCAGGGGCTTGAGCGTGGCCATCGCCGAGAAGCTGTTGTTGAGCGAGCTCACGGAGACCTGCGGAACAGAGCCGCCGGAGCTAGAGCTCCCGGAGGAGCTCGTGGACGAGCTGCTGCTGCCGCAGGCAGCGACGACCAGCGCCGCGCTGGCGGCTATGGCCGCTGCCGCGGCTGATTTCGTAACTGAATGCAAGAAAACCACCTCGTTGATGGGCGGAACGATTCGGATCTACGGTCGCTGTCGAGCCCGTATGACCGGTCGCCGCTGAGACAGGAACCTCTTGTGCAAACCCTAGGGCGCATTGGGTAAACGTCTCCGTTAACATCCCGGTAACCACGTGAAAATTTTGTAAACGCCAGAACCGCAGGTCAGAGCCCTAGCATGGGCGATACGGGCGGCGGGGGCGGTAAGCCGGGTAAATCTGCCGCGATTCTGTAACCTGCTCGTGGCTGAGTCAAGATAATCGGCACTCCGCCGTCGGTCTCCAGCTTGGCCCGGAGCCTGCGGACATAGACGCGGACATACTCGGTCTCGGTCTCGTAGCCGTGCCCCCATACCCGGCGCAGCAGATGAGCGTGCGTCAGCAGCTTCCCGCGGTTCACGGCGAGCTCGCGCAGCAGCGCGAACTCGGTCGGCGTCAGGTGCACGGCCTGGCCGCCGCGGGTCACCTGCTGGGCGGCCAGATCCATCCTGAGATCTCCGATAACGATGATCGTCGGCGTGCTCTCCGGCGCCGCCGCGGGCCGGGTCCGGCGCAGCGTCGCGGTGATCCGCGCCAGCAGTTCCTCGATGCTGAACGGCTTGGTCATGTAGTCATCAGCGCCCACGTTCAGCGCGGTGACCTTGTCGCGCTCGCCGCCGCGCGCGGATACCACGATGATGGCCACCGCGGAGCGCTCGCGAATCTGGCGGCACAGCTCGAAGCCGTCGATTTCCGGCAGCATCAAGTCGAGCAGGACGATGTCCGGGGACTCGGTCTCCAGCAGCCGCAGGGCCCGCAGCCCGTCGGCGGAGACGATGGTGTCGAACCCGCGGACGGCCAGATTTGACCTGATCAGGTCGACGATATTCGGGTCGTCCTCGACCACGAGCGCACGCGTCCTGACCGCCTCGTCATACACTGGGGGCGACTCCGATCTGCTGCTGGCCCGAAGGCCACGTTACTGCCTCGGTCGCCGCGATCTCCCCGGCGGCCAGTGGCTGCGCGACCAGTGCCGTAACCGCGGGCGGCCTGACCGCGGGCGGCCTGACCACGGGCGGCCTGACCACGGGCGCCCTGACCACGGGCGCCTCCACCGGCAGCCGGATCCGGAAGCAGGTGCCGCGTCCCGTCGGCGCCAGCGCGATCTGGCCGCCGTGGGCGGTTACGATGCCGCGGGCGATCGACAGGCCCAGGCCGGCGCCCGACGTCGGGGTGCGGCGCCGCCGGGCGGGCTCGAACGGGCCGGCGACCAGGTCCGCCGGCAGGCCGGTGCCGTTGTCGGCCACGCTCAGCACGACATCCGCGGGCCCGTCGGCCATGGCGGTGATCGCCACCGCGGTGCCCGGCGGATTGTGCCCGAACGCGTTGCTCAGCAGGTTGACGAAGACCTGCTCCAGGCGGTCGTGGTCGGCCCACACCACGGGCAGGCCGGGATCGCAGGCCACCGTCACCAGCGGCGCGGCGGCAGGGGGCAGGCAGGCGATGGCCGCCTCGATCACCAGCGGGATGTCGCACCAGTCCCGTTGCAGTCGCATGACCCCCGACTCGATCGCGGAGAAGTCCAGCAGGTCGTCGACCAGCCGGCCCAGCCGCGCCGACTCGGCCGCGATCCGGGCCAGGAACCGCTGCTGCGACTCCCCGTCCCAGGTCACGTCTGGCTGCAGCAGGCTGGAGGCATAGCCGCGGATGGCGGTCAGCGGCGTGCGCAGCTCGTGGCTGAGCCGGGACAGGAACCCGCGCTGCAGTTCCTGGGAGCGCCGCAGCGCCACGGCCTCCTGGTGCGCGACCCATGCCTCCTCGCGTTCGAGGGCCAGGCGCACCGAGTGCGCAGCGTCCTCCAGCAGCGCCTTCGCGTCGGCCGGGGGCGAGCCGTGCGGCCAGCTGGCCACCAGAGCGGCGCCGCTGCCCGGCGCGGCGAACGTCACGGTCAGCAGCCGGCCGCCGTCCGCGTTGCCCCGGTTCACGGCGACGTCATCGCACCGGATGACGCCCAGCACGCTGGCGGCGGCGTCGAGCAGCCCCGGCGAGGTGCAAGTCGGCGCGCGACCCTCTGGCACCCGGCCCCCCGGTGACCGGCCCCCCGGCGACGCGGCGACCGCGCGGCAGCGCGGCAGCTCGCCCGGTGCCCGGGTCACGAGGGCCACCTCGGCGGCCTGCAAGCCGCGGCGCAGCGACTGCAGGGCGACGCTCAGTCCGTCGGCCACGGGCAGCGGCCCGGCCAGCGTCTCCAGCATCTCCCGGATGGTCTCCAGCACCCGGTTGCGGGTGGTGACCTCCTCCAGCAGCCGGTCCCGCTCGATCGCGCCCGCCGCGTAGCCGGCGTAGAGCGTGACCAGGTCCAGGTCGTCGCGCGTGGGGCGCCCGGCGATCCCGCGCAGGACGGTGATGACTCCGACCAGCCCGCCGGGGCCGAGCACCGGCACCGACCAGGAGGCCGACACCTTGGCGGTCCGGGCTAGCTCACCGAAGGCCGCCCAGCCCGGCCCGGCCCGGGCGCTCTCCTCGATGACCGGCTCCTGGCCCGCGGCGGCCAGCCCGACGGGGCCGCCAGCGGGCCCGCTCGGCAGCCGGGACCAGGCCGACTGCAGCGCCGCCGGCAGTCCCAGCGAGGCGGCGCACATCAGCGAGTCGCCGTCGAGCAGGTGGATGCACAGCCGCTCGCTGCCGAGGGCGGCGCCGAGCGCCGACAAGATGAGCGACAGGCTGGAGGACGGGTCGGCGGAGACCAGCCGGTCGGCCAGGCCGTGCAGGCGGGTGAGCTGACGGCGGGCCGAGGAGTCGACCGCCTGGCCGGACAGCAGCGTCACCACGTCATCGGGATGCACCTCGTCCGGCCGGACCTCCGCGACGACCCGGCCGTGCCGGAGCACCACGATGCGGTCGGCCATCCGGAACATCTGATCGATGTCGTGACAGGCCAGCAAGATCCCCGTGCCCTGCTCGCGGAGGGCGGCGATCATGTCCTCGACCTGGGCGGAGATCTGCACGCCGAGGGCCGCGGTGGGCTCGTCCAGCAGCAGCACCCGGGGGGCCCGGGAGATGGCCCTGGCCACGGCGACCAGCTGGCGCTGCCCGCCGGACAGCGAGCGCACGCTGCGGGTGGTGTCGCGCAGCGGCACGCCCAGCCGGGCCAGCAGCTCCCGGGCGTCGGTGTGCATCCGCACGTCCGACCGCAGCTGGCGCCGGTTCTCGCGGCCGAGCATGAGGTTGGCCGCGATGTC
>DATKRH010000295.1:0-2652 GCA_035532295.1 Streptosporangiaceae bacterium
CCCGGCCCCGCCGGCCCGCCGCCCGGCCCCGCCGGCCTTACCGCATCTGGCTCGCCTGTCCCTGGCACCTGGTCACCTCCCAGCCCGGCAGCCACCCGGAACACCCGCCCGGGCGGCCCGCCGCCGACCTGCCTTCTTCGACAAGCCTAACGACCCCCACCGACAAAACGAGGCTCCAGACGAACACACAGCCGATTTTTATCCAGCACTCTGGCTGGCCAGCACCGATCGCCGCGGCGCCGATCGCGGCCCGGACGGCCAGACAGCCCGCAGCCGTCCGCGCGGGGCCTGCCTGCTGCCGCGCCGGCGGAGAATCTGCTGCACGCCAGACCTGCCGCCATCGTCGGACGCGCCCGGCCCCCAGCCCGCGCCTCCGCCAGCTTCTGCCGCTCCCGCGCCCTCCCCCAGCCCATCAAGGACAGCCCTCCTGAGGCCGGGAACAGCACCACCACGACGCCCGGCACGCCACGACCGACCACGCCTCAAGTCAGGGCCGACGGCAGGGGCTCGGCGTGCAAGACGGTCAGCCGCGAGACCGCACGGGTCAGCGCCACATAAAGACGGTGCAGGCCACGCAGTTCAGCGCCGGCGATGCGGCCCGGCTCCACGACGATGACCTGGTCGAACTCCAGGCCCTTGGCGAGGGTGACCGGGACCAGAGTGAGCTGGTCAGCTTCTTGCTCCCCCTCCAGCGTCGCATGTGGCAGCCCGGCGGCGGCCAGTATCGCCGCCAGCGCTGGCAGGTGGTCGTCGGCCGCGATCAGGGCGACCGAGCCCGGCCTGGCCAGGGCGTCGGAGCAGGCCGCGGTCAGGGCAGACGCCATCGCGTCCGGCCCGACGCGGCGGACCTCCAGCGACCCGGCATCCTGGCGAACGGAGCTCGCCGCGCCGAGCCCCGGGGCGATCTGGTCCAAGAGCCTGCTGGCGAAGTCCAGGATCTGCCGGGGCACGCGGTAGCCGGTCTCCAGCACCCGCAGGTCGGCCTCCTGCTTACCGAGATGGCCGAGCAACTCGTCCCAGCTGGCGGTGGCCCAGGGCGTGGTGCCCTGGGCGAGGTCACCGAGCACGGTCGCCGACCCGGTCGCGCAGCGCCGGCCGATGGCGCGGCACTGCATGGGAGACAAGTCCTGGGCCTCATCCACCACGACGTGCGCGAGGCTAGGCGTCCGCTCGATCAGGTCGCGCGTCTCGTCGATCAGCACGGCATCGGCGGCCGACCAGCGGGCCGAGCCAGGGCTGCGCGGCGGGGCGGCCCAGCTGATGGCCTCCTGCTCGGCCGGGCCCAGCACCCCGTCCGCCGCCCGGGCCAGCACGGCGGGATCGGACAGCAGCCGGAACACCAGGCGCACGGGGTCGGACTTCGGCCAGATCGCGTCGACAGCGGCGCGCACCTGCCGGGTGCGCCGGACCGCGTCGTGGGTGCGGTCATCACAGCTCTCCCCCGCCGCCTCCATCTTGGTCAGGATCACGTGGGCAATCCGGTGGGCGAGCATGTCGCGGCCGGTTCCGTAACGGACGCCGCGGGCGTTCAGCTCGCTGACCAGCTCGCCGATCTCAGCCTCGGAGACCCGCCAGCGCCGCGAGCCGCGCGGCAGCATGATCGGCTCGGCGGGCTCGGCGAGCTGGCCCCAGAGCGCGCGCCTCAGTACCTGAGCCATCCGGGCGTCGCCCTTGACGATGGCCGCCTGGTCGGTATCACAGGCGCGCACCGGCACGGTCGCCAGCAGATCGGCGACCGACTGCTGCGCCACGTTCAGCTCGCCGAGGGCCGGCAGGACGTGCCGGATGTAGGCGAGAAATGCCCGGTTCGGACCGATCACCAGCACGCCGCCTCGACTGAGCCGCTCGGCGTAGGCGTACAGCAGGTAGGCGACGCGGTGCAGGCCGACAGCGGTCTTGCCGGTGCCGGGGGCGCCCTGCACGCAGACGCTCTGCTCGACGGCGGACCTGACGATGTCGTCCTGGTCCGGCTGGATGGTGGCGACGATGTCGCGCATCGGGCCCGACCGGGGCCGCTCGATCTCGTCGATCAGGATCCTGCTGGGCCCGGCCTGAGCGACCGATCCCCCGGAGCCCTCCGCGAGGCGGCCGGCCCCGGCACCTGGCAGTGGCTCGTCCTCGTAGGCGGTGAGCTCCGCACCGGAGAAGCCGAACCTGCGCCGCAGGGCCAGCCCCATGGGCTCGGCCGCGCTGGCCCGGTAGAACGGCCGGGACACCGGAGCTCGCCAGTCGACCACGACCGCCCGGCCGGCGCCGTCATGGACGTGCCGCCGGCCGATGTGGAACTCCTCTCCGGCGAACGAGCCACCGCCCCCTGCACCGTCACCGTTCCCGTTCCCGTTCCCGTTCCCGGCGGACGCGCTGGCGCCACTGCCGCCGGCGGACGGCTGGGCCGCGTAGTTGACCCGGCCGAAGAACAGCGGCGTGTCCGGCAGGTCCTTGAGGGCCTCGGCCCGGCGGTAGAGATCCGCCTTGAGGTACTCCTCCGAGATCGGGTCACAGGCGAGGGCCCGCAGCGAGAGCACGTCCTCGCGCATGAGCCGGAGGAACTCGCGCGAGCGGTTCAGGTGCGCGCGCTCGGCGGTCAGGGTCGGGTCGGGATCCATCAGGGTCGGGCCGGGATCTAGCTGAGTCGGGTCGGGATCTAGCTGA
>DATKRH010000296.1:0-14652 GCA_035532295.1 Streptosporangiaceae bacterium
CCTCGCCACTAACGCCACCACCCAGATCGGCGCCAACTTCACCTACACCGGCACCAACACCGCCCCCGCCACCTTCACCCTCAACGGCACCACCTGCAACGGCGCCGGCACCACCACGACCCCCACCCCCACCCCCACCACCACCACACCCTCCCCATCACCCAGCCCGTCAGGAAGCTCGTCTCCCCCGCCGACGCCCGGCGCCGCGCCGATGGTGTCGATCACCAGCCCGACCGCCGGGGAGATCTTCAGCCCCGGCTCGGCCATCACCCTCCAGGCCAGCCCGGTGACCGGCTCCGGCACCGTCACCTCGGTCAGCTTCTACCAGAGCACCACCGCGGCCAACGACACCCTGATCGGCACCGCCACCGCCAGTCCCTGGGCCGTCCAGTGGGCGAACGTGCCGGCCGGCAACTACTCGCTGACCGCCGTGGCCAGCAACGGCACCGAGAGCCTGACCTCGTACCCGGTCGCGCTGACCGTCGAGTCGCCCACCGTCGTGGTGAACCCGAACTCGATCGCCGTCCAGCAGGGCAGCACGGGAACCTTCGGCGTGGCGCTGTCCGCGCAGCCCTCGGCGAGCGTCACGGTCGCCGTGGCGGAGAACAGCGGCGGTGACTCCGACCTCTCGGTGTCCTCCGGCGGCTCGCTGACCTTCACGCCCTCGAACTGGAGCGTGCCGCAGAACGTCACCATCGCGTCGGGGACCACCGCCGCGGACGGCGGCGGGCAGGGCACCCTCACCGCCTCGGCGACGGGGTACAACTCCGGCTCGACGACCGTCACCGAGGCACTCCCGGCGGGCTCGCAGTCCAAGTACGACGCCTGGTTCCTCAACCTCTACGACACGATCATGAACCCGAACAACGGGTACTTCAGCCCGAAGGGCATCCCGTACCACTCGGTCGAGACGCTCATCGTCGAGGCGCCGGACTACGGCCACCAGACCACGTCCGAGACCTACAGCTACTACCTCTGGCTGGTGGCGGACTACGGCCGGGTCACCGGCAACTGGACTCCGTTCAACAACGCCTGGGCCAACATGCAGACGTACATGATCCCGAGTGCGTCCCAGCAGCCGGGCCAGAGCACCTACAACGCCGCGTCGCCGGCGCAGTACGGCCCGGATGAGCCCCTGCCCAGCAACTACCCGGTCGCGCTCAACTCCTCGGTGCCGGTGGGCCCCGACCCGCTCGCGGCCGAACTCACCTCCACCTACGGCACCTCCAACATCTACGCGCCCATGTGGATCATGGACACCGACAACCGGTACGGGTTCGGCCAGTGCGAGGACACCACCTCCACGCCGAGCTTCGTCAACAGCTACCAGCGCGGGCCGATGGAGTCGGTCTGGGACACGATCCCGCAGCCCGACTGCGACCTGCTCAAGTTCGGCGGCCCCAACGGCTTCCTGGACCTGTTCAACAACGGCGGCGGCAGCTTCGCCTCGCAGTACAAGTACACCGACGCGCCGGACGCCGACGCGCGCATGATCCAGGCCGCCTACCTCGCCGACACCTTCGCCAAGGCCCAGGGCCGGCAGTCGCAGATCGCCGGCACCCTGGCGGACGCCGCCAAGCTCGGTGACTACCTGCGCTACTCCATGTTCGACAAGTACTTCAAGCAGATCACCTCGGCGTGCAGCCAGGACGGCTCCGTGGGCTGCCCGGCCGGCACCAGCAAGGCGAACGAGGACACCTACCTGCTGTCCTGGTACTACGCCTGGGGCGGCGCCAGCACCGGCGCCTGGTCCTGGCGGATCAGCGGCGAGTCGATCCACGAGGGCTATCAGGACCCGGTGACCGCGTACGCACTGTCCACCGACCCCAGCCTGATCCCGCTCTCGCCGACAGCGAAGTCGGACTGGGCCACGAGCCTCACCACGCAGCTGAACTTCTTCCAGTGGCTGCAGTCATCCCAGGGCGCGATCGCCGGCGGCGTCACCAACAACTGGGGCGGCAACTACGGCGACGTGTCCAAGCCGCCCGCCGGGGACACCACCTTCGACGGCATGTACTACACGCCCGATCCGGAGTACATGAACCCGCCGAGTAACCAGTGGTTCGGGTACCAGACCTGGCCGATGGAGCGCCTGGCCGAGTACTACTACGACACCGGTAACGCGCAGGCGGGCACCGTCCTCGCCAAGTGGGTGTCGTGGGCGGAGTCGGTCACCTCGTTCAACACGAGCACCGGCGCGATCTGCCTGCCCGGCACCCTGACCTGGGCGGGGCAGCCAGGCGAGAACTACACCTCCGGCTCGACGGCGCCGCCGGCCAACACCAGCCTGAGCGTCTCGGTGTCCGGCTGCTCCAGTGACATCGGAGTGTCGACCTCGCTCGCCAAGGTGTACGAGTACTACGCGGCCAAGTCCGGCAATGCCGCCGCTCAGACCGCCGCGCAGAACATCATCGACACCGTGCACAAGTTCTACGCCGACTCGCTCGGGTTCTCCGCGCCGGAGACCAGGACCGACTACAGCAATTTCACCAGCGCCTACAACAACACCACCGCTGAGGGCGTCTACATTCCCTCCGGCTGGACCGGGAAATACCCCGGCGGCATCCCGCTCAGCTCTTCCACCAACACCTTCCTGTCCATCCGGCCCTGGTACATCGGCGACCCGCAGTGGTCAAAGGTCCAGGCCTACCTGAATGGCGGGTCCGCCCCGTCCTTCAACTACCACCGGTTCTGGGCGGAGGTGGACGTCGCCACGGCCTTCGAGTCGTTCGCCCAGCTCTTCCCGACCGTGGCGCCGCCGTCCGGCTTCTAGCCAGCCCGCCACTATCCGAACAACCGAATAACTAACGGCAGGGGCGCGCACCAGCAGCTAGCCGGGTGCGCGCCCCTCACCCAGCGGCCATCTGGCCAGAGGACGGGAAATGATGACTGCGCTGCGACGCTGCCTCACGCTGATCGTGCTCCTTCTCGTGACGGCCACCGCGGCCGGCTGCGGCGCGGTTCCGGGCCGCGATCCCGGGCCCCTGCCGGGAGTCAGCGGGAGATTCGGCACCGACCCCGTCGTCACCATCCCCGGCGGGAATCCGTCCCCCCAGTTAATCCTGCACACCGTCATCGCCGGGCACGGGCCGGTCGTCCGGCCCGGCGACTACGTGCTGTTCAACGTCCAGGGCAAGGTCTGGGCCGGCGGCCGGGAGATCGTCGACAGCTATACCGACCGGCAGCCGCAGGGCCTGCCGCTGCGATCGGGCCTGCGCGCCTGGCGGCGCCTGGCCGGGCAGCGGGTCGGCAGCCGGGTCGTCATGGTGGTCCCGCCGCGGGACGGCTTCGGCCGGGCCGGCGACCCGCAGGCGAACGTCACCGGCACCGACACCATCGTCTTCGTCTTCGACCTGCTGGCGACCATGCCCGAGACCGCGCACGCCGCTGGAACCGTCCTGCCGTACCAGCCGGGTCCTGGCCTGCCGACGCTGACGGGCGGCTCCGGCGGCCCCGCCACCATCGCGATCAGCACGCCGCACGCGGCCAGGCCGCCCGCGACCCTGGTGCGCCGCCTGCTGATCCGCGGCCGCGGGCAGCCGATCCGGGCCGGCCAGACCGTCGTCGTTCAGGACACCGGCGTGGTGTGGCGAAGCGGCAAGGTATTCGACTCGAGCTGGGCCCGCGGGTTCCCCGAGTCATTCCAGCTCGGCGCGGGCCAGGTGATCCCCGGCTGGGAGAACGGCCTCGGCGGGCTGCCGGTGGGCAGCCGGGTGCTGCTCATCGTCCCGCCTAGTCTCGGTTACGGCCGGGCCGGCAACGCGCCGGACGTCGGCAGCCACGACACGCTCGTTTTCGTCGTCGATATTCTCGCGGCGGTCTGACCGCGGCCCTGGGGGCGGCCGGCGGACATGTCCCCAGGCTGTGCGCCTTGAAAGTTTCATGGAACCCCCCGCCCGCCCGGCGAATGCGAGCCCGGCCCTGCGGTTGCCGGGCCGGGTCCCTTGACAGGGCAGCGAATTTAGCCGGAATATTCAGCAGAGAGTTTGCATATCCGTAACGCTCTCGATACATAACCTCGGTGCGCGACATAGGCACCATGCCACCTCGTGATGGCCAGCGGACGCCTATTTCCGCCGCCACCGGAGAATGGCTGGCGAGGAGGCTGGCGTGCCGGGCGCGGACACGAGTTTACGGCCCAGACTAGCTGACGTCGCTCAGCAGGCAGGGGTCTCACCGGCCACTGCCTCGCGGGTGCTGACCGGCTCCGCCCGGGTGCGCCCGGAGACGCGCCAGCAGGTCGAGGCGGCGATCGCCGATCTCGGCTACGTGCGTAACCGGGCCCCGCGAGCGTCGGCGTCGCGCGGGACCGGGTCGATCGCCTTCATGGTGTGCGAGGACAACGCCCGGGTCTTCTCCGAGCCGTTCTTCCCGCTGATGCTGCGCAGCGTCAGCCGGGAGCTATCGGCCCGCGGGATCCAGCTCGTCCTGCTCACCGCCCACTCGCCCCGCGACTACCAGATCGCCTCGCGATACCTGCGCAGCGGTCATGTGGACGGCGCCCTGCTCGTCAGCATGCACGGCAAGCGCCCCCTCGACCTGCGCAGCCTCGGCGTGCCGGTCGTGCTGGCGGGCCGTTCCTTCGGGAACGACGAGGGGATCTCCTACGTCGACGCTGACAACGCCGGCGGCGCCAGGATGGCCGTCCAGTACCTGCTCAAGGCCGGCCGTGACAAGATCGCCACGATCGCCGGGCCGCCGGACATGGCGGCCGGGGCTGACCGCCTGGCCGGCTACCGCAGCGCCATCGCCGACGCTGGGCTGACTGATCCCAGCCTCGTCGTATTCGGCGACTTCGGCCGCGTGTCGGCCGCGCACGGCCTGTACCGGCTGCTGGACCGCCGTCCCGCGATCGACGCCGTCTTCGCCGCCTCCGACCTCATGGCCGCGGGGGTACTGGGCGCGCTGCGCCGCAGCGGTCGCCGCGTTCCCGACGATGTGGCCGTCATCGGCTTCGAGGACTCTCCACTGGCGCAGCACACCGACCCCAAGCTGACCACCGTGCGCCAGCCGATCGAGGCCATGGGCGCCCGTATGGCCCACGAACTGCTCGCCCTGATCGCCCGCGGCGGCCAGGAGCCCGCGCAGGTCGTTCTCGACACCGAACTAGTCATCCGCGATTCGGCCTGACGGCTCTGCCTCCGGCCTGACGGCTCTGCCTCCGGCTCCGGCTCCGGCTCCGCCGGCGGCCCGGCGGGCTTGGTTACATTTCATGCGGCCCGGCGCCGGCCGCCGCATCGCCCGCGACTGCCGCCCTGAACTGGGCTTGTCTGCGCCGTGGAGATCAGCCGCGGCGGCGGGGCGCCGCAGTGCCTGGACGCGTGCCGGGCGTCCCCGTACGAAGAGCTTGACGGCTGCCGCGTCCGGCGTCGCAGCGGATCGGCTCCTAAGGAGGCCCTAGATGCAAAACGGCGGGTTGCGCAGCGGCGAACCACGGGGCAGCGAACCACGGGGCGGCGAACCACGCAGCGGGCTGTTGCGACGGGGGGCCACGGCGCTGGCCGGGCTGGCGCTGGCGGCGGCGGGCCTGGCGGGGTTGGCTAGCCAGCCGGCCGCCGCGCAGACCCAGGCCGCGCAAACCCAGGCCGCGCAGACCCAGACCGCGCAGACCCAGGCCGCCAGCTCGCTGGCGGACAGCGTGACGGTGAACGCGAACTCCGGGCTGGGCACTATCCCGTCCAACGCGATCGGCCTCAACACGGCCGTCTACGACGGGGACATGAACGACACGCCGATCCCGGGCCTGCTCAAGGCCGCCGGCGTCAACGCGCTGCGTTATCCGGGCGGGTCCTACTCCGACATCTACAACTGGCAGACCAACGTCGCCCAGGGCGGCTACGACGCGCCGAACACCAGCTTCAGCAACTTCATGACCACGGCGCAGGCGGCGGGCGCGCAGCCGATCATCACGGTCAACTATGGCACCGGCACCCCGGCGCTGGCCGCCTCGTGGGTTCAGGACGCGGACGTCACGAACCACTACGGCATCCAGTACTGGGAGGTCGGCAACGAGGTCTACGGCAACGGCACCTACGGCGCCAACTGGGAGACCGACTCGCGCTGTAACACCTCGCTGAACGGCAGCCCGGTCACGGTGGGCAGCGAGCCCGCGCAGACCTACAACTGCGGGCCCACCCAGTACGCCAACGACGTGCTGGCGTACATGTCCGCGATGAAGGCTGCGGACCCGGCCATCCACGTCTGCGCCGTGCTCACGACGCCGGGCAGCTGGCCCGACGGCGTCACCAACTCGGAGTACCCGAATCCGTGGAACCAGACGGTGCTGTCCATCCTCGGGTCGAGCACCGACTGCGTGATCGTGCACTACTACCCGGGTGGTTCCTCAGCGGCCAACATGCTGACCGACCCCCAGGGCATCGCCAGCATCGTGTCCTCGCTGCACTCGGAGATCAGCACCTACGCGGGCGTGAACCCCGCCAGCGTGCACATCGTGGTGACCGAGACCAACTCCTCCCTCGACAGTGACACTCAGCCGAGCGCGCTGTTCGCCCCGGACATGTACATGACCTGGCTGGAGAACGGCGTCACCAACGTGGACTGGTGGGACGAGCACAACGGCGCGGGCACCATCACCACGGTGGACGGCGCCACCGACTACGGCGACTACGGCATCTTCTCCAACGCCTCCAGCAGCAGCGGAAGCACCGAGCCGGCCGCGGATACGCCCTTCGCCCCGTACTACGGGATCGCGATGCTGTCCAAGCTCGGCTCCCCCGGCGACGAGATGGTCACCTCCACCTCGAGCAACGCGCTGGTCCGGGTGCACGCGGTGCGCCGCGCGGGAGGCAGCCTGGACGTGCTCATCGACAACGAGGACCCCGCCAATGCCTACACCGTCAGCCTGGCCACCAGCGGCTTCACCGCGTCGGGCACGCCGACGGTCTACACCTACGCCAACAACGCCGCGTCCATCACCTCGACCACGCAGAGCTCCGCGTCGTCGGTGACGGTCCAGCCGTACTCGATCACCGTCGTGCAGATCCCGGGCAGCGGCGGGACCGGCGTCACCGCGCCGGGAGCACCCGGCCAGCCGACGGTGTCCGGACTCTCGTCCAGCACCTCCGGCAACACCTCCGGCACGGCCACCCTCTCCTGGCCGGCCTCCACCGCGGGCACCGACCCGATCGCCGATTACCAGGTCTACCAGGAAGGCAGCGGCGGAAGCAGCACCCTGGCGGGCACGACTTCCAGCACCTCGCTGAGCCTGACCGGGCTCACCATCGGCGCCAGCTACACCTACAACGTGGTCGCCGTGGACAGCCAGGGTAACCCATCGCTGCCGTCGCCGCCGGTGACCTTCACGGTGCCGCCGCCGGCGAACAGCAGCTGCGCCGTGCACTACGCGGTGAACAGCAGCTGGTCCGGCGGCTTCAACGCCAGCATCACGATGACCAACAAGGGCAGCACCGCGATCAGCCCCTGGCAGCTCACCTTCAGCTTCCCCGCCTCCGGCGAGAGCGTGCAGGGCGGCTGGGACGGAAGCTGGTCGCAGTCCGGGCAGCAGGTGACAGTGAGCGCCGCGAACTGGAACGCCAGCATCCCCGCGAACGGCGGCTCGGTGAGCATCGGCTTCAACGGGACCGATACCGGCCAGGACCCGGTGCCCACCGTCTTGTTGGTCAACGGGACGACCTGCGCCAATAACTAACGAGTCAGTTCGCGGCACTGTCAGTTCGCGGCACTGTGTTCGAGCACTGTCAGTTTGCGGCACTGTGTTCGAGCACGTCGAGCTCGCCGTTCAGCACGCTGGCGGCGGCGGCGGTCACCGCGCCCTCGCTCACGCGGGTCGCGAGCTTCGCGCGCAGAGTGGCCACCAGCTGAGCCACGGGGGCCTGCTCCCCCGCGGCCAGCTCGGCCTGAACCGGCGCGATGAGGTTGTCCAGGTCCACCCCTACGTCCTGCCTGATCTGGCCGTTGGCCACGTCAGCGTGGATCGTCTGGGAAATCCGCCCGAGCGCGGCGCGGGACGACAGGGATGCGGTGGGGCCGGTGGGGCCGGTAGACCCGGTGGATGCGGTGGACTCGGTGGAGCCGGTGGATCCCGGTGTCGAGGTCAGGACCGAGGACGTCGCCTCCGGGGCGGGCGCCCGGCCGGTGGGCGACGGGCTGCGCGAGGCTGCGGCCGCCGCGGACGTCAGGGCGGCCGTGGACGACGATGCCGGAGCGTCCCGCTGAGTCATGAGCGAGGACACCAGCAGGGCCACCGCCACCGCCGCGGCGGCGGTTCCGGCCGCCACCCCGCCGATGGCGACGAGCCGGCCGCGGCGCCAGCGGGGCTGCCGCGCAGACGGGTCCGCCAGCCCGGCCGGGCCCCGGTCGCTCCCGTCGCCGGCCACAACGAGCGCGGGCCCGAGAAGCGGCTCGGACTCGAACAGCGGCTCGGACTCGAACAGCGGCTCGGACTCGATTGCCGACCCCAACCCGCGGATCGGCTCGGTCTTCGCGACCGGCGCGGGCTCCGCGACCGGCGCGGGCTCCGCGACCTGCCCCGGCTGGGCGACCTGCCCCGGCTGGGCGAGCGACCCCGGCGGGGCGACCCGGCCCGGCCGGGCGACCGGCCCGGGCTCCGCGGACCAGTCGGATGCGGCAGAGTCGCGGTGCAGCACCTGCCGTGACATGACCGCGGCGTGCGCGGCTGCTGGTCGCTCCGCCGGGTTCAGGCCAAGGCAGGCGGCCCAGAGCGAGGCCAGGCCCGCGGGCACCGACCCCAGCTCCAGGGCATCGAGTGCAGCGATGTCCCCCGCCTCCAAAGCCGCCGAGGCCCGCGTGTGGGACGTGATGCCCGCCAGGCATGCCACGAAGACGACCCCCAGGGCATACATGTCGGCTGCGGGCGTGGCGGGACCGCCCCCGGCCAGCTCGGGGGCCCCAAAGGACAGCCCGCCCCTGGGGCTGCCCGCGGCGGGCGGGGGCCGCAGCGCCGCCAGCCCGAAATCGGTGACCGTCACGTTTCCCGGCCCGAGCACGATGTTCGCCGGGACCACATGCCCGTGCGGCACCCCGGCCCGATGCGCCACGGCCAGCGTGCCGGCCACCGACGCGACGATGCGCAGCGCGTCGTCGGCTGAGAGCGGAGCGTCACCCAGACGCTGATCCAGCGTCTGCCCGCTGGCCAGTTCCCGGACCAGGTAGGGAACGGCCATGCCCTCCGGCTGCTGCGCCTCGCCGAAGTCATGCACCTGCGCGATCCCCTGGCCCGACACCTGAAGCACTGTCCTGGCCACCAGGCGGAACCTGGCCCTGGCCACCGTGTCGTCGACGGCGTACGCGCGCAGCGCCTTCACGGCCACCTCGCCGCCAGCTACCTGGTCGACCGCGCGCCACACCCCGCCTGAGTCGCCGACGCCGACCGGCTCGACTAGCCGGAATCGACCCCCGACGACCGATGCCTCCACTAACTGATCCACAAGCGTAAGTGTGCCTGATTCCTGCTGCTTGGATCGGCGATGGCGGCAATGCGATCCCAGGCTCAAGCCGGGCGAGGCAACGTCGCTCGCAGCGCCTGACGGGGATATAACGACACTGACCGTCGGTCCAGCTGGGTAAACCACCGGGTAGGAAACGCAGGAGCCGCGAGCACGACCGGGCACCATCAGACGCGAGAGGGACCCGACATGGAGGACCCGCAGGATGAACCAGGGCGGGCGGAGCCGAACGCGGAAGCCGACCAGCTGGCCGGGCCCGTAGGAGCCGGGGTCGAACGGTCCCTGGCCGCTTCCCTCAGCCTTGCCGTTATCCCCGTCGTGATCCTGCTCCTCGCGGCCCTCGGGGCATTCGTCTACGGGGCCGCCGTATTCGTCCACTCGGCCGTCGACATCGCCCGGCATCCTTTTCCCGTAGGCCGTCAGATCGGCCTGTTCCTGCTGGACATCGACTTGTTCCTCATCGGCGCCACCTTGCTGATCTCGGCCGTGGGGTTCTATGAGCTGTTCATCAGGGAGATTCACGTCGACAGAGCCATCAGGATGCCGGCCTGGCTGGTGATGCGCGATCTGAACGACCTCAAGGGAAGGGTCATCGCGATGATCGTCATGGTCCTCGCGGTGGGCTTCGTCGAACTGGCCCTGGACAACCAGAACGGCCTGCAGGTCCTGGAGCTAGGCGGCGGGGTGGCCCTGGTCATCTTGGCCCTGACCGCGTTCCTCAGGCTGACCGGCCATGGGCTGGACAAGATCAGCTCACGCCCGCGGCGGTGAGCACCGCCAGGAGGAATGTGGCCAGTGCGGCCACCCCATGAGCGACCGGGATGAGCACCGCCGGGCGCGGCCTGGGCGTCCGCACGGCCCGGCCCGGGCCGGAGCCCACCCGGGCGAGCAGGTCATCGACAAGCTGGCCGGCGAGCACGTCATCGGTCAGCGCGCGGCCGAGCATCTCGTCAGTCACCTCGCCCACGGCCCGATCCGCGGCGGGCGCCTGGATGGGGTAGGGAGTCAGCAGGGTCACCGTGGAGACGCCGAGCCCGACGACCACCATGAGCACGCCCACGGCCGCCCACGCCAGGGCAGGCCAGCCGGTCGCCAGAAAGCCGCCCCACACCGCCAGCCCGGTGATAGCCAGGCCGAAATGCCCGAAGACCACCGCCGGGGCCAGTCCGTCCTTCGCCACGCGCTGCCGGCGCAGGCCGCCACGGGCGATCCACCTGCTGAGCATGAAGGCGCCGATGCTGACGGTGATCAGCCAGGCGATGAGGGTGTCGATGCCGAGCGACGAACCCAGCGACGAGTGGTGCGCGGAGGAGGCGGCGGCGGCGATCATGATGCCCATGAGCTTCTCCGGCGCGAGCGTGACCGAGCCCTGCGCACGCGGTGGACCGGCGCGGCGCTAAGGATGTCGTCAGGGACGCCTGCGCGGTCGCGTGCTGCCTGCCATCCCTTAGCCTACCCTCCGGGCCAGCTACGGCCGGTACCAGACCTTGTCCTTCCGGCGGCGGCACGGGCCGACGCTGAGCGCGTGACCGGGCCTGATGGACCCGCCCGGGTCGGTCAGGCACTTGCGCGCCCCCCTGTTGTAGAGGGCGAAGCCGGGCCGCGCCCGCCATTGCTGCCGCCATCGGCCCGAGCACCGCTGCACGGTGACCGGCCCGGACCGGAGGAACTCGGCGCCCAGGCACAGCCCGCCGCGGGTGCGCAGCTGAGCGGAGGACCTGGTCCACATCTGGTCCCCCGCGGCGCTGCCGCAGTTGGCCAGCCGCACCTTAGCGCGCTGGTGATCGGAGGGGTAGGCGGCGCACGACCCGATGTAAGCCGTGGTCAGGGCGCCGATGCGCAGGGCCTGCACGGCGGCGCGGGCCTCCGGCAGGTAGCGCCGGTAAGCGCCCGTGAGGTAGGTCCGCCACGGCTTGAAATACGTGCCGTAGGCCGAGACCAGCTGGTAAGCGCTGCGCGCGCTGCACAGGCCGCGGTAGGCGCATCCGTTGCTGACGTTCTTCCAGTAGCGGCTGTTGATCTGCCAGGCCCCGCGGTCGATGGAGTCACGGCTGCGACGGGTGCCCGCGGGGGTGCAGGCCTGGCGGGTGGTGTCGTTGAAGCAGGCCGACGCGTCGCAGCCGGACTCGGCCATGGCGATGGCCACGGCGGTCACCAGGTGGCCGCTGCGGCCATTGTTGGCGAAGCCGACCTTGCTGGCCCACGAGGCGCAGCTGCGAGCCGCGTTCCTGGCCTGCGCCGGGGTCAACTGGATGTTCAGCCCGGCCTTGATGGTGCCGGGCCGCGCCAGCGGCGGGGCTGGCGGCACCGACGGCGGGGCTGCCTGGGCCGGGCTGGCCCCGGCCGGGCCGGCGGGCTGAGTGGTGGCGAGAATCGCGATGCTGACGGCGCCCATGACGATGACAAGGCCTCTGCGGATCACTGGAATAACCCCCCTCGGCGCCACCCTGGGTCGCCGGGCGGCGCAGCGGTTCTCCTGATCGCATGTGCTCCGGACCTGCGCGAGCATGCCCAGCGGCGGGCGGCCCACCCGGGGCGAACTGACCGGATCGCCGCCGGCGGAGAAGTTCACCCGCTAGGGGCGAGTGCCATCTGGAGTTAACGGCGGCGGACGCCGAAGCAATCACCGTCGGCTGGCCGCCAGGCCCTGCCGCACGTGGCGGAGATCGACAGCGATGGCTTCGACTTCCGGGTCGCCGACAAGGGGCTCATCTGGTCCTATCCCGAGCGCAGGCCGGGCAGGCAGAGGTCGACGCCGGGCGGCTGGAGAAACTGGTGACCGACGCGTGGCGGATGCGCGCCCCGGCGCCGTCATCCAGCCCGCTACCCTCCATGCGCCCAGAACGGCATGAGCGAGCGGCGTGCATTGAGACTCGGGATACTTGCCGGCAGCAGCGGAACTTCCCGCCGTCGCGGCCCGCGCACTGGCGTACCGCGATCGCGGGTGCCGAAAGGCCGCAAGGGAAGGACCACAAGGACTATGGAGCACTACGTCAGGCCTGATGGACTGCCACCCGTCAGCGGATACAGCCACGCCGTCGCGTTTACCGGGCGCATAGTCGCGGTCTCCGGCCAGGTTCCCGCGGACCGCGACGGCCGCCTGGTCGGGCAGGGCGATCCGGCGGCGCAGGTCCGCCAGGTTTTCGAGAACCTGACGGCAGCGCTGGCCGCGGCCGGCGCCACGATGGAGCACGTCGTGAAGCTGACGGTCTACCTGACCGACCTAACGGACCTGGATGTCTTCCGGCAGGTACGGGACGAGTACATCTCCGCCGAGCGGCCCCCGGCCAGTTCCCTGGTACAGGTGAGCCGCCTCGTGCATCCAGACTGGCGGGTTGAGATCGAGGCCCTAGCCGCAACCTGAAGATCATTGATGATCTTGCAACGGGAGCCGTCGCCCGGTCCAGGGCCGTCGGCCGATGCCTCATCCGGGGGTGCGCAGGCCTGCGGGTCCGGGGTGGCGGTTGCAGGTGCTGCCCCGTCGCCATCGCCTTGATGCCGGCGCGTACAGTCCTGCTGACGGAAAGTTCCCCGGACCCATATCGAGGCGCTATGACCACGACCCTGCGCATGCTGGCGCTCTTGCGCCCCGCCGCCCGCATCCTCACCGGATCCACCTACACCCTGCTCGGCTTCGACGCCCTGCGGGCGCCGGGCGGGCGCGTCGATCAGGCCGCCCCGATGCTGGCCGCGGTCCGCAAGGTGGTCCCGCTTCCCGCCGACGACGCACTGGTAGTGCGGGGGAACGCCGCCGTGCAGGTGCTGGGCGGCACGCTGCTGGCGCTGGGCCGGGCCCCGCGCCTGTCCGCGCTGGCCCTCGCCGGCTCGCTGATTCCCACCACCCTGGCCGGGCACGCGTACTGGACGGTCGAGGACCCGGCCGCCCGCAAGCAGCAGCGGATCCAGTTCCACAAGAACATGGCCATGATCGGCGGGCTGCTGTTCGCCGCGCTCGACAAGCCCCAGGCCCGCCCGTAGCAGCGCGAAACTTGGCAGGCTCCTCCAGGTCACCCCGGCGAAGCTCGAAGCTCTCCTGAAGCCCGATACTTCAGGGGAGCCGGTTCACGTATCTCCCGGACTGGCGCCGCTCATCACCGGCCGCGCGGTACACGCCCCTGACCTGGATGCGGGTGATCCCGACGACATGAACCGCCGTGCAGACCTTGAAGGACGAACAGGGCCGCGTCTTCCGCGAGACGTGGATCGCCGGAGTCCGCAAGCACTACCCGGGTGAGCCGAAGCCGGGATACGTCGCGCCCTCGGACGAGACCCCGCAATGGGAACGCCAGGCCGCCGCAGCCGTCTACAGCCAGGTACACGACTTCGTCACCGTCAGCGGGGGCAGCACAACCAGGCTGACCCGCGCCCAGAAAGGCCGCTTCGTAGCATTGTGCTGGATCGCGCAGATCTACAAGCACATCGAAGAACCCAAGCCCGGATACGTCGCAGACTGGGACGACCTACCGGAATGGCAGCAGGAAACCGACGCCGACATCTTCGAGCGGATCGAGGCGGACGCATAGCTGGCTGCCGCTGGCCGCAGGAAGCCGCGGGCCGAGGCCTTGTGCACATACGCGATGATGTCAGCGCACCGGGCATGCGCGGCATCAGCGATCTCCGCCAACATTGCCGCCGAGATCGGCCCGAGCCCGCCTGCACGCCCGTCGGCGCCTAGCCCCGAAGTGCCCTCAATGGGCTGATCTCCCCGTCATCACTGCGGAGTGCGCGTGCTCTCCAGGTCGCCGTGGTGGCGGGCGATGCGGCGGGCGGCACCGGCCGGGTCCGCTGTGGGGTGAGCTGCGGTGATGGTGCGGCCCTCGCGGAACCGGCCGGTGGCCCACCAGAACCAGTGGTCGCGGCACAGCACGATCTGCCTCCCGGCGATCAGCATGGTCGTGCGCTCATCCGCCACCTTGGTGCCCGCCCGCCGGCGCCGGGGCGCCGTCGTCATTCATCTGGTGGCTCTGTCAGCTCGAACCAGGTCACGGTTCCGGCCGCGTCCTGGTAGTAGTCCCACCTGGCGGATAGATCGTCGAGGATCTGCAGGCCGCGCCCGCCCTCGGCCAGTTCGTCGTCGCGGAGGCGCAGGGCCGGGACGGTCGCACCGCCCTCGTCGATGACCTCGACGCGGATCCCGTGCCCGACGGCGATCACGGTGATCGTGATGGTCCCGCCGTCACGCCGCGAGTTGCTGTGGATGACGGAG
>DATKRH010000297.1:0-3150 GCA_035532295.1 Streptosporangiaceae bacterium
CTGACGCCGAGCGCGACGCGTTCGGCGCTCACGACTACGGCGCCGATGGCGACCTGGCGCGTAGCTAGACCTCAGGCCGTCCCGGCTGGCGGGCGGTTCACGTACCGGACTCCTGCTCGCTCCAGGAGCGGGCGCAGGTTGTTGTAATCCAAGGCCAGGATGCCCGCTCCCATGGCCGTGCGGACCTCCGCCTCGCGGGCGAGCCGGGTCTGCGAGGCCTGCAGCACCGTCTCGGCGCTGGCCCGCTCGACGACGCAGACGCCGTCGTCGTCGGCGACCACGATGTCGCCCGGCGCGACGATCTGGCCCGCGCAGCTCACCGTCACGTTCACCGAGCCGGGTGAGGCCTTGACGGTGCCCTGGGCGTGCACCGCGCGGCTCCACACCGGGAAGCCCATCTCGCGCAGGTCCGCCACGTCGCGGACGCCCGCGTCGATGACCAGGCCGGCGCAGCCCCGGTAGGCCAGGGAGGTGGCCATCAGCTCGCCGACCATGCCGTCGGTGGACGGTGACGTGGTGGTAACGACGAGCACGTCGCCCGGCATGACCAGCTCGATGGCGGCGTGAATCATCAGGTTGTCCCCCGGGTGGCTGGACACGGTGATGGCCGGGCCGGCGATCCGGGTGCCGTCCTGGATCGGCCGGACCCGGGGCGCTAGCAGCCCGGTGCGCCCAGCCGCCTCATGCACGGTCGCGACACCTGCGTCGCACAAGCCGGCCACCACGGCCGGGTCGGGGCGGTCAATCTCACGGACCACGAGGTGCGGCAACGCACGGCCTTCCTGGGTTGGGCTCAGCCTGAAGTCAGCTGAAGCTGGTGGTCACCGTCGGGAACACGCGCTGGTAAGCCTCGCCTCTGGCCGAGGTCGCGTGCCCGAGGTTGGCGCTGGAGTTGCGCTCGAGCTGCGTGCCGCGATGCGCGGCCACGCCCGTGTAGTACTCCCACAGGTGCTCCTGGCCGACCATCTTGTGCATGGCCTCGAGCTTGCGCTCCCAGACCGGCGTGATGTCCAGCAGCAGGTCGGGCTTGAAGCCGCTCATCTCGGTCTGGTGCGGCTCGAAGCAGAAAACCGGCGGCGCCCCGATCACGGCGGCACCGGGCCGCACGCCGACCGCCTGGGCCAGGATGCGGGCCTTCATGGCCAGCTCGAAGGCCACGGGATGATCGCAGTTGTAGGGGTCGCTGCCGGTGTGGGTCAGCACGACGTCCGGCTGCACCTCCCGGTACAGGTCCACCAGGCCGCCGGTCAGCTCCGGAGTAGGCGTCAGCGGGTAGTCGCCCGCGTCGAACTCCCGCAGCTCCGCACCGAGAACGGCGGCGGCCTCCTGCGCCTCCCGGCGGCGGATCTCCTTGATCTCTTCCAGCGACTTACCCTGCCGCCACAGCCGCGCGGACTCGCCGCGCTCCCCGAAACTCAGGCAGGCGACGGTCACGCGGGCCCCGGCCGCGGCGTACGCGGCCACGGCGCCGCCCGCGCGCCAGACGAAGTCGGCCGCATGTGCGCTGATGACCAGCATGGAGTCGTCAGGACCTGGCATAGCGTCGAACCTAGACGCCCGCCTGCCAGATTGTCTACAGTAATGTCAGCATTAACGTTAGACTTCCGGACGACGGCCCTTCGCGACGGGAACGCGCCGTGGTCAGCGGCGGTCAGGGGCGAAGGGCGTGGCGCAGTGTCAGGACCAGCAGGCGGCGGCGCGGCGGATACGTACGTGTTCGACGGCGAGCAGAGCCGCCGCGGGTACCGGCTCAACAAGTTCTGCATGTCGCTGCGCAGCGCGCAGAACCGGGCCGCGTTCCTGGCGGGCGAGGCCGCGTACTGCGACGCCCACGGGCTGCTGGCCGATCAGCGGGAGGCGGTCCTGGGCCGCGACTGGGTGCGCATGCTCGACCTGGGCGGCAGCATCTTCTGCGTCTTCAAGCTGGCCATGGTCGACGGCCGGTCCATGCAGTACCTGGGCGGCGCGTTCTCGGGCGTGACCGAGGCGGAATTCACGGCGATGATGCGGGCAGGAGGGCGGTCCGGTGGCTGAGGTGATCTGGGGTCTGGCCACCTCGCACGTGCCATCAATCGGCGCGGCCATGGACCGCGGCCTGACCCAGGACGAGTACTGGAAGCCGCTGTTTGACGGGTACCAGCCGGCCCGGGACTGGATGGCCCGGCACGTGCCCGACATCGCGGTCATCATCTACAACGACCACGCGAACGCGTTCGACCTGGACATGGTGCCGACGTTCGCCATCGGCGCCTCGGACGTGTACCCGGTGGCGGACGAGGGCTTCGGCCGTCGGCCAGTCCCGGACGTGGCCGGCGCGCCGGAACTGTCCCTGCACCTGGTCCGGGGGCTGGTGAACGACGGCTTCGACCTCACGGTCTGCCAGAACTTCGACGTCGATCACGGCCTGACCGTCCCGCTGTCGGTGTTCTGCCCGGAGCCGGGCGAGGCGTGGCCCTGCGCCGTGGTGCCGATCCTGGTCAACGTCATCCAGTACCCGCAGCCCACGGGGGCCCGCTGCTACGCGCTGGGCCAGGCCATCGGCCGGGCCATCGCCAGCTTCCCCGGCGACCAGAAGATCGCGGTGTTCGGGACAGGCGGGATGTCGCACCAGCTGGCCGGGGCGCGGGCCGGGTTCATCAACTCGGCCTTCGACCACCGGTTCCTGGACGCGATCGAGTCCGACCCGCAGTCGCTGGCCGCGCTGTCGCGCGAGCAGTACATCGCCGAGGCGGGCGCGGAGGGCATCGAGCTCATCATGTGGCTGATCATGCGCGGCGCGCTGAACCCCGCCGTCCGGCTGGTGCACCGGACTTACCACGTGCCGGCATCCAACACCGCGGCCGCGCTGGCGCTGTTCGACAATAGCGGCGACCATTGAGCCGGCCGCCGGCCGCCGAGCACCTGCCCGAGGCCATTGACCTGCTCGACACGCTCCGGGTGGCGATCTACCACGGGCAGTTCGCGCCCGGCCAGCGGCTGGTCGAGACGGAGCTGGCCAGCCAGTTCCAGACCTCGCGGGGCGCGGTGCGGGAGGCGCTGGTGCTGCTGAGCAACGAGGGGCTGGTCACCCGGGAGCGGAACCGGGGCGCCTGGGTCCGCCCGGTCTCCCTGGCGGAGGCCATCGAGATCACCGAGACCCGCGCCGTCCTG
>DATKRH010000298.1:0-14729 GCA_035532295.1 Streptosporangiaceae bacterium
GCCCGGCGGGCTGCCGGTCATGAGTCGCTGAGGATGATGCTGCCGTCCGGGCCCAGCGGCCAGCCGGGGTTGTGCGCGACCTCCCAGGGATGGCCGTCCGGGTCGATGAAGACGGCCGAGTAGCCGCCCCAGAACGTCTCGCCCGGTTCCCGGCCGATGACGGCGCCGGCGGCGCGCGCCTCGGCGATCACCGCATCGACGTCGGCCGGCGAGCTGACGTTGTAGGCCAGCGTCACGCCGCCCCAGCCTCCGGGATCGCTCACGGCACTGTCCTGCGCGAGGCTCGCCCGGTCCCACAAGCCGAACACCATCCCGCCCGCCTGGAAGAACGCCACGTCCGGCGCCGGCGCCGGCGCCTCCTGCCAGCCCATGGCCTGATAGAACGCCCTGGCCCGGCCCAGATCGGTGACCCCGAGGGTGATGAGGCTGATGCGCTGATCCATGCGGCCTATTGTGGGCCAGGCCCGGCCGGCGCCGGGGGGGTTTTCGGCCGCCGGCGCGCGGGGGCGCGGTCAGGTCGGCCGCAGGCGCGCCCTGATCGGCAGGTGATCAGAGCCGAGCGGCGCCAGGACCGCGGCGTCGATGCTGGTCAGCTGCGGGCTGGTCAGCAGGTGATCGAGCTGGATCAGCGGCGAGTCCGCCGGGTACGTCCGGCCGCGGACCGTCGGCGCGTACCCGGCAGCTACCCAGGTGGCCAGCCGGGGCATGTTGAGGTCCCCGACGATGACCGTCGGCACCGGCTGGCGGCCCAGGTGCCGGGCGAGCCGGAGCAGCTGGGCGGGGCTGGTGAAGCGGTGCGTCAGGTGCGTGTTGACCAGCCGCAGCGGCCAGCCGCCCGGCGCCGTGACCGAGCAGATCAGGGCAGCCCGGCTGTGCGGGTCGCCGGGCGCCCGGCCGAGGTCGACGGTCTCGTAGCCGGTCACCGGCAGGGTGGTCAGCACCGCGATGCCCCAGTCGCCGCGGTCGGGCTGCGGCGCGATGCCGAGCTCGGCCAGCGACGCGCCGGTGCTCACATCGGCACGGATCAGCTGGGCGTCGAGGGCCCGCGCCGCGGCCGCCACGCCGTCGGCGCCGTCCGCGGTCCGCCACGTTTCCTGGACCGCGATGATGTCGGCGCACAGGCGCCCGAGCGCCGCGGGCACGTCGAAGGGCTGGCCGCGGCCGCTGAGCCCGCAGTGCAGGTTCAGGCTGCTGATCGTGACAGCGGCAGCTACGGCATCGCCGACCTCGACCTGGTGATACGCCACGGCCAATTATGGACGTGCCGGGAAGGGGCCGGTCGACAGCGGCTCTGAGCCGGCGGCCCATGAAGGCCCGGGCTGTGGACCATCTATGCACAGGAGGGTGTGGATATCCGGTGGATAAGTGAGCTGCGCGGGGGATAAACGGCGGGTGTCCTGTGGATAGCCAGAAGACCTTGATTTGCTGAACGAGAGCCTCTTGCGCGCGGCCTATTCCGCCGGGGTCCTCGGACCCTCGGCAGCGCCGGGCGCCGCGGCCGAGGCCATCACCGGGACAGGCGCCGTGGCCTGCCAGAGCTCCCGGATCAGGACCTGAATCGCGCCCGCGCTGGGAATGGCCAGCAGCGCCGCCACGAAGGCGCCGAAGATTCCGCCGATCCAGCTGCCGATGGACGCCCCCACGAGGATGGACACCAGCACCAGCAGCGGGTTGACCTTGACCGTCCGGCTCATCACGACCGGGTTCAGCACATGGTTCTCGAGCTGGGTGTAGACCAGGAACACCACCAGGGTCACGATGCCCGCCGTCAGCGAGTGGCCCACGGCGAACAACACCACCGGGACGCCGGCCAGCGCCCCGCCGACCAGCGGCAGGAAGTCGACCAGCGCCACCCACAGCGCCCACAAGAACGGAAACGGGACACCCAGCGCCAGCAGGGTCACCAGCACGACGACCCCCGCGATGAGCGAGGTCAGGAAGTTCCCCAGCATGTAACCGGTGACCGAGCGGTTGACCTCGCGCGCGATCCGCGAGTAGCGCTCCGCCCGGGGCGCCACCATCAGGTCCAGCAGCCCGGTCCGCATCTTCGGACCTTCCATCAGCAGCAGCAAGACGAGGACGAAGATCGTAATGAGCTCCAGCACCAGGGAGAACGCGCCCTTGCCCAGTGTGAGCGCCGGCCTGGCCAGGCCCTGCCCGAGGTTGACCAGCTTGGGCGCGTTGGTCTTCACCCAGTTCTGGACGTGGTACCGGGTCACCAGATGGCCGATCCAGCCGCGGCCGTGCTCGGCGTCGCTGACGTAAGCGGGAAGGGTGTGTGCCAGGTGCGTAATGCCGTTGGCCAGCGGGTATCCGAACGCCGCCGCCAGGCCGACGAACACCAGCAGGCCCCAGAGCGTCACGACCGCGACGGCGAGGCCGCGCCGCTTCACCCGCCACCGCTGGAGGGCGACCACGAGCGGATTCAGGAGCAGGGCGACGAATCCCGCGGCCGCGATCAGCAAGATGATGTCGCGCAGCCGGTACACGAGCTTGCCGGCGAAATAGGCCGCGGCCACGACCGTGACCGCGACCAGGATGGTCTGCAGCGGAACGCCCCTGGTCCCGGCGGCCTTCCAGAGCCGATCTCGCCGGGTTTCGGGCTGCAGGAGGGGTGCCTGGCGGTCTTCCACGCCCGCCATCATCGCAGTGCCGCCGCCATTGGTGGCCTAGTCGGCCTGGTTCACCCGCCACCGCCGCTGCTGCCCAGGCCCGCGACCAGGTTGACCGTCGCCGCCAGGATGACCGCGCCGAACAGGTAGGAGAGCAGGGCGTGCCGCAGCGCCGTGCCGCGCACCTCAGAGCTCTCCAGATTGGTGTCGGAGACCTGGAATGTCATCCCGAGAGTCAGCGCGACATAGGCGAAGTCGCGATAAGCCGGCCGCTCTTGCTGGTTGAAGCCGATCCCGCCGACTGGCTCGGCGTAATAGAGCAGGGCGTAGCGCAGCGTGAAGATGGTGTGCACGATGAACCAGGACATCGCGACGCTCAGCACCGCCAGCAGGGCGAGCATGAGCTGCGTCGCCCCGGCCGCCGCGTGGGCTTCCACGATCACCAGTCCCAGCGCGCCGAGACTGGCGACGCACGCGCTCAGCATGATCACGTCCCCGACGGCCCGGCTGGGATCCTCTGCGGTCGCCTGGGCCGCGGTCTGCTCCGCCGACAGCGGCCAGATCGCGCGCCAGATCCAGGTGCAGAAGACGATGGCGGTCGCGTCCCACCCGATGCTCGGCGCGTACCGCCAGTTGCCGAGGATGATCGTGAGGACCGCCGCCACGGCACCGACGCACACTGATACCGCCAGCCGCGCCATCGTCGGCCGCCGCTGACGCGGCGGCGAGGGGGTCCGCACCCGCGGATTCTCGCACAGTGCCGGCAACAGCCCGTCACCTGTGGACCAACCTGTGGACAGTGGGTGGATAAGCAACCGGCGCGGGGGATAAGAGCGGGATAACCACCCGGCGCCCTGTGGATGACCGCAGCGGGGCCCCTCCATCTCATACCTGGAGGGGCCCCGCCCGTGTGCGGCACCGCCGGGATCCGGCGGGCCTGGCCCTATTTTGGGTGCCGGACGCCGCCGTCGCCGTCACCGACACGCCCGAGATGTCACCCTGTCCGCCCGCCGCCCCGGCACCCAGCCCGCCCCGGCACCCGCCCCGGCACCCGGCCCGCCCCGGTGCTTGCCATAGCCTTCAGTCGTGGAACGTCCGGACCGCAGCGAGTCGCCCGTCGAGCACATGGCCCGGATGCTGAGCCAGCAAGCCACGGCCTGCCGGGCCCTGGGCAGCCCGCTGTACGGGGACCTGCTGCCCTGGGCCGCCGCGGACCTCCGCGGCGGCGGCCCGACCGCCGAGGTGCTGGACGGTTACCTGGCCCAGCCGGTGTCGAGCGTCCTCCCGTTGCGGATGCTCGGCGCGGCGCACGCGCTGGTCCTGAGTGGACAAGCGCCCGAGCTCGCGGCCTTCTATCCCTCGGCTGGCGGCACCGCGGACCCCGGCCCCGATGGCGTCCGTGCCTGGACCGCACTGCGCCAGACGCTCAAGGAGCACGGCTCGTCCATCCAGGCCTGGCTGCGGCGCCCGCCGCAGACCAACGAGGTCGGCCGGGGAGCGGCGCTGCTCGGCGGGCTGCGCCACGTCGTGGCGCAGGCCAGCCTGCCCGTCCGCCTGGTCGAGGTTGGCGCCAGCGCCGGGCTGAACCTGCGCGCCGATCACTTTCATGTGCCGGGCGACGCCGGCTGCCATGCGGTCGCGTCATCGCCGGTCGTCCTGGCCGGCGGATGGCAGGGCGCGGCGCCCCCCGAGGGTCACATCGAGGTGGCCGGCCGAACGGGCGGTGACCTCGATCCCATTGATCCCACGACCCCGGCGGGCGCCCTGACGCTGACGGCCTACGTCTGGCCGGATCAGCAAGCCCGGCTGGAACGACTCCGCGGCGCCCTCACCCTCGCCCGGTCGATCCCGGCCGAGCTGCGCCGGGAGTCGGCGACGGCCACTCTCGCCCGGACCACGCTCGCCGACGGTAGCTGGACCGTGCTCTGGCATTCGATCTTCCGCCAGTACCTGAACCAGGAGCAGCGCGCCGAACTGGCTGCGGGGGTGGACGCGCTCGCCGCCGCCGCTACCCCGTCGGCCCGGTTCGCCTACCTCTACCTGGAGCAGTCGCGGGCCGGCGGCTGCCCGGTCACGCTGACCACCTGGCCCGGCGGCCGCCGGCGCGTTCTGGGCGAGGCCCCGCCGCACGGGATTCCCGTCACCTGGCGAGCCCGCCCCGCCTTCCGCTAGCCCCGCCGCTAGTAACCGGCTGCGGGATCGACCACGCCGATCAGCGGCTCGTGCGCCGCGAAGGCGGCCACGTTCTCCTGAATGCGGCGAGCCAGCATCCGCTCGACCATCTCCTCGGTGTCCGCGGTATGCGGCGTGATGACGCAGTTCTCCAGGTCCCACAGCGGGTGGCCGTCCGGGAGCGGCTCCGGGTCGGTCACGTCGAGGGCCGCGCCGCCGATGGTTCGCTCGCGCAGCGCCGTGACCAGCGCGCCCGTGTCCACATGCCGGCCGCGTGCGACGTTGACCAGCCACGCGTCCGGCCGCATCGCGGTCAGTTCGGCCGGCCCGATGATGTGCTCGGTGCTGGGCGTCAGGGCCAGCGCCACGAACACCACCCTGGCCTGCGCCAGCGCCTCGTGCAGCTGGCCGGTCTGCAGCGTGCGCACTGCGCCGGGCAGCTCACCCGGCTGGCGGCGGACCACCGTGACGGCGGCGCGCAGCGGCGCGAGGAGCTCCAGCAGGCTGGTCGCGATGCCGCCGCCGCCGAGGATGGTGACCGGCTGGTCGTACAGGCTCTCGCCGGCGGCCTTGCCCCACGAGCGCGCGGTGATCCGCTGCCGCAGGCCGCGCAGGCCGGCCAGCGCGAGCATGAGCGCGTGCTCGGCGACCGGCTCGGCGTAGGCGCCCTTCGCGCACGTCCAGGTCCGTACCGAGTCGAGCAGCCCGGCCGCGGCGACCCGCTCCACCCCCGCGTAGGGAAGCTGCACCCAGCGGGCCGCGGGTGCGGCGGCCAGGGCCTTGCCGAGCCCGTCAATGTCGGCGGGGTTCAGCCAGACGAGGGCGTCCGCCGCGGAATCTACGCCCGCGGGCTCGCCGCCGCCATCGCGGACCGCCCGGACGGCGGACTCACGCGGCACCGGCCCGATGGCGATGCGTGGTGTCGTCACAGACGCGACCCTAGCCGTGCCGGGCTCGGCGCGGCCAGCCGGGTGCGGCGCGGCCAGCCGGGTGCGGCGCGGCATCGCGCGCCGGGGCCGAGATGCCCGCGGCCGCCGATCGGGTTGCTGACTGCAAACCGATCGGCGGCCGGGCCTGGCGTGACCGTGCGCGGACCCGAGCTGCTAGAAGCGCGGGGTCGCGGTCGTGATGTCGTAACTCGACCCCCAGTACCACTGGGTGGCGTCGGAGCCGGGCACGATGTGCGGACTGCCGGTGGGGTCGGCGATCCACCAGCGGATGTGAGAGCGCATCCGTGCCGGGAGCGTGGCGACGGCCGCCTGCACGGCCGGCCACTCCGAGCGCATGGTGTAAATGCGGGCCAGTGCGTTCGGCCTGGCGCTCAGCCGGTGCAAGGCCCAGCTCGCGGCACCTGACGGCGTGGCGTCACCGGGCTCGACGTCGAGGATCGAGGCCGCGTAGTCCGTCCCGGTGGTGTCGATCCACATCACCTTCCGCCCGGCCACCTGCGAGGGCGAGGCGGCGTAGTTGCCGGTGGCATAGGTGGCGACCACGTGGTGGGCAGGGATCGCGGCGGGCGTCACCGAGTCGTAAATGAGGTAGGGCGGGGCATGCGTGACCGACGGCGCCCGGTGCCGTAGCGCTGCCTGGGCCGTGGCCTGGTGCTGAGTCCTGGCTGGGTGCTGGCCGGCGGCCTGCTGGAGCGGGCGCTTCCTGGAGGCCAGCCGGACGCGGACGGCCGGATGATGCGGCCGGTGCGCGGCCGCGGTGGACGGGGCCGCGTGCCCGGACGGTGCGTGCCCGGACGGTGCGTGCCGGGACGGTACCTGCCCGGACGCTGCCAGCCCGAAGGCAGCGCCGGCCGACCCGCCTGCCGCCTCCCTGACGTTCGCTGTCGGCTGGTGAAGGCCGTCGGACTTGCCGACGCTGAGGTGCTGGACTGCGCTGGCGATCTGCGGTGTCGCCGATGAGGATGTTGTTGCTACGGCGGTCCCGACGCCGGCGCCGGTCAGCGCCACGACGGTTCCGACGTAGGCCAGGGACTTGCCGCGGCGAGCCAGGAATTCGGTCAGGGCAGTGGGGAACAACGGGTTTCCTTCCCTGTAGTTCCTCGCCGCCCGGCTGGGCTTAGGCCGTAAGCCGGGGATGGAGCCGCCAACCGTTTGCAGGCGTGCTCGCGCACGCGCTCGGCGCGTGCGTCGCGGGTTCAGGGCGGGCCGGCAATTCGGCGGCGCGGGTGCGCTGCCAATGCGGCCGCAGGCACGGAAACCAGTCGCTCTCAGTAGTCGAGGACGTGGTCCCGGCGAGGATCGGGTGTATAACCCACAAGGTCAGCGGCGATCATCCATCTGATGCCCGGTATGACCTATATCACGATGCGTTACTGAAGGGAATAAACCGGTCAACTCCGCTGACGGTCAGCCGGCGCACCCGGACAGCCGCTCGACCAGCTCCCTGCGCCACTGCTCGGTCTGCCTGACCTGGTTGAAGGTAAACAGGTGCAGCCCTTCGACGGCGCTGGGCGGGTCGGCCAGTGTCGTCGCCGCCCTGCTCAGCAGCCGCTCGGGACTGTAGCCGCCGGGAGCGCCGAGGCGGACCAGCCATTCGGCGTGGCCGACCAGGAACCTGGCCGACTCGGCCGCGCCCGATACCGCTGCCAGCTTCAGCAGCCTGGCCCGCTCCAGCGGTCCGGCCAGCCCGACCAGCACGGGCAGCGTGACGCCTCGCGCGCGGACCCGGGTGATCCACTTGCGCAGGGTCGCCGGGTCGAAGCACAGGTTGCTGACGATGTAGGACGCGTGGTGGCGCTTGTCCCACATGGCCTGCACGGTGATGTC
Source organism: Streptosporangiaceae bacterium (assembly GCA_035532295.1). Classification (GTDB taxonomy): domain Bacteria; phylum Actinomycetota; class Actinomycetes; order Streptosporangiales; family Streptosporangiaceae; genus DASUBV01. The sequence goes on from DATKRH010000298.1 coordinate 7,562, forward strand.
GTCGCCGATCTTGGGATGGCTCTCCGGGTAGCCCGTGATCCCGACCCGGCCGAACGGGCTGCCCAGCTGCGTGAGGTGATCGAGCAGCGCGAGCGCGCTGGGGTAGCACCCGGCGGGCGGGTCCGCGTCGCCGGCCGGCACGAACACGTCATCGACGCCGGCCGCGGTGAGCCGGGCGACGATCTCGGCCAGGTGCGCCCCGTCCCGGACCAGCCGTGCCGATAGGTGCGGCACGGTGTGGTATCCGTGCGCGCTGAGCCGTTCGGTCAGGGCGAGCGTGGGCTCCAGTCCTTTCACCGGTGATGTCGTCACCGTGATGGTCAGCTCGCGGGGCACCCACTCCAGCACGGACTCCTCGGCGCTGGGTGTCGGCAGGATCTCGTAACGCGGCGTCGCCAGCAGCGGCGCGACCAGGGCCAGCCCGCCACGTCTCATGTCAGCGCACCGTCAGCCTCGTGATCGCGAAGGGCTCGCGTCGCGGGTGGCGCAAGACTCTTCGGGATCATGACCAGGAGCTCAAGCTCACGCTCCAGGCCGCCGGTGCCGGTGTCGATGACCGTCAGCGGCAGGCCGAACAGGTCGGCGATGTCGGCCGCCGCTCGCTCTAGCCCGGCGTCCGGGGACTGGGCCAGCCAGGCCAGGCGGCGGTAGTGGCCGAAGTAGTCGGGCCACAGCTCCGGATAACGGTCCAGGCCCAGCTCGGCCAGGACCGTCCGGCGGAAGCTGCGGACCAGGAAATCCGTCAGCAGGTAGGTGCCGGGATCGGCCTCCAGCATGGCCCTGATCCGGTCCTGGCCGCCGAAGACGTCGTAGCAGTGCAGCCCGGCGAGGCGCCGGATGCCCAGCTCACCGCAGAGCTCGTCGAGCGCGCCGTAGCTGCCGCAGTCCGCGTAGGCCAGCGCCACCCGCAGGCCCCTGGCCCGCAGTTCCAGCGCCAGCGCCCGGGCGGCCGGGGCGATCCGGGCGGGCCGGTTGTGCAGCAGGGCGGGCAGGCTGTGCACCTGCACCGGCCACCCCCGCCGCGCGGCGATCTCGCGGACGTGCCCGGTCAGCGCCCCGCAGGTGATCACCGCGAGGCGGCCCGCGGCTGACTCAGGCAGGGAAGGACAACTGGTCAACGAAGGCATCGTTGAAGTCACTGCGATCCGACAGCTCGACATACCTCACCTCCTGTAGCAGTGCCAGGGCCCCGGCCCGCTCACGGACCGACAGCAGCGCCATCTTCGCCCCCTCGCCGGCCACGTTGCCCGCGCTCACCACGCGCAGCGCGGGCAGTCGCGGCACCAGGCCGATCTTGATCGCGTTGGCCGGCGACAGGTAGCTGCCGAACGAGCCGGCCAGCAGCACCTGCTGGACGTCGCCGGGCGCCAGACCCGCCTCCTCCAGCAGGATGTTCCAGCCGGTCGCGATGGCCGCCTTGGCGAACTGCAGTTCCCGGACGTCGCGCTGAGACAGGTAGATCGAGCTGGCCACGTCGCCCGGCTCGCCCTGCCAGTGCAGGACGAAGACGCGCTCCTTGCCGATCATGGTCAGCCGGGGGGCCAGGCCCGGTGCCACGATCGCGGCCTGCTCCTCCGGCACGAACCGGCCGGAGGGGTCCAGCAGCCCCACGGCGACCAGGCTCGCGACCGCGTCCACGAGCCCCGAGCCGCACAGGCCGTCCGGCTCGGCGTCGCCGATCACCTGGAGTTTCACGTCCTGCGGCGTCATCGAGACCACCTCGATCGCCCCGTCGGCGGCACGCATCCCGCAGCGGATCGCGGCCCCCTCGAAGGCGGGACCCGCCGGGGCGGCGGTGGCCAGCAGCCACTCGCGGTTGCCCAGCACGATCTCGCAGTTCGTGCCGATGTCGATGAACAGCCGGGTCCGCGAGTCACGGTCCATGCCCGAGGCGAGCAGGCCGGAGGTGATGTCGCCGCCGACGTAGGCGCCGAACGCCGGAAAGCAGAACGCCCGGGCCCGCGGGTGCACCGGCAGGTCGAGGTCGGCGGCGAGGATCTCGGGCAGCAGCCGGGTCGACATGATGAACGGAGCCACGCCGAGCGGCTCGGGGTCGATGCCCAGCGCCAGGTGGGTCATGGTGGCGTTGCCCGCGACCGCCACCTCGATGACCTCGCGGGGATCGATGCCGGCCTGCTCGCAGACCTCGGTGGTCAGCTGGGCCAGCGTCTCGTGCGCCAGCCTGGCCAGCGTGCCCAGCGCGGCGGGATCCATCATGACGGCGCTGATCCGGGTGATCACGTCGGCGCCGAACGGCTGCTGCTTGCTCAGCATGGACGCGACGGCCAGCGGCGTCCCGGTGGACAGGTCCAGCAGCGTCGCTACGACGGTGGTGGTGCCCAGGTCGAACGCGATGCCGTAGAGCTCGCCGGTGGTGTCGCCCGGCTGGACGCCGATCAGCACATCGTCGACCAGCACGGCCGTCACCTTGAAGTCGGCCGCGCGCAGCACCTGCCCGAGCGTGCGCAGCACCGGCAGGTCGACCCGGACCTCCAGGTCATCCAGCCCGGCGAGCAGGCGCTCGGCGTCGGTGCGCTGATCGCTGAGAGAGGGCTCCGCCAGCTCGAGATAACGCTTCTGCGCGGCCGGGCGCAGGATGACCTGGCGTCCTACCCCGACGGTCGCCGCCTTGGGCCTGGTGACCAGCGGCGGGACCTCGATCTGCAGGTCGGCGGTGGCCAGCGCCCGGCAGGCCAGCCGCCAGCCGTCGCGCAGCTCGCCGGGCGAGAACGCGCGCGCGTCCAGCGGCGAGGCCGGGACGCTGCCCTCGGTGACCCGGATCTTGCATTTCTTGCAGGTGCCGTGGCCGCCGCAGGTGGAGTCGATCGCGATGCCGTTCCAGCTCGCCGCGTCGAACACGGTGACGCCGGGCGGCACCCGGATACGGCTGCCGCTGGGCTCGAAGACCAGGTCGACCCGGGCGGGCGGGTCGGACAGGCGGGGCAGCCCGGCGCCCGGGCCGGCGCCCGCGGCGATCATTTCCGTGTCGGTCATCGGGTTCGCTACTGAGCCGGTGCCTGGTCGGCGGCCTGCTCTGCGGCCCGCTCGGCGGCCTGCCGGGCCCGGTGCGCGGCGATCCAGGCGCCGCCCCACGGGTCCTTGCTCGTCAGCAGGTCTGCCGCCTTGACGGACTTAACGAGCTGCGGAGCGCGGGCGTCCATGATCGCGCTGGTCAGGCCGTGCGTCACCGCCATCGGCAGGAACGCCGCGCCGATCGAGTGCCGGTCCGGCATGCCGAACGACACGTTCGAGGCCCCCAGCGTCGTGTTCACGCCGAGCTCATCGCGCAGCAGCGAGATCGTCTCCAGCGTGGTCATCACGAGCGAGGTGTCCGCGCCGACCGGCATGGCTAGCGGGTCGAACACGAGGTCCTCGAGCGGGATGCCGTACTTGCCCGTCGCCACGTCGACGATCTTGCGGGCCAGTTCCAGCCGCCGCGCCGGCTCCTCGGGGATCTCCTCCTCGTCGTTGGGCAGCGCGATCACCGCCGCACCGTGCCGCTTGACCAGCGGCAGGATGGCATCCATCCGCTCGTCCTCGGCCGTGATGGAGTTGACGAGCGCCTTGCCCTGGTAGACGGCGAGCCCCGCCTCCAGCACCTCGATGATCGAGGAGTCCAGGCACAGCGGCAGGTCGGTCAGGCTCTGGATCAGCTGGACCGCCTTGGTCATGAGCTCAGCCTCGTCGGCGAGCGGCGCGCCCATGTTGACGTCGAGCATCATCGCGCCGCCCGCGACCTGCTGCGCCACGTCGATCTCGATCCTCGACAGGTCACCCCGGCGCAGCTGTTCCTGGAAGATCTTGCGCCCGGTCGGGTTGATCCGCTCGCCGATAATGCAGAACGGGTTCTCCCCGCCGATCCGCAGCTCCCTCGTCGCCGAGGAGAGGACTGTCTCCATTCGCGCTTCCCTCTGTCTTCAGTGTTCGCCGTCTTCAGTGTTCGCCGTCTTCAGTGTTCGCCGTCTTCAGTGTTCGCCGTACTAGGCGTTCGCCAGGGCGCGGCGGCGCCGCAGCAGTTCCTTGGCCTTGACCACGGCCGCCGAGGCATCGGCGGCGTAGCCATCCGCGCCGACGACGTCGGCGTACTCCTGGGTGACCGGCGCGCCGCCGACCATGACGATGACCTGGTCGCGCATGCCGGCCTTCTCCAGCGCGTTGATGTTCGCCTTGAACATCGGCATCGTGGTGGTCAGGAACGCCGAGAAGCCGACGATGTCGGGCTCGTGCTCCTTGATCGCGGCGATGAACTTCTCCGGCGCGACCTGCACGCCGAGGTCGATGACCTCGAAGCCGGCGCCCTCGAACATGATGTTCACGAGATTCTTGCCGATGTCGTGCACGTCTCCCTTGACCGTCCCCATGACGATCTTCCCGATAGTCTCGGCGCCCGTCTCGGCCAGCAGCGGCCGGAGGATGTCCAGGGCGCCCGCCATGGCCTTTCCGGCGATCAGCATCTCCGGCACGAAGAAGTCGCCGCGCTCGAACCGCGCGCCGACCTCCTCCAGCGAGGGGATGAGCGCCTCGTACAGCAGCGTCTCCGGGCCCATCCCCAGCTCCAGCCCGGAACGGGTCAGCTCGATCACCGCGGGGCCGTTGCCCACCAGGGTGAAGTCGTAGAGTTGCCTGAGTAGCTCCTCTTGTGTCAAGGGGCACCTTCTCTCTGCATCCTGGGGTCGGGGGGTATCCCGCGGTCGGGGGGTATCCCGCGGTCGGGGCGCATCCCGCGGTCGGGGCGCATCCCGGGATCGTGCTTGTTCTGGCGCGAGGCGGGCTCGTGGCCGAGGACGGCGGACAGGCCGGCGGCGGCCCGCGCGCACCGGGCGCCGACGTCCGGGACGGCTGACGCGGTCAGCCGGCTGGCCGGCCCCGACACCGATATCGCCGCGACCACCACCCCGCCATCACGCTGCACCGGCGCGGCCACGGCCACCAGGCCGGGCTCGAGCTCCTCGTCGGTGACCGCGTAGCCGCGCTCGCGGACCACCGCCAGGTCCGCCTCGATCGCCGCCCGGCTGGTCAGGGTCCGGGTGGTCCGCTGCTCCAGCTTGCCGCGCGGCAGGTCCGCGGCGCCGTAGGCGAGCAGCACCTTGCCGAGCGCGGCGCAGTGCAGCGGCACGGACATGCCCACCCAGTTGGTGCCGCCGATGAGGTAGGTGCTGTCCACCTGGGCGATCTGCTCGACCAGGCCACCGCCGCGCGGCACGCCCAGGTTGACCGTCTCGCCGGTCTGTTCACCCAGCCGGTCCAGGAACGGCTGGGCGACACCGACCAGGTCGGCTTCCGCGCCGCCGCGGCAGGCATAGGACACGAACACCTCGCCGGGCCGGAACCGGCCAGCCGGGTCGCGCCGGACGAGCCCGTTACGTTCGAGAGCGGTGAGCAGACGGGAAGCGGTGCTCTTGGCCAGGCCGCTGGTCTCGGTCAGCTCGGAGAAGGTCACCGGGTCGCGATGCCGGGCCACCTCGATGAGCAGCTGGGCCGCTCGCTCCACCGCCTGCGTTCCGTTCGGGCTGGTCACGGCTGACCCTTCGGAGAGTTCGTTCACAACAAGTTCCACCTTACGGAACCATGTTCTACTATGTGATCCTAGATTTGACTGTCCGCGCCGGTCAAGACGGCACTGGTCAGCTAATACGGCACTGCTCAACTGACGTGCGAGGTGGCAATGTTCCGCAACGGCATGCCCAGGTACGAGATCCTGTCGCCGGACGCCATCGGCGTGCTCGACAAGGGCTGGCGCCGGATCGTCTCGGAGATCGGCGTGCAGTTCGCCAAGCCGGAGGCGGCGCAGCTGTTCGCCAAGGCGGGCCAGCGGGTCGACGGCGAGACCGTCTTCCTGGACCCGGATTTCGTCATGGAGCAGGTGGCCAAGGCGCCGCGCGAGTTCGACGTCCAGGCCCGGAACCCGGCCAACACCGTGCACATCGGCGGCGATGACATGGTCTTCAGCGCGGTCTACGGGTCGCCGTTCGTGCGCGAGGGGGACGTGCGCCGCAACGCCACGATGGCGGACTTCCGGCGGATGGCCATGCTGGCGCAGTCGTTCCCGCAGCTGGACTCCGCCGGCGGGGTGATCTGCGAGCCGGACGACGCGCCGCTGGACTCCCGGCACCTGGACATGATCTACGCCCTGCAGACGGTCACCGACAAGTTCTACATGGGCAACGTCGTGTCCGGGCCGAACGCCGTCGACACCATCAAGATGACGGAGATCCTGTTCGGCGGGCGCGCCGCGATCGAGCAGACCCCGGCCACGATCTCCCTGATCAACTGCAATTCCCCGCTGCGCTGGGACGACCGGATGCTGGACGCCCAGTTCGAGTACTGCGCGGCCAATCAGCCGGTGGTGCTCACCCCGTTCCTGCTCATGGGCGCGATGTCGCCGGTCACCATTCCCGCCGCGCTCGTGCAGCAGCTAGCCGAGGCCCTGTCCGGGATCGCGCTGGCCCAGCTGATCCGGCCGGGCTGCCCGGTGATCTTCGGCTCGTTCCTGTCCAACATCGACATGCAGTCGGGCTCGCCCAGCTTCGGCACCCCGGAGTCCGGCATCGGCCTGCTGTGCACGGGGCAGCTGGCCCGGCACTACGGCCTGCCGTTCCGCACCGGCGGCGGGCTGAACTCCAGCCAGACCTGCGACGCGCAGGCGGCGTATGAGTCGCTGATGACGCTGCTGCCGACGTTCCTGGCCGGCACCAACTTCGTGATGCACGCGGCCGGCTGGCTGGAAGGCGGCTTGGTCTCGTGCTACGAGAAGTTCATCGTCGACATCGAGCTGCTGCGGATGCTGCGGGCGGAGTTCACCCCGCTGGAGATCGACGAGGAGTCGCTGGCGTTCGGCGCGCACGAGGAGGTCGGGCACGGCGGCCACTTCCTGGGCGCGGCCCACACCATGGAGCGGTTCCGGGAGTGCTTCTACCGGCCGCTGCTGTCCTCGACCGCGAACTACGAGCGCTGGCTCAAGCTCGGCGGCAAGGACGCGACCGCCCGGGCCGGCGAGATCTGCGCCAGGACGCTGGACGCCTACGAGCCCCCGCCGCTGGACGACGCGATCCGCGCCGAGCTGGAGGAGTACGTCACCCGCCGTCGCGCCGAGCTCGGCGACTGAGCACTGCACTGGCTCATTGGTTCGGATCGGGCGTGCCATAGGGGGGTGGGATAAGTGCGAACC
>DATKRH010000299.1:0-10212 GCA_035532295.1 Streptosporangiaceae bacterium
GCTGTACGTGGAGGCGCCCAAGGGCCGCAAGCGGCGCCGCACCATCTACCCACGCCGCACTCCCGAGGGCTACCCCCTGGCCGGCATGGTCGCGGCCCGCATCGAGGCGGTGCGCGCCGGGCAGGACGCCGGGACCAACCCCCTGGGCCTGATCTTCCCCTCCCCCCGCGGCAGGCACTGGCGCTCCTCCAACTTCGCCCGCCGCGTCCTGGCACCCGCCTACCAGGCCGCCGGATGGCGCGACGCTGCCGGGAACGGCCCGTGGACCTGGCACAGCCTGCGGCACGTGTTCTGCACCACCGCCCTGTTCACCTGGAACATGGACCCCGCCGACGTCTCCCGCCTCGCCGGCCACGCCAGCATGCCGTCGGCGATCCGGCCCTGCCGGTCGTAGGCGCGCACCACCTGCATGCGATGACGCAGACCCGGCGGGTAGCGGCGGGGGGTCGGGTAGCCCTCGCAGGGGTCGGCGTGGACGAACACCGGGCCACGCTCGGCGTATGCCCCGGCGGTGCCTGGCGGCGTGTAGGCGATCAGCATGACCCGCTCGCCGGGCCGCGTCTCGCGCAGGCAGCACCGCACCGGACTGCCGCCGTTGTCAGCCTGCACAGTCAGCGAGTTTCCAGCCTCGTCACGGCCCGCCGCCCGGATCTCCGCAAGCTCGGCCGCCGGGATCGCCTCGAACGTCAGGGCACCGGTGCCCGCAGTCGTGTGTGTCATGCCTCCAGCTTGCCGACCTAACGGCACCGATGCTGGCAGGAATCGGACATGACAGGCTGCCGTCGATCTGGGCTCTGGCCCGTCCACATGGACAGGCGGCGAGCCAGCGGGTCTTCCTTGAACGCATTCCCACACGGAGGCTGAGAGGCCGCTTGAGCCCAGCGGGCGGGGACCGCGACGACTGCCTTCGCGCCGATCGCGCCGTTACCGTCACGTTATGCGGGCCAGATCCAGAACTGACCCGCGAAACCACCGGAGCGATGATCGGCGGCACCGGCTGACTGCCGCCGGCGGGTGAAGAGCGTGCCGAAAGGGCCGGCGCCGCAGGTGCGCTGCATGGCCGCTGGCCGGATACCTGAACCGTGGCCGCGGCGCTGATGCGGTTGCCATGGCGGTGCTGGGGGGCGCGGAGCAGCCGCGGGCGGGCGGGCCGTTTCATGGCTCGCGTGGCGGTAGGTCGGTGGGTAGCTGGCCGGCGAGGTGAGTGATGACCTTTCCGGCGATGGTGTCGAGTGCGGCGACTTCCTCGGCGGTGAGCAGGCCGATCATATGGCGGCGGACGGAGGCGACGTGCTGCGGCGCGGCCTGGCGGAGGGTGGCCCGTCCCTGCCCGGTCAGGCTGATGAGCGCCCCGCGTGCGTCGTCGGCGTATGGCTGCCGTGCTACCAGGCCACGCTGCTCCATCCGCCCGACATGGTGCGCCAGCCGGCTGGTCGACCAGAGCAGCTGGGTAGCCAGGTCCCGGGCCCGCCAGCAGCCCTCGGGTTTCTCCGACAGCGTCGACAGCACGTCGTAGTCGGTCTCGGACAGGCCGGAGTCTTTGCTGAGGTCGCGCGCGATCTGCAGGTCAAGCAGCGTGCGCATACGCCGGTACCGGCGCCAGGCACGCTCTTGCGGAGCGGTCAGCCAGCGAGGTGATGCCACGAACGCGATCCTAGCTTATTGCTGACACGTCAGGAACCTGATACGTTTGCTGACATGTCAGTAAACGTGGCGGCGTTCCGCAGGGGCCGCGTGCGGACTCCCGAGGCGGTGCGCGGTGGCGGCCGTCTGGCGGCACGCCTGGCACGCCTTTACCTCGGGCTCGGGGGCTTCGGGGTGAGCCTGGCGCTGATGGTGCGGGCCCGGCTTGGCCTTGACCCGTGGGATGTCCTGCACCAGGGCATCGCGCGCCATCTCGGAGTGCAGCTGGGATGGGTGACCATCGGCGTCAGCGGACTGGTCCTGCTGGCGTGGATCCCGCTGCGGCAGCGGCCCGGCCTGGGCACGGTGAGCAACGCGATCATGGTTGGCCTGGTGGTCAACGGCGCGCTGGACGTGCTGCCCGCGTCCGGATCGCTGGCCTGGCGCGCGGTGTGGCTTGCGGCCGGCATCGGGCTGAACGGGCTGGCAACCGCCTGCTACATCGGCGCCGGCCTTGGCCCCGGCCCGCGTGACGGGCTGATGACCGGCATTGCCGCACGCGGGAACTCACTGCGCGCCGTGCGCACGCTGATCGAGCTGTCGGTGCTGGCGATCGGATTTGCCCTGGGCGGCACCGTCGGCATCGGTACCGCGGCCTACGCACTGTCCATCGGCCCGCTCACCCACATGCTGCTTCCCCGGCTGACCGTCAAGACAGCAACCCGACAGGACAAGGACACCCAATCATGACTGAACTGAGCTTTGGGGTGAGCGTGCCCACCTCGGCCGCACCGGGAGACGATCCGGTCGGCATGGCCCGGGAAGCGGAGCGGCTGGGGTATGACTTCGTCTCCGCCGCTGACCATCCCTGCGGCGGCAGCCCCAGCTACGAGACGACCATCATGCTGACGTGGATCGCCGCGCGGACCAGCCGGATCAAGGTCGCTAGCCGTGTCCTGGGCGTCCCGTTCCGCCGCCCGGCCATGGTCGCCAAGCTCGCGGCATCACTGGACCTGCTTTCCGGCCAGCGGTTTATCCTCGGGCTGGGCGCCGGCTACTCCGACCAGGAGATCGCCGCCCTCGGAGCCTCAGGGCTGTCACCGGCCGGGAAAATCGACGGCCTGGCGGAAGCCATCCAGGTCATCCGCGGTGCCTGGACACAGTCCAGCTATACCCAGGACGGGCGCCACTACAGCGTCCGTGACCTCGGGATGGAACCCAAGCCCACCTCCCCGATCCCGGTATGGCTGGGCACCTTCGGCCCGCGCGCGCTCGCGGTCACCGGCAGGCTTGCCGACGGCTGGATTCCCTCCCTCGGGTACATGCCAACCGAAGAATTTCCCGCCATGCGGCACCGGATCGACGCCGCAGCCGAAGCGGCCGGCCGGCGGCCAGACGAGATCCGCAGCATCCTCAACCTGAGCATCCACATCGATCCATATGCCCAGCCGCAGCTAGATGCGGTCACCGGTTCAGCCACGCAGGTGGTGAGCCAGCTACGGGACCTCCTCGGCCTCGGCTTCACCGGATTCAACTTCATTCTCAGCGGCCCAGACCCGATAGCTGGCATGCAGCGGATAGCCGAGGACGTGCTCCCCCTCCTGCGATCCACCGGCTGAGCAGAGCACGCCCAGAAATGCCAGTTCGGAGCACAATTCAGGTAGCCATGCCAACGATCAATTTGCCGACCAGATCGGCGGCAGTGCGCGCCGTGGCGGGGAGTGATCAAGCGCACAGCGTGATGAGATGGGCCGGGTGGCAGGCGGGCCGTCATAGCCTCACTGCCTGGGAGTCCGGCGGAATTGGCCTGCGGCCGGGTTCTGGAGCCCGGCAATGATGTCGTGCTCGTCGTCCGCCGCCCGGCCGCCGAAGACGTCCCTGCGGCCACGCGCATCGCCGGAGGCCTGCCGGACTACTTCACCAGCGATGTCCCCGGCCAGGTTGAGCGGGATATCGCCGGCCATGAAGGCTGGGTGCTCACCGGCTCTGGTGGGGTGGCCGGCTTCGCCGTGGCGGCCCGCAAGTGACCGGGCGGGGCAGAGATCTTGTGATGGCGGCCGGTCCGGCCCGGCGCGGCCACGGGTTCGCCGCAGTGATCCTGGGGCGCGTGCTGGGCGAACTTGCCGCCGGCGGCGTCAACGTAGTCGAAGCCAAGACCCTGGACTGCTCGGCCGGCTACGAGCCGTATAAGGCCACGCGGGCGTTCTGGGAGCGCAGGGGGCTTCATCCAGGCCGGCCCGGTCGATCCGCTCCCTGGGTGGCAACCGGGCAACCCCGCAGCCATCTGCATAGCGGCCCTGCGGCCCACCCTGTGACCAGCGCCGGCTGACCAGTTCGGCGCGAGCCAGAAGGACCGTCGGCTCGCCGGCAACGGCGAGCATGCCGGCGGACCGGTGCCCGCACGGAAGACTTGCGGAGAACGGGATCGGGGTGTTCGGGCGCGGTTGCGTCCGCGGCGGTATCGGCACCGTGGTTACCGCCCGGGCCCGGGGCTGGGTCATGGGTGCAGCGGCAGGCCCTTGAGGATCTTGTCCATGGTGTTCTTCGGCCCGTATACGGCCAGTCCGGCCAGGCTCATTTCATCGGCGGGCACCGCCCGGACGGCGGCCCGGTTGTCCTCGTCGTTGCCGGTCCTGAACATCTCATCGATGTAGATGGCCGTGGGCAGGCCACGTTCCAGCGCCCGGGCGCGGGCGAGGCCGAGTGCGGGGCCGTCGGCGGCGTAGATGAGCACGGGCTGGCGGTACATCGGCAAATAGGTGTTGCCGGAGCCATCGAGGTAGTCCTCGCCGAGGATCCCGGGTATCCCGGCCGCGACCGCGCTGGCCAGGAAGGCGGTGACATTGAGTTTCTGCCATGCCGCCAGGTCCATCCGGACCGCTATGGCGATCTTGGTGTCGAAGTGCATGGCACTGAGCCTGCCTGGCCCGCCCGGTGCTGGTATTGAACGCTGGTGCGTGCCCCGGCGGGTGAGAATGAGGTCGTGACAGGCGAGTGGTCGGCCTACTGGCGCTCGGGCGAGCGTCCGCTGGAGGCCATGCACGCGCACTTCGAGCGGCACGTCTATCACCGGCACAGCCACGAGACCTACTCCTTCGGCGTCACCGACGCCGGCGCTCAGGCGTTCTCGTGCCGGGGAGCCGCGCACACGAGCGCCGAGGGCATGGTCATGGCGTTCAATCCCGACGATCCGCACGACGGCTACGCCGGCTGCCCGGGGGGCTTCACTTACCGGATGATTCACATCGGCCCGGAACTGGTCAGGGATATCCTCACCGATATCGCCGGATTCCCTGCCGGGCTGCCGCTATTCGCCGATCCGGTGGTCAGCGCCCCCGCTCTCGCCGGCGGGCTGCGCGCCCTGCACCGCGCGCTGGTGAACCGCGCGCCCGCGCTGCGCCGCGACGAACTGCTCACCTGCGCCGTGGCCTCGCTGGTGCGGCACGCGGCCACCAGGCCGCCCGTCACCGGACCCGGCTTCCCTTCCGGCGCGGCGGCCACCGCATCGCACGCCCGGCAGTACATCCGGGACCGCTACACCAGCGAGATCACTGCCAGCGACCTGGCCGCCGTGGTCGGCCGGAGCCGGTACGCCGTCCACCGGGCATTCAAAGCCACTTACGGGATCGCGCCCAGCGACTACCAGCGCCAGCTCCGGCTCGTGACAGCCCGCCGGCTGATCGCCCGCGGCAAGCCCATCAGCCAGGCAGCCGCCGAAACCGGCTTCGCGGACCAGAGTCACCTCACCCGCTGGTTTACCCGCTACTACGGCATCACCCCCGGCGCCTACCAGCACGCCAGACCCTGACTACTCCGTCACACGGCCAGGACCACCGGCTCGGTGCGGCTCAGCGATCACGCCAAGCGAATTGCACCGGCGACCATATCGGCGGCTACGAGCGCGGGTTGTCACCGGGGATCGGCCACCTTCCGCGATAGCTGCCGTGCGCTGATGGGCAGGCTGCCGGCGTCGCGGTGGCTGGCCTCGCTACGCTTCGATCGTGAGGACTGCCAGCATCCCCGGTACGCCGCAGGCACGGGCACGGGGGCTTTTGCGCTGCGGCGTGGCCGCTGGTCCTGTCTTCGTCGCGGTTTTCCTGGCTGAGGGCGTCGTACGGGATGGCTACCGGCCGCTGCGCCATCCGGTCAGTTCTCTCGCGCTCGGGTCACGCGGCTGGATCCAGGCGGGGAACTTCGCTGTGACAGGGACGCTGTTCCTGGCCGCCGCCGCCGGGCTGGCGCGCGCCGGTGATCCTGCGACCAGCAGCCGCGCGGCACCGGCCCTGATCGGCGCGGCGGGCGCGGGGCTGATCGGCTCGGCCGTCTTCACCACTGACCCGGTCAGCGGCTACCCGCCGGGAACACCCGATGCGCTCACCCGGCCCAGCCCCGCCGGCACGGCGCACACGCTGGCGGCCGTCCCGGTGTTCCTCGGCCTGCCCGCCGCCGCGCTCGCCTGCAGCTGGCGGTCCTGGCGGGCCGGCCAGCGCGGGTTCGGGCTCTACAGCGCGGGCACCGCCGTGACGATGCTGGCCACCATGGCACTGGCCGCCGCGGGCTTCAGCCAGTCGCCCCGCCTTGTCAGCCTCGGCGGCCTGTTCCAGCGCACCAGCATCATCACCGGCTTCGCCTGGCTCACCGCCCTGTCCGCACGAGCACTGCAGCACGCACCCGCCAGCCGCAGCACCAGCATGAACACCACCCGCATTCCCCAGACCAGGCACGCACACGTCGCGGCATAGTACTCAGACAGGGCGAACGGGGAAGACGAGCTCGACTCCGTCACCGGGCTGCCCGCGATGATCAGCGTAGTGACCGGAACGGTCCCCCAGCCGAGCCATCCAGAAGACGATCCAGCGATCACCACCCGCCGAAGGCTGGATCCTTAGCCGCAATCACGCCGGCTCAAGAGGGCCGCAGAACAGCCTGTTCCGCGCTCATCAAGCCGCACGTCGCGATGCTCCGTTCCCCGCACCGAGCGGCGGCTACGGAATCAGCCCGTGGGTGCTGGCCGATCACATTCGGTGATGAGCATGTGCCCCTGCCCGGCTCACAATTGTCGTTAATCGCTGATGCCGGGGCTGTGACCTGTGGCCTTCTTCTTCAGGACGGGCGGAAGTGCGCGCTAAGCCGGCGGCATTAGCCGGCGAAGGCGGTTGGCTGCTCAGCGGTGCTGGCGCCGGAGCGCGGTGCCGCGGCGGGTGCGGCGAGCGGCCCGCGGGAGACGGTCCGGGCAATCGCTATCAGTGCCAGGCCCGACACCGCGAAGGCGATGAGGCTGGGCCAGCTGTCTGGCATGTTAGGCCCGGTGCCGCCATGGCCCAGGGCCGCCGGGTCGGGCGGCTGGCTGGTGAACCACAGCTCCAGGACCACGACGGCGCCCCGGTTCAGGACCAGCAGCGCGCCCCACAGCACCCAGCTCGCCCACCACAGCGTGGGCAGCCAGGCGACCGGTCCGCGCGGCCGGCGCGGGAAGCTCGCCTGCCAGATGCCGTCCATGATCTGCAGCGGGATCCACAGGTTGAGGACGGGCACGATCCAGCCCCAGAACGTCCACGCCCGGGCGAAGCGCTGATGCCAGCCGCGGCCCTCCGCGCTGATCCGGGCCCGGCGGAACCAGGCCAGGAAGACAAGGCCACCAGTCACGAACAGGACGCGGTACGCCACGACGAACGGCCTGGCGTCGATCGCGGTCCGGTAAGCGGGAGCAGCATGGTCGAGCACCGCGACGACGCGCATGCCCGCCACGGCCACCACCGTGCCAGCCAGCAGGACTGAACCGCCCCGGCTAGCGTGCGCACCTTCGATTCTGGGAAGGCGGCACGATATGGCGAAGACTCAGAACTACAGCGCGGAGACCGGGGGGAAGGCGATCCGGCTGGTCCGCGAGCACGCCGGGGATTACGAGAGCGAGTACGCGGCGATCCGGGCGGTGGCCGGGCGGCTGGGGATGAGCGCGGAGACGCTGCGTAAGTGGATCCGCCAGGCCGAGATCGACGCGGGGAGCGCTCCGGGGGTGAGCACGGAGGAGGCCGCCCAGGTCCGGGCGCTTCGCCGCAAGGTGGCGGAGCTGGAGCGGACGATCGAGATCCTGTCGGCGGCGACGGGTTTCTTCGCGCGGGCGCACGACCCGCGACAGGGCTGACCTGCCAGTTCATCGACGCGTTCCGGCACCGGTTCGGGGTCGTGCCGATCTGCCGGGCCCTGTCAGGGCAGGGCCTGGCGATCGCCCCGAGGACCTACTGGGCCAGGAGAAGACGCCCGCCCTCGCGGCGGGCGCTGCATGACGCGCTGGTCACCAGGCTGCTGGCTTCGATCTTCGAGCCGGGCCGGAACGGGCGGCGGGCGCCGGAGTCGCTCTACGGGGCGGTCAAGGCGTGGGGGTGGCTGCGCCGGCAGGGCGTGACCGCGGCCAGGTGCACGGTGGAGCGGATCATGCGGGCCAACGGGTGGCGCGGCAACGTCCGCCAGGCGCGGAAGATCCGCACCACGGTCGCCAACCCGGCGGCGCAGCGGTTCCCGGACCTGGTCAAGCGCCAGTTCCGGGCGGACGCGCCGGGCAGGCTGCTGGTCGCGGACTTCACCTACGCCGCCCTGGCCGGCGGCGGCTTCGCCTACGTCGCGTTCGTAATCGACGCCTACGCCGGGACCATCCGCGGCTGGGAATGCTCGCTGAGCAAGACCACGGCGTTCATCCAGCGGGCCATCCTCCAGGCCGCGAGCCAGCTGGCCCGCCTGGGCCACCCGGTCACCGCCGGGGCGATCCACCACTCCGATTATGCCGGGGTTGATGTTAAGCCGGAGAACCTGGGGATGGCCTGCTCAGGCCGTGCCTGCTGACAGGTTCCCCGGCTTAACGTTCGGAGTTACCGTCCGTCGTATCCCCCTGCGTCTGCGGAAGGAGATGGCGATGGATATGACGGTGACAGGGATCGGCTCGGTGGTGGTCGCGGAGCTGCGTGCGGCTGGTTACCAGGAGCCGACGATCGGCCAGTATGCGAGGACGATCAAGGTGCTTGCCCGGTTCGCGGCCGGGCGGGGCTGTGATTACAGCCCGGAGTTAGGGGCAGAGTTCGCGTCGTTGACGGTCAGCCCGTGGACTGGCCGGTTCAGCGCGCAGCGCCGGCTGAGCTACCGCCGGCTCACTGCCGTGTTCGATTCGTATGTTCGCACGGGGCGGGTGGATCTGTCGGTCCGCAGACGCGGCGGCGGCGGGCCACGGCCCGCGACGGCTGCACTGGCGGCGCTGGATGCGGCGTGGGAAGCGGAGATGGTGCGCCGGGGCCTGGCGGCAGCCACGCGCGAGGCGTACGGGCGGGTGGCCCGCAGCTACCTGGTGTTCTTAGAACAGCGCGGGATCAGCGACCTGGGCGAGGCTGACGGCGGCAGCGTGCTGGCGTTCCTGGAGTCGCTGCTGGACCGGTGGGCGAAGTCGTCGCTGTTCTGGGTGGTGTCGAACTTCCGCCCGTTCCTGAAGTTCACTGGCCGCGCTGATCTGGTCGCCGCGGTGAGCCTGGCCGGGGTCCGGCGGTCCCGCCCGATCATCGAGGTGCTGGGCGATGCTGAGGGGGACATGGTGGTCCGGGCGTGCGCCGCGGGGCGCGTCAGCGCGAGGAACGCGGCGATCACGCTGCTCGCCGTGACGACCGGGCTGCGGGCCTGCGACATCATCGCGCTGCGGCTGGCTGATGTGGACTGGCGCGGCCAGACAATCGGCATCGTCCAGCGGAAGACCGGTAACCCGCTGACGCTGCCGCTGCCTACGCTGGTGATGGGCAAGCTCGCCGGTTACGTGCTCGGCGAGCGGCCGGCCACGGCTGATGAGCACGTGTTCGTGCGTTCGCTCGCACCGCACGTCCGGCTGGCCGATCACGCGTCGGTGCACCAGGTGATATCAGCGACGTTCGCCGCGGCGGGCGTGGCCGATGTGAAAGCCGGGACCCGGTTCCTGCGGCACAGCGCCGCGACCCGGCTGCTGCGCGCAGCGGTGCCGCTGCCGACGATCTCGGCCGTCCTCGGCCACGCCGCCGAGGACTCGACCAGCGTGTATATGAGCGCTGACCGGGAGCGTCTGCTGCAGTGCGTGCTGCCAGTTCCTGCCGGGGCACGGCGATGAACGGCGCGCGGTTCACCAGCGCGTTCGCCGCTGACCTGGAGGGCTACCTGGCCTTCAAGCAGAACATGGGCTGCTACGGCGCGTCGCGTATCTGGTACCTGCAGCAGTTCGACGCCTGGTGCGCCGGGCACGACCGGACCATCTTCGACCAGGACACCGTCGAAGGCTGGGTGAGATCCCGGCTGGAAACCTCGGGCCGCTACCGGTCGTGGATGTCGTACATCCGCGACTTCGGCCGGTGGCTGCAGGCCACCGGCCATGACGACGCCTGCGTGCTGTCGGACCGGTGGAAAGCCCCGTTCATTCCCCCGCGGCCCTACCTGCTGAGCCGCAGATCGACGCGTTCTTCACCGCGGCGGCGACGCTGGCCACCAGCTCGCCGTGGCGATGGCAGGCAGCGGCGTTCTTCACCTTGATGCACTCGTGCGGGCTGCGGACCGGCGAAACCCGCGCCCTGCAGACCGCGCACGTGG
>DATKRH010000300.1:0-27542 GCA_035532295.1 Streptosporangiaceae bacterium
GTCATCCTCAAACCCCAGCTGACCCGCGAACACCCCCAGCACATTCGCCCGCGCCGCCGTCTGCGCCGACTCCGCCCGCTCCAGCTCCCGCAGCAAGTCCGCCTGCACCGCCGTCGGCAGCGACGCCACATCCGCCTCAGCGACGAACGCCAGCGCCGCCCGCGCGACCGCCAGCGCGTCAGCCGCACTCGCAAACCCGCCCGCAGGCTGACCCGCAGCATCCACGGCCGACTCTCCTCCCGACGCCCTGACCCTGCTAGCTTCTATGTTCGATTCTAGGAGATAGCACTGACATTCCGGCGTTCCAGAGGTTCCGGCAGTCGCTGATGGTCAAGGCCGCAAAGACAGCCGTGCTGTTCCAGACGTCCCGCACCGCTGCCCGGCGATCCGGGGCCCCGCCGTAGGGTGCCAGTGCGGGATCGGGAGCGACTGGCCGGGAGGCGTGGATGGGTCCACTGGACGGGGTGCGGGTCATCGAGGTCGCGAGCCTGGCGCCGGGGCCGTTTGGCTGCATGATCTTGTCTGACCTCGGCGCGGACGTGCTGCGGGTGGACCGGGCCGACCGGTGCGGGCCGCAGGCGCGACCGCCCGCCGACCCGCTGCTGCGCGGCCGCCGGTCCATCGGGATCAACCTCAAGGACCCGGCCGGGGTGGACCTGCTGCTGAGGCTGGCCGACGACGCCGACGTGCTGGTGGAGGGATTCCGGCCCGGCGTCACCGAGCGGCTGGGCTTCGGGCCGGATGACTGCGCGCGGCGGAACCCGCGGCTCATCTACGGGCGGATGACCGGCTGGGGGCAGGACGGGCCGCTGGCCCCCACGGCCGGCCATGACATCGACTACATCGCGATCTCCGGCGCGCTGGCGCCGATCGGGCGCGCGGGCGAGCGCCCGGTGCCGCCCCTCAACCTGGTCGGCGACTTCGGCGGCGGCGGCATGCTGCTCGCGCTCGGCATCCTGGCCGCCCTGGTTGAGCGGGCGCGGTCTGGCCTCGGACAGGTCGTCGACGCCGCGATGGTGGACGGGTCCGCGCTGCTGACCGCCTTCATGTACGGGATGCGAGCGACCGGCGCCTGGCAGGACGAGCGGGGCACCAACCTGCTGGACGGCGGCGCGCCCTTCTACGACACCTACCAGACCGCGGACGGCGGCTATGTGGCGGTGGGCGCGCTCGAGCCGCAGTTCTACGCGGCGCTGCTGGAGGGCCTGGGCCTCGCTGACGCCGGACTTCCCGCGCAGCACGACCGGTCCGGCTGGCCCGAGCTGCGCCGTCGGCTCGCCGAGACGTTCGCCGGCCGGCCCCGCGACGAGTGGGCCGCGGTCTTCGCCGGGACGGACGCGTGCGTCGCGCCGGTGCTCGGCTTCGGTGAGGCACCCGGCCACCCGCACGCGGTGGCCCGGTCCGCCTTCACCGAGGTCGGCGGCATCACCCAGCCCGCGCCCGCGCCGCGGTTCGGCAGGTCCGCGACCGGCCAGCCCACGGCGCCGCCGCGGCCGGGAGCCGACACTGACACGGTGCTGGCCGGGCTCGGGCTCACCGCCACCCAGATCGCGGACCTGCGCGCAGGCGCGGTAGTGGCATAAGGCCGGCGGCGCTCCTGACCACGGCTAGCCAGGCCGGCCGCGTGCGGCGACTCCTGGCCGCCGCCCGCAGCCCGCAGGACGGCGAGATCCTGCGACTGGCGATCCCGGCGTTCGGCGCGCTGATAGCCGAGCCGCTGTTCCTGCTCGCGGACTCGGCCATCGTCGGCAGGATCGGCACCGTACCGCTGGGCGGCCTGGGCGTCGCCAGCCAGGCGCTCAGCACCCTCGTCGGCATCTCGATCTTCCTCGCCTACGGGACGACCGCGGCGGTGGCGCGGCAGCTCGGCGCTGGTCACCGCCAGGCGGCCATCCGGCAGGGCATCGATGGCCTCTGGCTCGCCGCGCTGATCGGCCTCGTAGTGCTGGGCGCGGGCTGGCCGCTCGCCCCCGTTATCGCGGGCGCCTTCGGCGGGTCGGCGGCGGTCACCGCGCAGGCGGCCATTTACCTGCGGATCAGCCTGCTCGGCGCGCCCGCCATGCTCGCGGTGCTGGCCGGCATCGGGGTGCTGCGCGGCCTGCAGGACACCCGGACGCCGCTGCTGGTAGCGGTGGTCGCCAATCTCGTGAACATCGTCCTGAACGCCGTCTTCGTGCTGGTCCTGCACTGGGGCATCGCCGGCTCGGCGTGGGGCACGGCGATCGCGCAAACGGCCACGGCCGCCGCGTACCTCACGGTGGTCGGGCGCGGAGCACGCCGGGCCGGGGTGAGCTTCGCGCCCGACCTGGCCGGGGTGCGGGCCGCCGCCTTCGCCGGGGCATCCCTCGTGGTGCGCACGCTGGCGCTGCAGGCGGCGCTGATCATCACGACCGCCATCGCCGCCCGGCAAGGCAACGCGGCCATCGCCGCGCATCAGGTCGCCTTCCGGATCTGGCTGCTGCTCACCTTCGCCCTGGACGCCATCGCGATCGCCGCCCAGGCAATCACCGGCCGTTACCTGGGCGCGGGCGACGTGCCCGGCGCCCGGGCAGCGACGAACCGGATGATCGTCTGGGGCGCCGTCTACGGCGTCGTCTTCGGGGTGATCCTGCTGGCCGCGCGGCCCTTCCTGCCGGCCCTGTTCGACGTGGCGCCGGACGTCCGGCGGCTGCTGCTGGCCTTGCTGCTGGTCGTGGCCGCGCAGCAGCCGGTGTCGGGCGTGGTGTTCGTGCTCGACGGCGTGCTCATCGGCGCTGGCGACCAGGATTACCTCGCGCTGGCCGGCCTGGTCACCCTGGCCGTCTTCGCGGCGGCCGCCGCCGTGGTGGTGGTCACCCACGCCGGGCTGGTCGCGCTCTGGCTCGCCTACAGCCTGTGGATACTCGCCCGGTTCGCGACCCTGACCCTGCGGGCCCGCGGCTCCCGCTGGCTCATCACCGGCGCCGTCCGCCGCTGACCGCTCAGTGGCCGAGCGCGAGCTGGGCGATCCGCACCACGACCACGACCATGGTGAGCAGCAGGTAGACCCACATCCCCGTCATGCCGAGCTTGCGCGCGGCCGACACCGGCGGCGCGGTGAGCGTGGCCAGCGGGGGCATCCGCCAGTTCTCCCGCCCCGACCGGTCGCTCGCGGCCGCCGCTGCGGCTGTCGCGGACTTCCCGCGGAGCAGGCCCCGGACCGCCAGGCCGGTCCCCGCCAGCAGCGTGACCCCGCCGCAGGCCGCCAGGATCATGATGATCTGGCCGGCGGTGATGTGCGGGAACGCGACCGACGCCGTCAGCACCAGCGACAGCGTGATCAGCAGGGCGACTACTGCCACCGAGAAGGCGTTGGTCCAGCGCCCGTTCACCCACGGGCCCAGCACGGCCTTGTCGTTGCACAGCAGCAGCAGGAACACCGTCGCGCTGGGCAGCAGCACTCCAGCCAGTACCTGGACGCCCTCGGTCAGCAGGCCGAGCGGCGAGCCGGGGATCAAGACGATCGCCGCCGCGCCGCCAATCAGGCCGGCGTACATCACGTAGAAACCCTTGGCCTGTCGCGCCCCGCGGTGCAGGGAGTGCTTGAGGCCGAGCACGTCACCCAGCGCGTAGGCGGTGGACAGCGACACGGCGAAGGCGCCGATCATGGACGCGTCCAGCAGCGCGACGGCGAACAGGGCGCCCGTGGCCTTGCCCGCGTAGGCAGCCAGCCCGTTGGCCAGCCCTGCCGCGTCGGTGTAGTGCCCGGCCCCCGCGGTCCCGGCGAACGCCACGGTCATCGCGCCCATGATGGCGGCGCCGCCGATGATCACGACGCCGATGCCGATCATCAGGTCGACCTTCTCGTACTTCATGAACCGCGGGGTGATCCGCTTGTCGATGACGTACGACTGCTGGAAGAACAGCTGCCACGGCGCCACCGTCGTTCCGACTATCCCGATGATCAGCAGCATGACCGTAGCCAGCTGGCCGCTGCCGCCCGGTACCGACGGCAGCACGAAGCCCCGGGCCATCTGACCCGCCGACGGGTGCGCCAGCACGTAGACCGGGATCAGCAGCAGGGACCCGGCGCAGAAGGCCATGGCGATCCGCTCGAACCGGCGGAAGCTGCCGGTCATCGCCGAGGCAATGATCACGAGCGCGGCCAGCCC
The DNA here is from genome assembly GCA_035532295.1 of Streptosporangiaceae bacterium. Classification (GTDB taxonomy): domain Bacteria; phylum Actinomycetota; class Actinomycetes; order Streptosporangiales; family Streptosporangiaceae; genus DASUBV01. The sequence continues at coordinate 4,131 of DATKRH010000300.1, forward strand.
GACGGCAAGGATCTTCGGCACGCCCAGGTACCCGGCCGCGAGGGTGATGCCAATGAACTCCGTGACGATCGTCAGCGCATTCAGGACAAAAAGGTCGATAATGCTAAACGCGCCCCAGAACCGGCCGAATCGCTCCAGGATTAGCCGGGCGTGGCCGACCCCGGTGACCGAGCCGAGGCGCAGCACCATTTCCTGGTTGATGTACAGCACCGGGATCAGCAACACGAACGTCCAGAGCAGGTGCGTGCCGTAGTTCTGGCCAGCCTGCCCGTAGACGGAGAACGCGCCGGCGTCGTTGTCGCCGACCATGACGATCAGGCCGGGGCCGACGATCGCCAGCAGCGTCTTCAGCTTGGCCGGCATCGACCGGCGCGGCGCCAGGTCGTCCAGCGAGATAGTGCCCAGCGCGCCGCGGATGTCGCCGACGTGCGCGGAATCCAGGGCGGCCCCGTGGTTCAGGCTGGAGCCGTGCAGGTCCGAGGTCGTGGAGGTCATGACAGGAACCCCTTTCACCGCCGGAGGTCAGGCGGGATCGGGGGGCACGCGCGGCGGTCAGGCTGCAGTCAGCGGCGGCCAGCGGCCAGAACTAGACCGGCTGGACGAGCTGGAGAGTCGGGGAGCGACGCCGTTACGACGTCAGCGCATGCCCACAGCAGGCAGGGACGGCGGCAACTTGGGGCCATTTTCGGCCCGGACTATCATGGTCCATTGCTCGCCTCCCTCCGTCCGCGGCACCGCGGTGCCAGTTCCGAACACCCACGGGAATCGAAAACCCGCACAGAGGTAGCGTATTGCGACGCCGCCAGCCCAGCGTGCACCGGGGCCGTGCACCCGGCACCGTTTCACCGGCACCGAGCATCCCGAGCATCCCGGCGCGAAGCGCCAGCCACCTCTCTCATAAGAGCTTTGGCACTTCACGGCGTAGAGCCGACAGCAACCCGACACGCGGTTGCCGCCAGCGCAGCCACTTGGCCTCACCCCTTAGGCCGGGGAGAGGTGTCCTGATCCGGAGCGTCTCTCGACGGGTGGGATCAGTGGCCTGTGTCCGTGAAGACGCCTCACCGAACGAGGTGTCTCACATCCTGCATCAGCAGTGTAGCGCCTGCCCGGGACTGCGCCGGCTGCGACATGCCCTTTACTCGGGACCGCCGCGGCGGGAATCGGGCGGCTGCGCCGCCTCCCGGCGACGCCAGTCCTCGGGCAGGGTGACCTCGATCACGTCGTCAATCGTGATCACGCCGATCATCTTCCGGCGGGAATCCACGACCGGGACGGTGATGAGGTTGTAGTCGCTCATGAGCACGGCCACGTCCACGACGTCGGTGTCCGCGGCGACCCGGACCGGGTCATCGTCGCAGACGGCGGCGAGCGTCGAGCCGGGGCTGGCCTGCACCAGCGTGACCAGCTTGGCGACCCCGCTGAGCCGTCCGTCGTCATCCAGGGCATGGACGCTGGTCAGCGCCTCCGGCTGGAGGGCATCCGCGGCGGACACCGCGGCGATGGCCGCCGCGACGCTGGCTCCGGCCGGGAGCGCGACGAAGTCCATGTTCATCAGCCCGCCCGCGCTGGTCGGGTTGTAGCCCATCAGCGTGAGCACCTTGGCCCGCGGGCCCGCCGGCAGCCGGTCCAGCACGGGCTGCCGCCGGCGCTGCGGCAACTCGGCGATGGCGTCGGCCGCGTCATCGGCTCGCATGCGGGCCAGCACGGCCGCGATCTCGCCGTCGGTGCGGGCGCCGAGCAGGCGGGTGGCCAGATCCTCGTCCAGCTCCTCGAACACGTCCGCCTCGAGCTCGGGGTCGGCATGCACCTGCCCGAGGATCTCAGTCTCCTCGTCCTTGGACGCGTTCTCGAGCAGGTCGGCGATCTGGGCGGGCTTGAGCCGGCGGATGCGCCCGAACGGCCCGCGCAGCAGGGCACTGCCCGAGTGCCCGATCAGCGGCTCGAAGTTCGCCCACTCGCGGAACGCGTGATCCCGGCCGCCCGCGTGATCCCGGCCGCCACCGCGGCCGAAGCCGCGGCCGCCACCGTGGCCGAAGCCGCGGCGCAGCAGCCGCCGGGACCGCCGGTGGCTGTCCACGCCCGCCACCGCCCAGTCGCCGTCGCGCTGGACCAGTTCCAGGTCACCGGCCCGGATCAGGCGCACGCTCTCGACGTCGATGAGCCGGTGGCCGAGCACGTCCGCGCGGAGCAGGACCTCGCCGTGCCGCCGCTCGAACTGGCGCAGGTCGAGCTTGGCGCTGGTCAGCCGCAGCTCATCCCCGTCGAGGCTGGCCACCTGGTCAATCGGGACAAATACCCGGCGGCTGCCCACGGCCGCGACCAGGCCGGTCACCACCGGATCGTCGGCACCGCGCAGCCGCACGATCATGTCGGACAGCCGGCCGATGGACTCCCCGCCCCGGCCGGTGATCGGCCGTCGGAGCAGGTCGGACAGGTGCAGCATAGAATTGCGGGCCCGCGGCGCCGGAGCGGCCGGTGTGCTGGTCATCGGACAAGCCTTCCTGCCGGGACGACCGGTGCCGTAACTCTCTTACCCTGAACATCCGGCGGTCACCAAATTGCCCCCGGGCCCGCGCTCGGCCGGGCGCCCGCCTCGGGCAGGCCCAGTACCGGTCGGCCTGGCGTTGCTGCCGCAATGGTATGAAGTCCACGTCAGAGCTGTCACAGAGGAGGACGCGCGTGGCCATGCGCAGAGCGGTCGGCTCGCTCGTCCGGCGTAACGACCTCGCCGAGGGCATCGGCTACGGGCTCAAGCGCAAGTTGCTGGGCACCCCGCTGATTAACGAGCAGCTAGGGGAGCAGCGCCTGTCCAAGCGGCTGGCGCTCGGCGTGCTCTCACCCGACGGCATCTCCTCCTCCGCCTACGGCACCGAGGAAATCCTGATCGAGCTGCTGAAGGGCGGCCTCGGTGTCGCGGCCTTCACGCTGATCCTGCCGCTGACCGGCGTGGTCTTGTTCGTGATGACCCTGGTGGTGCTGGCCTACCGCGAGGTGGTCAGCGTCTATACCAGGGCCGGCGGATCGTACGTCGTGGCCCGGGAGAACTTCGGCCCGCGGGTCGCCCAGATCGCCGCCATCGCCCTGCTCATCGACTACGTCGTGACCGTGGCCGTCCAGGTCGCCGCCGGCACCGCGGCCGTCGCCTCGGCCATCCCCGTGCTCAACCACCCGGACCTGCTGAAGATCATCTCGATCTGCATCGTGCTCTTGATGCTCTACGGCAACCTGCGCGGCATCCGGGAGGGGGCGCGGGCCTTCGCGGTCCCGACCTACCTGTTCTCCGGCCTCATGATTCTCATGATCATCACGGGCCTGCTACGCGAGGTCTTCGGCGCGCTGCCGATGTACCAGCCGCACGCCGGCATCGTGACCGGGGCCGCCAGCCACAGCAGCCTCATCACCTTCGGCCTGGCGTTCGTGCTGCTGCGGGCCTTCGCCAACGGCGGCTCATCGCTGACGGGCATCGAGGCGGTGTCCAACGCGGTGAGCGCGTTCAAGCCGCCGGAGGGCCGCAACGCCCGCCGGGTGCTGGTCATCGAGGGCCTGATCCTGGGCTCGCTCGTCGCCGGGATCTCCTGGCTGGCCCACCTGACGCACGCCACGCCGTATAACTCGGGCGTGCCGACGGTGATCTCGCAGGAGGCCCGGCTCGTCTTCGGTCACACCGTCTTCGGGACGATCATGTTCGTCCTGGTTCAGGCGGCGACCGCGCTGATCCTCTACACCGGCGGCAACACCAGCTTCAACGGGTTCCCGTTCCTGGCCAGCTTCGTCGCCGAGGACGCGTTCCTGCCCCGATGGCTGACCAAGCGCGGGCACCGGCTGGTCTTCTCCAACGGCATCATCGTCCTGGCCGTGCTGTCCTGCCTGCTGCTGGCCTTCGCCGGCGCGAACGTCAACAGCCTCGTGCCGTTCTACGCGCTCGGGGTGTTCACGGCGTTCACCCTCGCGGGTTTCGGCATGTCGCGGTACTTCTCGCGAAATCGCCCGCCGGGCTGGCAGCACAAGCGGGTGATCACCTTCGCGGCCGGCCTGACCTCGCTGATCGTCGTGATGATCTTCACGATCGTCAAGTTCAAGGAGGGCGCCTGGCTGGTCGTGATCCTGTTCGCCCTGGGCGTGCCCGCCCTCATCTGGCTGAACCGGCAGTACGGGCTGGAAGCCTCGGTCCTGGAGAGCATCGGCACCCGCCGCAAGGCCCGCCCGGCCGAGCCGCCGACCTACTCGCGCCGGACGGTCTTCGTGTTCGTCGATGATTTCGACCTCGCGACGATCGCCGCGCTCCGGTATGCCCGCAGCCTGCGGCCCACCACGCTGCAGGCGGTCCATTTCGTCATCGACAACGTGCAGGCTGACCGGCTCCGCCAGGACTGGGTCCGGGCCAACACCGGGATCGTGCTCGACTTCGTGGACTGCCCCGATCGCCGGCTGGCCGCGGCGGCCGCGGCGCTGGTCCATGCGGAGGCGTCGCTGCCCGGCGTGGGCGTCACCGCGATCCTGCCCCGCCGCAGCTACGCGCCGCTGCTCGGGCGGCTGCTGCACGACCGGACGGCTGACCGGATCGCCGGGGTGATCAGCCGCATCCCGCACGCGGTCGCCACCATCGTCCCGTTTGACGTCCGGAGCAGGGTGGAGGCGCTGGCCGGGGCCGGGGCGGCCGGGGCCGGGGCCGGGGTGGCCGGGGCCGGCGACCAGGCTGCGGCCGGGGCCGGCGCGGCGGGGACTACCGCGGGCCAGCCGGCCGCCGGCTACGGGACCGCAGGGGAAACCGCCGATGAGGCTGCCGCGGCGCAGGCTCCGATGCGCGCCCCCGAGCGGATGAGCGCGGTCCGCGGGCCGATCGAGCAAGGCGTGCTGGCCTCCGACGGCAGCGACTACGACCGGCCGGTCCCGCCCGCCGGGGTCAGCCCGATCGGCACGCTCAGCCAGCCGGGCCGGGCCGTGGTCGAGGGCCGGGTGCACGCGGTCGAGATCCGCCCGGTCGAGCAGAACACCGTGCTCGCCTGCGACGTCGCGGACTCGACCGGCGAGCTCACCGCGCTGTTCTACGGTCGCTCGAACATCCCCGGGCTGCGTCCCGGCTGCAAAGTCCGGCTGCGCGGCCCGGTCGGCATGCGCGACGGCATGCCCGTCATGATCAACCCGGCGTATGAGCTGCTCGCGCAGAGCACCGGCGAGCCCAAAGGCGGCCGGTCCCGGCCACGCCGGGGTGACCGGCCCGATCGGCCCGACCGGCCCGACCGGAGACGCGACGACCAGGAGACGTGAGCCACCCCGGGCCACCGCACTTCCCCGACGGAGGCTGCCGACAGCCGGGGAGGCCAGGACTCAGGGGCCGCTCCGACGCCGTGCCACGCCCAGGTCGGCCAGGGCCGTGCGGGCCGCCCAGGTGCCGCACATCCCGTGCACGCCGCCGCCGGGCGGGGTGGCGGCCGAGCATAGGTAGACGCCGGGCAGCGGCGTCCGGTACGGGTTCCACCGCACCGCCGGGCGGAAGACCGTCTGGCGCAGCGTTCCCGCGCCGCTGTTGATGTCCCCGCCCACGTAGTTGGGGTTGCGGCGCTCCTCCTGGGCCGCCGTGCGGACCGACCGGGCCAGGATGAGATCCCGGAAGCCCGGCGCGAACCGCTCGATCTGGGCCTCGATCCGGTCGGTCAGGTCGGCCGTCGAGCCGGGCGGCACGTGGCAGTAGCCCCAGAGGGTCTGCCGGCCGGCCGGCGCGCGTGACGGATCGAGGACCCCGGGCTGCGTGATGATGCAGTACGGGCGGTCGGGATGGCGGCCCGCCGCGACCTCGGACTCGCTGCGCGCGATCTCCTCGAACGTCCCGCCCAGATGCACGGTCGCGGTCTCCCGGCAGGCCGCCGCGGCCCAGGGGACCGGCCCGCTAAGCGCCCAGTCGACCTTGCAGACGCCGGGCCCGTACCGGAACCGCCGCATCGCCCGGGCATACCCGGCCGGCAGCCGGTCGCCGGCCAGCTCGACGAGCTGGCGCGGCGTGACGTCCAGCAGCACGGCGCGGGCGGGCGGCAGGTCGGCGAGGCGGCGCACCCACGAGCCGGTAACGACCTCGCCACCGAGCTCCGTCAGCTCCGCGGTGAGGGCATCGATGATCCGCGCGCTACCGCCGGCCACCACCGGCCAGCCCGCCGAATGGGCCAGCGTGGTGAGCAGCAGCCCGAACCCGCCGGTGAGCGCCGCGTTCAGCGGCTGGATCGAGTGCGCGGCCACCCCCGCCAGCAGGGCCCTCGCCTCGTCGGTCTCGAACCGCCGGGCCAGCAGCGTGGCGGACAGCAGGCCGCGGGCTCCGAAGCCGGCCATGGCGAGCGGATGGGCCGGGACCGATCGCAGCGGCGCCAGCACCGCGGGCACGATCGCGTCCGCGTCGCGGACGAGTGGCCCCAGGAGCCGCCGATAGGCGGCGGCATCCGCTCCAAGATCACTCGCCGTCTGGTCCACCGAACCGCTGACAGCCGCCGCCCGGCCGCCGTCCAGCGAGTGGCCGTCCAGCGGGTGGGCGAAGGCGACCTTCGGGGTCAGCAGCGCGACACCGCGGGCCTGGAGCCCGGCGCCGATGAAGAACGGCGAGGCGGCCGCGAGCGGATGCACCGCCGCGCAGACATCGTGGTGATAACCCGGCAGGGTAAGGTCCTCAGTCCGGCAGCCCCCGCCGGGCGTCGCGGCGCCCTCGATCACCGTGACCGACAGGCCGGCCCGGGCCAGCGTCAGGGCGGCGGCCAGCCCGTTGGGCCCAGATCCGACGACGACCGCGTCCGGCGCGGCCCGGCTTGAGTCCACAGGCTGAGTATCCGCTGTGGCTGACGGGCCGCCCGCGGCCGCCCGGTGCCGCCACCGCCGACGGTCAGATCAGGTCGAAGTGGCCGTCCGGGGTGCCGGCGAGGAATGCCCGCCCTCAGAAGCTCGTCCTGACCAGACTTGCGCCTGGCCAGGACGAGCCCGATGCCCGGTCCCCCCGGATTCATCTATTTGGGTCCCCCACGCACAGGATCGCATTCGTCACGCAGCGGGTTGTGCGCGGGGGTCCCCTGAGGCGCGTGGCGCCCGCAGTCGCGGGGCCGGGTACTCCACCACCGCGATGACCCGGGTCGCCATGAACCGGGCCGTGCGCACCGCCGTGCCACCCCGGGTGAGCTCGCTGACCTCCACCTGGCCGCGCCTGGTCACCACCTCCACGCGCCGCCCGGCGCGGGTGGCCGCGACCTCATAGGTCTTGGCACCGTCGCCGGCGTCGACCACGATCTCCACTCGGTCACCCTTCATGATTGGTTCCTGCCCGCCGGCGCGGCCGCCGACTCCGGCCCATGCTCAGCGAACTCAGAAGAAGATCAGCTTGACGACGGAGATCAGGCCGATCACGACGATGAAGATCCGCAACGCTATCGGCGGGAGGCGCCGCCCGATCCGCGCGCCGAGCACGCCGCCGAGGGTCGAGCCGACGGCGATCAGCAGCACGGCGATCCAGGAGATGTGCGGGGCGAAGATGATGTAAACGATGGCCGCGACGCCGTTGACGATCCCGACGAGCACGTTCTTGGCGCCGTTGATCCGCTGCATGGTCTCGTCGAGGAAGGTGCCGAGCAGCGCGATGACCAGCACGCCCTGGGCCGCGCCGAAGTAGCCGCCGTAGATGGCGGCGCCGAACACGCCGACGGGCAGGATGGGGCCGCCGCGGGTGTTGTGGTCGCCCTGGTCAGCTCGCTGGCGCCGGGCGGCGATCCGGGCGCTGAGCTTGGGCTGCACCAGGACGAGCACGCAGGACGCCAGGATCAGGACCGGCACGATGAGCTTGAACGCGGTCGCGGGCAGGGCCAGCAGGGCCGCCGCGCCCGCGACCGATCCGAGGGCCGAGAAGATGCCGAGCCATACCAGCCGGCCGCGCTGGCCGGCGAGCTCGCGCCGGTAGCCCCAGGCGGCGCTGGCGTTCCCCGGGACCAGGCCGATGTTGTTCGACACATTGGCCACGACCGGCGGGAAGCCGAAGGCGAGCAAGGTCGGGAAAGTGATGAGCGACCCGGAGCCCACGACCGCGTTAATGGTTCCCGCGGCAGTTCCTGCTGCGAAGATCGCTAGTGCTTCAGCTATGCCCACGCGTTCTCCGCATGCCCATGATCGTAAGCGAGGGGCTCGGGCGCGCTACAGTCAGGACGGCTCGACCGCCTGGGCGGACCACCGCCCGCCGTGCCGCGCGACGCGCAGCGGCAGGCCAAAGCAGCGGGACAGGTTCCGCTCGGTGAACACCTCGTGCACCGGCCCGGCGGCCAGCACGGCCCCGCGGCGCAGCAGCATCGCGTGGGTGAAGCCGGCCGGGACCTCCTCGACGTGATGAGTGACCATGACCATCAACGGGGCCCGCGGGTCGCCGGCCAGGCTCGCGATGCGGCGCAGCAGGTCCTCCCGGCCGCCGAGGTCCAGCCCGGCCGCGGGCTCGTCGAGCAGCAGCAGCTCGGGGTCGGCCATCAGCGCCCTCGCGATCTGGACGCGCTTGCGCTCGCCCTCCGAGAGCGTCACGAACCGCCGCCGGATCAGGTGCGCGCAGCCCATCGCGTCCAGCAACTCGACGGCGCGGGTCAGGTCGGAGGAATCGTAGGTCTCCGCGGTGCGGCCGAGTATCCCGTAGGAGGCGGTCAGGACCAGGTCGATGACCTTCTCGGTGGGCGGCACCCGGTCGGCCACGGCGACGCTGGCCAGCCCGATCCTGGTCCGCAGGTCGAGGAGGTCGGCGGTCTCCAGCGGCTCGCCGAGGATCTCCACGGTGCCGGTCGTCGGGGCCAGCATCGCGCTGGCCACCTGGAGCAGCGTGGTCTTGCCGGCCCCGTTCGGGCCGATGACCACCCAGCTCTCATTGCTGCGCACGACCCAGTCGACATCCCGCAGCAGCATCGACCGCTCGTAGCTGACCGCCACCGCTCGCAGCCGCAGCACCTCGTCTGACACGCCGCTCCTCCCCTGGCCCGCCGCCCGACATCAGCTTGAACCTACGGCATCGGGCCGCCGTGCCGAACCGCGATGACCGCGGCCTGGGTGCGATCGGCCACACCCAGCTTGGCCAGGACTGAGCTGACATGAGTCTTCACTGTCTTCTCGGATACGTGCAGCAGCCGGGCGATCTCGCGGTTGGACCGCCCGTCGGCCAGCAGCGCCAGCACCTCCCGCTCCCGGCGGGTCAGCGCGCCGATGCCGGTCACGGCGCTGGCCCCGCGAGCCGACATCAGCAGCGCGGCCGCTTCCGGCGCGAGCAGGGTGTTGCCGTCATGGACCGAGCGCACCGCGCGGACCAGCGCGTCTGGATCAACGTCCTTGTACAGGAAGCCCGCTGCGCCGGCCTGCATGGCCAGGGCCACCAGGTCGTGGTCGGCAGCACTGGTCAGCACGAGGGACCGGATCTGGCTGCCGCGGTCGCGCAGCTCCCGCAGCACGGCCACGCCGTCCAGGACGGGCAGCTTGAGGTCCAGCAGCAGGACGTCGGGCTCGAGCTCCGCGCAGCGGCGGATCGCCTCGGCGCCGTCGGCCGCCTCCCCGGCCACCTCGATGTCGTCCTGCACGCTCAGCAGGACCTGCAGGCCCTGCCGGACGACGGGATGATCGTCGGCGATCAGCACGGTGATCTTCGCGGTCATGACGCATCCGCCGGGCGGGCACCGGCGGCCGGGCGGGCACCGGCGGCCGGGATGCTCAGCCGGACCCGGGTGCCCGCGCCGGGCGCCGTCGCGATGGTCAGCGAGCCGCCCACGGAGCTAGCCCGCTCGCGCATGGAGAGCAGGCCCAGGCCGCCGGGCGGCGACTGCGCGGCGAAGCCCGCGCCGTCGTCGGTGACCTCCAGGACGACCCGTCGCCGCCGTACGGTCAGGGTGACCCGGATCTCGCTGGCGCCGGAGTGCCGGAGCGCGTTGTGCAGCGCTTCCTGCGCTACCCGGTACAGGGCCGCCTCGCGCTGGGCGTCCAGCGGCGGCAGGTCGGCGGCGGCCACCGCGACGGCGATCCCGTAGGTCCGGCCGGCCAGCCGAGCGTAGCTGCACAGCGATGCCGCCAGGCCGCCGTGGGCCAGGTCGGGCGGCGCCAGCCCGTCGATGACCGCCCTCAGCTCCGCGTGCGCCTCGCCGGCCAGCGCCGCGACGCTCCGCATCTCCGCGACGGCCCGGGCCGGATCACGTTCGACCAGTACGGCGGCCGCGCTGGCCTTCACCCGCGCGCTGAACAGCTTCTGCGACACCGCGTCATGCAGATCCCTGGCCAGGCGGCCACGCTCCTCCGCGACCGTCAGCTCCCGGCCTCGCTCGTAGAGCCGCGCGTTCGTCAGCGCGATCGCGGCATGCGCGGCGAACAGCCCGAGGAGCTGCTCATCTCGCTGCGTGAAGCCGCCGGGGCCGAGCTTGCAGGCGGCGAAGATGAAGCCGAGGACCTGGCTGTCGTCCCTGATCGGGACCGCCAGGACATCGGACAGGTCAGGATGGGCGGCCGGCCAGCCCTCGAACCTCGGGTCGGCCCGGATGTCGGCCAGCCGCAGCGGCTGGCCCTCCCGCAGCAGCACGGCCAGCATGCCATGCTGACGCGGCAGCGGACCGATCAGCCGTTGCCGCCGGGCCGAGATCCCGTCCACCACGAACTCGGCGAAGGAGCCGTGATCATCGGGCACGCCGAGCGCGGCGTACCTGGCGCCCGCCAGCGTGCGGGCCGAGCGGACGATCATCTGCAGGACGTCCCTGGCCGACACCTGGCGCGCCACGGCCAGCACGACCTGACTGACGCGCTCCAGCACCTCGTCCTGGCTGCCGGAGCCTAGCTCGCGCCCGATCCGGCCGCGGTCATCGCCCATGCCCACGACCGTACCGGCGCGCGGCCAAGCCGGGATCGGACACGGGACCTAAGACCATTGGCCTAGGGCCGGCCGGGCGCGCGGCCGATGTGCGCGGGGGGGTGCCCGCCTAGCTTGCGAGATATGAAGAACTCTCCTGTAGCTGTCGTCACGGGCGGCTCGCGTGGCCTGGGCTACGCGCTCGCTCAGGCCCTGGCCCGCGCCGGGTACTCACTCGTCATCGACGGCCGTGACGAAGCCACGCTGCGGGCGGCCGCCGCCACCCTGACCTCGGGCTCAGCCACCCTGACCTCGGGCGCCGCCGCGGCTCGCGAGCCGGCCGGCGCCGCCGGGCCGATCATCGCGCTTCCCGGCGACATCGCCGACCCGGCGCACCGGGCCGACCTGCTGGCGGCAGCGGTCGCGCTGGGCGGAGCCAGCCTGCTGGTCAACAACGCCGGCACGCTCGGCGCCAGCCCGCTGCCCGCGCTGGCGGACTACCCGGTCGACGCCCTCCGCGACGCCCTGGAAGTTAATGTCCTGGCGCCCATCGCCCTGACTCAGCTGCTGCTGCCCGACCTGCGCCGGGCCGCCGGCGCGGTGCTCAGCGTGACCTCGGACGCCGCGGTCGAGGCCTACGCCGGCTGGGGTGGTTACGGCGCCGCCAAGGCCGCCCTGGAGCAGGCCTGCAACGTGCTGGCCGCGGAAGAATCCGCTGTCCGCGTGTGGTGGGTGGACCCCGGTGACCTGCGCACCGACATGCACCAGCAGGCTTTCCCCGGCGAGGACATCTCCGACCGCCCGATTCCGGCCACCGTCACGCCCGGCTTCCTCCGGCTCATCTCCGAGCGCATGCCGAGCGGCCGGTACCGCGCCACCGAGCTGCTGCCAGCCGCGGCCCGTGCTGGGGAAGCACGGGCATGACGGTCGACTTCGCGCTGCCCGCCGCCCGGGAGGCGCATGAGCCACCCGAGGCCCGCTCCAGCGGCCGGGACGACGTCGCGCTCATGGTCAGCAGACGCGGGACGGGCGAGATCAGCCATCACGCCTTCGCCGACCTGCCCGGCCTGCTGCTGCCCGGCGACCTGATCCTGGTCAACACCTCGGGCACGCTGCCCGCCGCGGTCCCCGCCGACGGCGGGCTGACGGTGCATTTCTCTACGGCCATGCCTGACGGTGACTGGCTGATCGAGCTGCGCGCGGCCCACGGCGGCACCACGATCCCGTATGGCGGTGGCGCCCCCGGCCAGCGACTCGACCTGCCCGGCGGCGCCCGGCTGCTGCTGACCGCCAGGTTCACCGCCCGGCTGTGGCGGGCCAGGCTGTCCACGGCCGTCGTGCCCTACCTGCTCCGCCACGGTGTCCCGATCAGGTACTCCTACGTCCAGAGGTCCTGGCCCACGCAGGCCTACCAGACAGTGTTCGCCGACCGCCCCGGCAGCGCGGAGATGCCGAGCGCCAGCCGGCCATTCACCCCGCCGATCGTGACCCGGCTCGTGGCGCGCGGCGTCACCATCGCACCGCTGACCCTGCACACCGGGGTCTCCTCCCTGGAAGGCGACGAGGACCCGTACCCGGAGTATTACGAGGTCCCGCCGATGACGGCTCGACTGGTCAACGTGACCCGGCGCAGCGGCGGCCGGGTCATCGCCGCGGGCACGACGGTCGTGCGCGCGCTGGAGTCGGCCGTGCTGGAAACGGCCGTGCTGGAAACGGCCGGGCCCGCTGGCCCGGGTGACGCTGTCGGCGCGGTGGCCGGCTGGACCGAGCTGGTCGTCACGCCCGGTACTGGGGTCCGGGCGATCGACGGGCTGCTCACCGGGCTGCACGAGCCGCGCTCCTCGCACCTCAGGATGCTGGCCGCCTTCGCGGGCGAGGACCTGCTGACCCGCTGCTACGCCGCCGCCCTGGACCGCGGTTACCTCTGGCACGAGTTCGGCGACGTGCACCTGCTCCTGCCCTGAGCCGACCGGGCGCTGACCCGTGCACAGAGCGTCGTAGCTGGGCACCTGCTGTCGCTAGGGCGAGACTTGCGGGCCAGGACTCGCGCGGGCCAGGACTCGCGGACCGGGATTTGGCGGCGTGAGCTGGCCATAATGGGGATGCCCATGCCTCACTCGCCAGGCCGGCAGATTCGCGACGAGGCGGCGGGGCAGATCGTTGCGAATCTGGTCGGAGGTAGCTGGGCGTGGAAATCAACATGGTGCTGTACCTGCCGCGAGATGCCGCGAGCGTGCCCGTCAGCCGGCAGGTTCTCGATGGCTGCCTGGAGGTGCTCGGCGTCATGCCCGGCACGCGCACCGACATCGCCCTGGCACTCAGCGAGGCGTGCGCCAACGTCATTCAGCACGCCGGGCCGGGCGATGAGTTCGAGGTGCGGGCCCGCGCCGTCGGCGGCCAGTGCGTCATCGAGGTCGTGAACGCGGGCAACGGGCCCGCGCCGGCTCGCCCGGACGATGAGTCAGCGGTGCTGAGCCCTGACGACGGGCTGGCGGCGGCGAGTCCCGGTGACGAGCTGGCGGCGGCGACCGCCGAGCACGGCCGCGGCCTCAAGATCATGGACGCGGTCGTCGACAACCTGCGGCTGACCGGCAACGGGCGGACCGGCACGACCGTCCACTTCGAGAAGCCGCTGCGCTGGGTACCCGGCGCGGCCGGCGAGCTCCTCCTCAGGCAGGTCGCCGCGCCCGCCCAGGGGTAACGCCCAGGGGTAACGCCCGCCGCGCGCCGTCGGCGTGCCCCGCCGCCGGCGTTGCCCGATCGGTATCGGTAGCGTTGGCAGCGCTATGTCGGAGCCGCAGATCACCCTGCTCGTGACCCTGACCGGACGGGACCGGCCTGGCGTCACGTCCCGGCTTTTCGGCGCCTTGTCCGCGCACGACCTGCGCGTCCTCGACGTCGAGCAGGTCGTGATCCGGGGGCGGCTCATCCTCGGCGTGCTGCTGTCCTGCGGCGCCGCTCCCGACCTCACCGCGATTCACCGGCAGGTGACCGAGCTGGCCGCCGACCTGGGCATGGACGTGGAGATAACGATGGGCTCGGTGGAACGGCCGCCGCGCCGCCGGGGCAGCCTGCATGTCACGGTCCTGGGCAGCCCTCTGACGCCGACCGTCATCGCCGCCATCGCCGGTGCGATTGCCGCCAACGGGGCCAACATTGACCGGATCGGACGGCTCGCGCACCGGCCGGTTACCTGCATTGAATTTGATCTTTCCGGCGCGGACCCCGTCAGCCTGCGGGCGACGCTCGCCGGGGAGTCGGTCCGGCTCGGGGTGGACGTGGCCGTGCAGCGCGGCGGCCTGCACCGGCGGGCGATGCGACTGATCGTGATGGACGTCGACTCCACGCTGCTCCAGGATGAGGCGATCGAGCTGCTCGCCGAGCAGGCGGGCTGCGCGACGGAGGTGGCGCAGCTGACAGCCGCGGCGATGCGCGGCGAGATCGACTTCACCCAGTCCCTGCATGAGCGGGTCGCCCTGCTCGCCGGGCTGGAGGTCTCGGCCATCGACAAGGTGCTGCAGGGCCTGCGGCTGGCGCCGGGAGCGCGGACCCTGATCCGGACCCTCAAGCGGCTCGGCTACCGCTGCGGCGTCGTCAGCGGCGGCTTCACCCAGTTCACGGACTGGCTGACCAGCGAGCTGGGGCTGGACTACTCGGCGGCGAACACGCTGGAGGTCGCCGACGGCCGGCTGACCGGCCGGGTAACGGGCGAGATCATCGACCGGCCGGGAAAGGAGCGCGCACTGCGGCTATTCGCGGCGCAGGCTGGAGTGCCGCTGAGCCAGTCGGTGGCCGTGGGGGACGGCGCGAACGACCTCGACATGATCGCGGCCGCCGGGCTCGGGATCGCCTTCAACGCCAAGCCCGTCGTCAGGAACGCGGCGGATACCTCGGTCAGCGTGCCCAACCTGGACGCGATCTTGTACCTGCTGGGCATCTCCCGGCAGGACGTCGAGGCGGCCGACGCGGAGGACGGCGCCCGCGCGGGAATCTTGCCCGGCTAGCCGGCTGGCCGGGCGCCGACGCGCCGGTCAGCGCGGCGTCCACGACGCGATCAGCTCTCCGGTGCCGGGAGCCAGCTCCGCCCACGGGCCGGGCAGTCCGATAACGCCGATCGCGGCGGTCGGAAAGTCCAGCTCAGCCCCGATGAGGGTCGCCACCAGCTGCGCCGCCGCGGGATTGTGACCGACGTACATGAGCGAGGCCAGCGCCGCGGGCGTCGCGGCGATGATGTCCATCAGATCGTCCACGTCCGCCCTGTACAGCCGCGGGTCGGTGCTGCAGCTCACCTCGCCGCCCAGCTCGGCCGACACCTCCTGCCAGGTCTGCCGGGTCCGCCGGGCAGCTGAGCAGATGACCGACGCGGGGACGTAGCCGTTATCCCGCAGCCAGCGGCCGGCGGAGCCTGCGTCGCGGCGGCCCCGCTCGCGGAGCGCGCGCTCGGCGTCGGGACCGCCCGGCAGCTCGCCGGCCTTGGCGTGCCGCATCACGATCAGCAGGTTCATGACCCCCATCGTCGGCTACCTCCTAGCCAGATTCTCGGCGGCGCGCGGGGCCGGCCCCGGCAAGATGCGTTGACTTCATCACTAACGGCGGCGGCCCGGTGATCACGCTCACCGGGCCGCCGACGTCTGGAGCGGATGCCTCAGGCGGTCGTCTGCTCCGCCGCGGCCTTGTCGGTCCCACCCGTCGCGGCCTTGTCGGTCCCACCCGTCGCGGCCGGGCCATCGGCCGGGCCCGCCACCGCCGCCGGGCCGTCGGCTGAGCCGGCCCCGACGCCGGTCGCCCGGCGCTTGGCGACCAGGACCGCCCCGACGATGATCCCCGCCGCGACGATCGCCACCCCGGCGCGCAGGCCGAGGTTGTGGCTGTAGCGCACGACGCTGGTGGCGATCAGCAGCGACACCAGGTTCATGACCTTGATCAGGGGGTTGATCGCCGGGCCCGCGGTGTCCTTGAACGGGTCGCCCACGGTGTCGCCGATGATGGTCGCCTCGTGCGCGTCCGAGCCCTTGCCGCCGTAGTTCCCGTCCTCGACGAGCTTCTTGGCGTTGTCCCAGGCCCCGCCGGAGTTGGCCAGGAAGACCGCCATCAGGGCCCCGGCCGCGATCGCGCCGGCCAGGAACGCCCCGAGCGGCGCGTAACCGAACGCGAACCCGACGGCGATCGGGGCGAGCACCGCCAGCAGGCCCGGGGTCGCCAGCTCCCGCAGCGAGTCCCGGGTGCAGATGTCCACCACCCGCCCGTACTCGGGCTTCTCGGTGTAATCCATGATGCCCGGGTGGTCGCGGAACTGCTGGCGGACCTCATAGACCACCCGGCCCGCCGCGCGGCCCACCGCCATGATCGCCAGGCCGGAGAAGAAGAACACCACGGCCGCGCCGATGATCAGGCCGAACAGCACGTTCGGCTGGTCGATGGACAGGCTGAAGGTCTTCGCGGCCGCGCTGCCCAGCGCGGATTCGACCTGGGTGCGGAACGCGCCGAACAGCGCGGTCGCGGCCAGCACCGCGGTCGCGATCGCGATGCCCTTGGTGATCGCCTTGGTGGTGTTGCCGACCGCGTCCAGGCGGGTCAGCACCTGCGCGGCCTCGCCCTCGACCTCGCCGGACATCTCCGCGATGCCCTGGGCGTTGTCCGAGACCGGCCCGAAGGTGTCCATCGACACGATCACGCCCACGGTCGTCAGCAGGCCGGTGCCGGCCAGCGCGACCGCGAACAGCGCGATGGTGGCGTTGCCCGTGCCGAGCAGGAAGGCGAGGTAGACGGCGCCGCCGATCAGCAGCGCCGAGTACACCGCCGACTCCAGGCCGACCGAGATGCCGGACAGGATCACGGTGGCCGGACCGGTCAGCGAGCTCTCGCCGATGTCCTTGACCGGGCGGCGGGTGGTCTCGGTGAAGTAGCCGGTGAGCAGCTGGATGACGCTGGCGAGCACGAGCCCGATCAGGACGGCGCCGATGGCGAAGAGCCGTGGGTTGCCGCTGTGGTGCAAGATCGCCGCCGACGACACGCCCGTGAGGCCGCTGAACTTGGACGGCAGGTAGATAAAGGCAGCCACCACGACCAGGATCAGCGAGAAGATCGCCGAGACGAAGAAGCCCCGGTTAATGGCGGTCATGCCACTGCGGTCGTTCTTGCGCGGCGCGACGACGAAGATGCCGAGGATCGCGGTGAGGACGCCGACCATCGGGACGATCAGCGGGAAGACCAGCCCCTGCGAGCCGAACGCGGCCCGGCCGAGGATGAGGGAGGCCACCAGCATCACGGAGTAGGACTCGAACAGGTCGGCGGCCATGCCCGCGCAGTCACCGACGTTGTCGCCCACGTTGTCCGCGATGGTGGCCGCGTTACGCGGGTCGTCCTCGGGGATGCCCTTCTCCACCTTGCCGACGAGGTCAGCGCCGACGTCCGCCGCCTTGGTGAAGATGCCGCCGCCGACACGCATGAACATGGCCAGCAGCGCCGCGCCGAATCCGAAGCCCTCCAGCACGCCGGAGGCGTTCGCGCGGTAGATGATCACCACGATCGCGGCGCCGAGCAGGCCCAGCCCGACGGTGAACATGCCGGCCACGCCGCCGGTGCGGAACGCGATCCGCATCGCGGACCGCTCACCCGACTCCTTGGCCGCCGCGGCCACCCGGACGTTCCCGCGGACGGCCAGCCACATGCCCGTGAAGCCGGTCGTCGCCGAGAACAGGGCACCAAACAGGAAGGCGACCGAGCGCCCAATCCGGACCGACTCACCGTCCGCCGGCAAGATCAGCAACACGAAGAAGATCAGGACGACAAAGACGCCGATGGTCTTGAACTGTCGCCGCAGGTAGGCCGACGCACCCTCCTGGACCGCCAGGGCGATCTCTTGCATCTTCGGCGAGCCTTGACTGGCCGCCAGGACGTCGCGGACCAGGAAGCCGGCTACGGCCAGCGCCACCACGGCGACCACGACCACGGCGAAAACCCAGTACAGGTTGGCGCCGGTGACGGTAGCGGCTCCGCTCGCCAAAGCGGGATTGAGCCTCGACATCTGTCCTCCTCGACAGGGGAAACGAACATCGCCCGAGGAACTGCCCAGGTGGCAGGGTCGGCGCGTCCCGACGTGGCCCTTCTTGGCGAGCATGCTGGCGAGGTAGCGCCACGGATCGGTGCCGGGAGTCTACGCATGAGGTCAAGGGAACGGTAAGTCGGGTCCCTTTCTGGCCCGCGCCGCGGCTACTTCGGCCCGCGGCGCGAGCGCGCACCGCGCATCAGGACGCGGGCAAACCGCGGGCTAGCTGGCCGTCACCGCCGACGGCCAGCTCATCCTGATGCTCGTGCCGTCCGCGGTCTCGCTGATCCGCACGTCGTCGGCGAGGCCCGCGATGACCGCGATCCCGAACCCGGGCGGGAAAGCGGGAGTCCCGCCGCCGACGGCGTTTCCCTGCATGCCGGTGTCGGTCACCTCAACCTCGAAGCGCCCGCCCAGCTCGGTGAGGGCCAGCCGGACCGGCTCGGTCGGGCAGTGCAGCCGATGCTCCTCGACGGCGCGCGAGCATGCCTCGCCCACCGCCAGCCGTACCTCGTCCAGCAGTGACTCGTCGACGCCGCTGCGCCTCGCGACGGCCGCGGCGACGAGCCGGGCGGTGCGGACGTGCGCGGGCAGCGGAGTGAAGCTGAGTTCGACCGTGGCCATCTCGGGGATTTCAGCCTCGCTTACTTGTCCGACTTCCGCGCCGCGATTGCCTCGTCCACGGTGTCGTGGATCCCGAAGACCTTCGTCAGCCCGGTGATCCGGAAGATCTTGAGAATCCGCTCCTGCGTGCACACCAGGTCCAGCGACCCGTCGTGCGCCCGGACCCGCTTGAGGCCGCCGACCAGCACGCCCAGGCCGGTCGAGTCGAGGAACTCGACCTTCTCCATGTTGACGACCAACTGGTAGAAGCCGTTGTTCACCAGGTCGATCAGCAGCTCACGCAGGCGCGGCGCGGTGTAGACGTCGATCTCGCCTTCCACGTCGACGATCTCGATCCCGTCCTTGCTGTGGTGATCTAGCTTCAGATCCACAAAGTCCTCCAGCGCCATATCTGGCTCTCGTATGAGCGGCAGGCCGCCCGGCTAACGGCCGCCGGGAAGCATGCTCCGTCGCGCATTCAATCACGCTCTGAGGTCATGTCTATACCAGATCGCAGTGCGAGGCACCCTGCCTCGTGATGACACACTGAAACCTGATGCCTACAGTCAAGCTAGCGCCTCCCGGCAGCCCGCGGGTCGCTACCGCGGTGTCTGCTACCGCGGGGCCCGGCACCACTCAGGCCCGCATCCTGCGTCGTGGTGCGGACACGGGACGGCTGACGCACCTGCAGCGCATCCCGGCGCGCCGCGGCCGGCGCTCGCGGTGGCCGGACTGGCTGCCCCCCGAGCTGTCCCAGGCGCTCACGCAGTCGGGGGCGGCCCGGCCGTGGACCCATCAGGCCAGGGCCGCGCGGCTAGCCCGGTCGGGCCGCAGCGTCATCATCTCGACCGGGACGGCCTCGGGCAAGTCGCTTGGCTATCTCGTCCCGACACTGACCGCCGTGCTCGAGGGCGCGACCGCGCTCTACGTCGCGCCCACCAGGGCGCTGGCCGCCGATCAGCTGCGGCTGGTCTCCTCCCTGGGCCTGCACGGGGTGCGCGCGGCCGTGGTCGACGGGGACACGCCGCCGGCCGAGCGCGCCTGGGCCCGGTCGCACGCGAACTACCTGCTGACGACCCCGGACATGCTGCATCACACGCTGCTGCCCCGGCACGCGTACTGGGGCGGCTTCTTCCGGCGACTGCGGTATGTCGTGGTGGACGAGTGCCACGCCTATCGCGGCGTCTTCGGCTCGCACGTCGCCCAGGTCCTGCGGCGGCTGCGGCGCGTCACTCTCGCCCGCGCGGGCGCCGAGGCGGTGTTCATCCTGGCCTCGGCGACCATCAGCGAGCCGTCCCGATGCGCGCGGCTGCTGACGGGCCTGCGCGCCGAGGCCGTCACCGCCGACGGCGCGCCGCGCGGGCCGGTCACGCTCGCGCTCTGGGAGCCCCCGCTGACCCAGTTCCGGGGCGAGGCCGGAGCGCCGGTGCGGCGCAGCGCGACGGCGGAGGCCGCGGACCTGCTGGCGGACCTGGTCCTCGGGGGGGTGCCGACGCTGGCCTTCGTACGGTCCCGGCGCGGCGCCGAGTTCGTGGCGCTGGCGGCCAGGCGGCAGGTGCTGGAGGCGGGCGCGCCCGACCTGGCGACGCGGGTGGCCGCCTACCGGTCGGGCTACCTGGCCGCCGACCGCCGGGCGCTGGAGGAGGCGCTGCGCACGGGCGAGATCACCGCGCTGGCGACGACGACGGCGCTGGAGCTGGGGGTGAACATCGCCGGCCTGGACGCCGTGCTGGTCGTCGGCTGGCCGGGCACCAGGGCCGCGCTGTGGCAGCAGGCCGGACGGGCGGGCCGGGCCGGCCGCGACGCGGTGGCGATCCTGATCGCCCGCGACGACCCACTCGACACCTACCTGGTGCATCATCCCGATGCTCTGCTCGGCGCGCCGGTCGAGGCCACCGTCCTCGACCCGGCCAACCCGTACGTGCTGGCGCCGCACCTGTGCGCCGCGGCGGCCGAACTGCCGCTGACCGAGGCCGACCTCCAGCAGTTCGGGCCCGCGGCCGGACCGGTGGTGGCGAAGCTGAGCCAGGACGGGCTGCTGCGCTCGCGCGAGGGCCGTTGGTACTGCACGCGCCGGGGGGTCGCGGCGCGGACGGGCCTGCGCGGCACGGGCGGCGCGCCGGTGCGGATCGTCGAGCGGCCTACCGGCCGGCTGATCGGCACGATGGACGAGCCGTCGGCCCACATACTGGCGCACACCGGCGCGGTCTACCCGCACCAGGGCGAGATGTACCTGGTCAGCCAGCTGGACCTGGCCGGCTGCGTGGCGCTGGCGCAGGCGGGCGATCCCGGTTACGCGACGTCGGCGCGCGAGCTCACCCGCGTCCAGGTGGCGGCCGAGCTGACCAGCCAGGCGTGGGGCCAGGCCAGCATCCACTTCGGCGACGTGCTGGTCACCCGCCAGGTCGTTTCCTTCGTCCGGCGCAGCTCCGCCAGCGGCGCTCCGATAGCGCAGGAGGCACTCGACCTGCCGGCCCGAACCCTGCGGACCAGGGCGGTCTGGTGGACGATCTCGCCGCGGCAGCGGGCGGCGCTGGCGGGCCGGGGCATCGATCTGGCCGGCGCCGCGCACGCCGCGGAGCACGCCTCGATCGGGCTGCTGCCGCTGCTGGCCTCATGTGACCGGTGGGACGTCGGCGGCGTGTCCGCCGACCCGCACCCCGAGACCGGGCTGCTGACGGTCTTCGTCTACGACGGCCACGACGGCGGGGCCGGATTCGCCGAGCGCGGGTTCGCCGTCGCGCGGCAGTGGCTGCAGGCGACCGCCCGGGCCATCGCGAGCTGTGAGTGCGCCGCCGGGTGCCCGTCCTGCATCCAGTCACCCAAATGCGGTAACGGCAACCACCCCCTCGATAAACCTGGAGCGGTCGCACTACTGGACTGCCTGCTGAGCAGTTCTGTCTGAGCCGAAACTGTCTGGCCAGGGTCTGTCCGGGCCGGATCTGTCCCGCTCGGCGTCGTCGGGCGGATCTGCGGAACCGGATCTGCGGGGCCGGATCTGTCCGGGCTGGCCCCCCGACCGGGGCGGCCCGGCCCCGGAGCCGGGCCGGACGCGAGCCAGGAACGGGCCGGGAGCGGGCGGGGAGCGGGCGGCCTAGTCCGGCACCGGCCTGCGCATGACATGCGCGAACATGCCCGAACATGCGCGGAGTCCGAATTTGCCCTGCATTCGATTGCATCCAGCCCCGGCAACTGGCCCGATCTCGCTGCAAGGCGAGACCGGGCCAGTCCCGGAGATGGGGCGACCCCCGCCGGGGGGGAGAGCGGGGGTCGCCGTACGGTCCGGCTCCGGGGGGGCAGAGCCGGCACCGTTACCTATGAAAGCCTACGCGGGACCGGGCAAAGTTACCAGCCGGTCAGGGTGAACCGGATTCGGCCCGCGCTTCACCTATGCTGCCGGATCGCGGGTACATCCGCCGAGAGAGCGAGCAGCACTCCGGCGGCTTTCTCTGACCCCGATAAGACATCATCTCGCGATCGAGCATCTCGGCATCCCCGGCACCCTCAGCATCCTCCGAGCACCCTCCGACCACCCCTCCGAACATTCTCGGCACCCTTCCCTTTCGCACCTTCGTTCTATCAGCATGGCCTGATCACTCGTTCCGGGGCAATCCGTGGCACATGTGCACAGGTCATATTCCGTGCTGGCGGCGCCGGACCCAGCCGGATGGCGCGCCCGCAGGACCGGGTTGGCGAGGTTCCGCCGGGACGGCCTGCGGATAAAGTCGGCCAAATCGCTGGAAACGTCTCGTACGAAGCGATCGTCCGCAGGACCTGCGCCGCAGCCCTGATCGGCTGACCGCACGCCTAGCCGCTGGCTATGCGGCAATAATCGTCAGCTTGTCCATCGGGGAGGTGGTCGCGCACCGAAATCAATGAAGTTTTACGCCTGCGGCGAAGCACCAGCCGATCCGGATGCGCGAGTTGGCCGCCACCCGGGTTACCGGCTGCCCGGCTGCCTCGCCTCGACAGTCCGGGCCGGCCTTGCGCGGCCAGGCCGCGACGGCAGGTCTCACCTCACCTGGTCGATCCCGCGCAGGCCACGCTGTTCGAGATCCGCCGCGACTGGACCTGCCTGCCCGCCGGCGAACTGGACCAGCTGCCCGCGCTCACTCCGGGCGCCCAAGCCCTGCTGGAGGAATTCCAGCGGCACGCCCGGGCGCAGGGCTGGAACACCGCCGCCCGGCATACCGGAGCCAAGACACCGCGGATCCTGCTGGCCCGGGTCGGGGCGGATGCCCCCATCCACGAGGCCGCCATCCGGGCGCTCGCCGGCCGGCGCAGCCGGGTACTTCAGTTCCTGACTGGTAAAGACATGGTCACCCCCGACCCCAGCCGCCAGGGCGACGCCGTCGAACGCGCCATCCAGCGACGCATCACAACCCTTCCTGACGGCATCGCCGGGGAAGTACGCCGCTGGGTGCAGGTTCTGCGGGGTGAGGGCCGCCGACCGCATCCGCGGTTCCCGTTCACCACGATCCGCTCCTACCTCAACTGCTTCTCCCCGATGCTGGTCAGCTGGGCCAGCAGCGTCGCCAGCCTGCGTGAGATCACCCGCCAGGACATCCAGGCAGCCCTCGACGATCAGCCGCCCGTCACGGCCCGCAATCTCCTGTCGGCCCTGCACAGCCTGTTCCGGGCACTCAAACAGGAACGGATCATCTTCCGGGACCCCACTCGCGGGATCTCCCTGCCTGCGATGAGGCGCCTGCCCATCCCGATCCCCACCGGCCAGCTCCGCGGCCTGATCGACCGCGCCGGCAGCCCGATGGCCGAACTCATCGTCGCCCTGATCGCCATCCACGCCCCGGGCAGACAAGAAACAGCCCACCTGCTGCTCACCGATCTCGACCTGCCCGCCGGACGACTGCTCGCCCGCCGCCCAGACAGTCGGCACCACACCGTCTACCACGACGAACTCACCCACACGCTCGCTATCGAATGGATG
>DATKRH010000301.1:0-9356 GCA_035532295.1 Streptosporangiaceae bacterium
AGCCAGCGGGTCGGCGATGGCGCTGCGGCCCGATTCAGTCGGCGAGCACGCGGACAGGCCCGCCCGAGGGCTCAACCCGCGCCACCCAGCCGCCGGGCAGGCTGATGCTCCGGCCGGGCAGCAGCCGGGTCCGGGTCCGGGCCAGCACCCGGCCGTCCTGGCTGACCTCCAGCCGCGCCAGCCGCCGGTACTCCGCGCTGCGCAGCACGAAGCGCCCGCGCGGCGGCGGCGTCCGCGGGTCGGTGATGGCGCTGGGCGAGATCCAGGTCAGCGGCGCGGCCACCGTCACCGCGATGGACCGCGTGACCGGGACGGACCGGCCCGGGCGCCTGCCCGTTACCGCCGCGGCGATGTGCCGGGCGGCGTGCCGGCCGCTCAGCGCCGCTATGTCGGCGGTCTCGGCGGCGTGCACGAGGTTCCCGGCGGCGAACACGCCGGGCACCGAGGTTTCCAGCGCCGTGTCCACCACCGGCCCGCGAGTCCCGCGGTCCAGGTCGATCCCGGCCGCCAGCCGCGCCAGTTCCTGGTCGGGGATCCAGTCTCCGGTGAAGACCAGCGTCTCGCACGCAACGAGCCGTGTCGCGCCGGTGCGCAGATCCGTGAGCCCGGCCCCGGTGAGCCGTTCGCGGCCATCCACCCGGCTGACCGCGGTGCGGGTCCAGACGGGCACCCGCCAGCGGGCGGCGGCACCGAGGCGGAATGCCGCGTAACTCTGCTGCCGGGGCTGATCGGTGACCAGGGCGACGACTTCCGCCCCGGCGTGCGCCAGCGTCACCATCGCCGAGAAGCTCACGTGCTCGGCCCCGACGATGAGCGCCCGGCCGGGCAGCCGCTGCGCGCCCGGATACACCCGCTGCTGCAGTTCCCCGGTGGTCAGCACGCCGGACGGCCGGGTGCCGGGGACGAGCCGGGCGGCCCGCGGGCGCTCCCGGCACCCGGTGGCCAGCAGCACGGCGGCCGCGTCGATGCTCTCGATCCCGGCAGGGCTCGTGATAACGGCGGAACGGGGCCCGGCCCAGCCCGTCACCGTCGTCCCGGTCCGGACTTCCGCGCCGGCCTGCACGGCGGCGCGGGCGTAGTGCCGTGCGTAGGCCGGGCCGGTCATCAGCCGGTGCAGGTCGCGGAGCCCGTAGCCGGTGTGCGCGCTGTGCCGGGGAACGCCGCCGGCCTGCTGCTCCCGGTCCACGACCAGGACCCGGCCGATCCCGAGCCTGCGCAGCTCGATCGCGGCGGCCAGGCCGGCCGGCCCGGCTCCCACGATCAGGACGTCGGCTTTCACGCCGTGTCACCGCCCGGCGGGCGTGCCCCGGCGAGCAGGGCGGACACCGCGGCACCGCAGTAGAAGCCCTGGCAGCGGCCGTTCACGGCCCGGGTCCGCCGGCTCAGCCCGCCGAGGTCGGCCGGCGGCACGGCGGCGGCCAGCGCGTCGCGGATCTCGCCGCGGCTGACCCGCTCGCAATGACAGACGATCTCGCCGTAGGCCGGGTCGGCGGCGATCCGCGCCGCGTCCTGGTAGGGCCGGATGCCGGCCTGGCCGATGTACGGCATCGACGGCGGCCCGGCGGTGGCGCGCTCCCGCAGCGCCAGCCCGGCGTCCGCCAGCTGCCCGACGACGTACTCGGCGATGCCCAGAGACGCGGTCAGCCCGGTGGACCTGATCCCGGCGACGCACGCGTAGCGCCGCTGGCCGTCCACCCGGATCTGGTAGTCCCGGTGCTCGGTCGCGGCCCGCAGGCCGGCGTAGGTGGCGGTGATTTCCTCGCCGGCCAGGTCCGGCAGGATCCGCCGGCCGTCCGCCAGCAGCCCGGCCAGGCCGGCCTCGCTCGTCGCGGTGTCCGACCGGCCGGGCACGTCCTGAGCGGTCGGCCCGAGCAGCACGTTGCCGTACACGGTCGGCGCGACCAGCACGCCCTTGGTCTGGGCCGTCGGGACCGGCAGCAGGATGGAGCCCAGCAGCGGCCGGGCGAGCTTGTCGAAGACGATCAGCTCGCCGCGCCGCGGCCGGATCGTGAAGCCGCCGCCGCCGGCCATCGCGTCGACCCGGTCGCTCTCCAGCCCGGCCGCGTTGACCAGCCACCGGCAGCGCAGCGTTCCGCCCCGGTCCGTGCTCACTTCGTGCAGGCCGCAGGGGTCCTCGCCGCCGGGGTGCTCGCCGCCGGCGGGCCGGATGCCGGTGACCCGGGTCCGCAGCGCGAGCCGCACGCCGTCCCGGACCGCCTCGGTGGCGAACGCCAACGGCGTGGTCCACGGGCAGATGATGCTCTCGTCCGGGATCTCCAGCGCGCCGAGGGCGCCGGGCCCCAGGTGCGGCTCGCGGCGATACAGCTCGGCCGGCGGCACCGGGCGGATCGCGGTGTAGCCGTTGCGCCGCGCCTTGTCCTGGATCCCCGCGAACGCTGCCTCCTGCTCCGGGCTCCAGGCGATCAGCAGGGCGCCGGTCCGCTCCAGCGGGATGCCGGCCTGCCCGGCATAGGCCGCCAGCAGTTGCGCGCCGCGCCGGACCAGGCGGCTTTCCAGGGTGCCCGGCACGGCGTCGAAACCGGTGTGCAGGATCGCGGTATTGGCCTTCGTCGTCCCGGTCCCGACGTCGTTGCCCGCCTCGACCAGCACGCAGGACAGGTCATACTGGCCCAGCGTCCGGGCGATCGCGGTGCCCACCACCCCCGCGCCGATGATCACGACATCAGCGGTCCCGCCGCCCGCTCCCGCGCCGTCGGCTCCCGCTCCCGCGCCGCCCAGGGCGCCGCGCGCGCCGATCAACGTCCCGCCGCCAGGACCAGCTGGACCGCGGCCTCGAAGTCCGCCAGGCGCTGCGCCGCCTGGTCGGCGCTGATCGCCGGCTCGACGACCGTCTCCGCCCCGCCAGCCCCGCCCGCCCCGCCAGCCGTACCCGCCCCGCCCGGTCCGACCGCCTCCGCCAGGCTGCCAGCCGCCCCGACACCCAGCCGGGCCAGCGCCGCCACGCCGAGCGCCGTCGCGTCCGGCGACCGGTACACCTCGATCGGCAACTGGAGCAGGTCAGCCTGCGCCTGCAGCAGCAGCCGCGACCGGGTCAGGCCGCCGTCCACGCGCAGCACGGTGAGCGGCGCGCCCAGGTCGCGGGCCACCGACCGGGCCAGCAGCGCGATCGAGGCCGCCAGCCCGTCGAGCACCGCGCGGATCAGGTGCGCCCGGCTGCTGCCCAGGCCCAGGCCCAGGAAGGCGCCGCGCGCGTCCGGGCGCCAGTGCGGCGCACCGAGCCCGGCCAGCGCGGGCACGAACCGCACGCCCCCGCTGTCGGGCACCGTCGCGCCCGCGGCGTCGAGCTCGGCGGCGCCGGTGGCGATGCCGAGCTCGGTCAGCCAGCGGACCGCCGAGCCGGCCGTGTAGACCTGGCCGTCAAGGCAGTAGGCGGGCACGCCGGCCAGCCGCCAGGCGACCGAGGCGGCCAGCCCAGCGCTGGACCGGACGGGCCGGTCGCCCGTCGCCGCCAGCAGGAACGCGCCGGTCCCGTACGTGCACTTGGCCTGGCCGGCCGTCAGGCAGCCCTCGGCCAGCAGGGCCGCCTGCTGGTCCACGGCCAGGCCGGCGACCGGCACCGGCCGCCCGAACGCCGCCGTCTCGCCCGCCACGCCCGCACAGTCGACGACGGCCGGCAGTGCGGCCGGATCGATGCCGAACGCCGCGCAGGCCCGCTCCGACCAGTCGGCCGTGTCGAGGTCCAGTAGCATGGTCCGGGAGGCCGTGGCCGCGTCGGTCACGTAGCCGGCCCCGAGCCGGGCCAGCAGCCAGGTGTCGGTCGTGGTGACCACCCCGTCGGCGGTCAGGTTCTCCCGCAGCCAGGTCATCTTGGGCGCGGCGAAGTACGGGTCCAGCGGCAGCCCGGTGACCTGCGTCAGCCACCCCGCCTGGTCGGCCAGCCGGGTGCAGACCCCGGCCGACCGCCGGTCCTGCCAGACGATCGCCGGGGTCAGCGGCCGCCCGGTCCGCCGGTCCCAGGCCAGCACGGTCTCGCCCTGGTTGGCGAGCGCGACGGCATCGGCGCGGGCGCGGGCGGCGGCCAGCGCCCGCCGGCCGGCCGTGAGCACCGACGCCAGCAGCTCCTCCGGGTCGGCCTCGACGGCGTCCCCGGCGGCGCGCGTCGCCACCGGCACCTCGCCGGCCCCGAGCACCTGCTGGCCAGGGCCGACGAGCACCGCCTTGGTCGCCGAGGTACCCTGGTCGATCGCGAGGATGTTCACCGGCCTAGGACACGGGGGACACGCCGCCCCCAGCGCCCCCAGCGCCCCTCGCGTCCCGCGCGCCCTTCTCGGTGCGCATCGCCGCCGGCTCGATCAGCCACTGAATGAGATAGAAGATCAGCCCCACGCCGAGCGCGCCCAGCACGTAATACTGAGCGTCCCGGAACACGCCGGGCCCGATCAGGACGATCAGCTCGTAGGCCAGCCAGACCAGCGCGCCGGCGATCACCGGGATCTCCCAACGGCCAAGCGCGGGCTCCCCGTCCCACCCGTCCCGTCCGCCGCGCCCCCGCCGCCGCCCGGCGAGCAGGTAAAGCAGGACGGTGCACGCGTACAGGATGGCCGGCATGATCGTCGACGCGGTGAACAGCGTGACCAGCGCCCCGGTGTGCGTGCGCAGCACGAGCGTGATAACCGCGCCGATAACGGCCGCCAGGACGGTAGCCCAGGACGGCCCGCCGGTCGCCCGCGGCACCCGGCTCCAGAGCTGGTGACCGGGCAGCCGCCGGTCCCTGGCCATCGACCAGATCAGCCGGCCGTTGGTGGTCATGATGATCAGCCCGCAGGCGAAGATCGAGACGCAGACGAAGATCAGGAAGAGCTTCTGCACCACGCCGCCGAGCACATCGTGCACGATCAGCGCGACCGGCGCCGAGCTGGCCGTGGCCGCCTTGACCGAGCTGGTCGCGTAGCTGAGCGCGATGAGGAACGCCATGCCGACCGCGCCGGACACCAGCACCGCGCGGACCATCGCCCGCGGGATGACGCGGTGCGGCTCCTCGGTCTCCTCGGCCAGGTTGCTGGCGGCCTCGAAGCCGACGATGGTGTACGCGCCGAGGAGCGTGGCCAGCATGAACGGCCCGAGCCAGGCGTAGTAACCGGCGTGCGGCACCACCCCGGTCGAGGTGAGGTTGGACCAGTGCCCGAGCCCGCGCACGGCCGCCACGATCAGCAGCAGCACGGTGAGCCCGGCGATGCCGATCACCTCGGTCGCCACCGCCGCGTTGTTCACCCGGGTGGTGATCCGGGTCGACCAGATGATCAGCGCCGCCTGGATGGCGAGCACCACGAGCGTCTCCAGCGCCGCGCTGGTCGGCGTGTAGACCTCCCCGATCAGGGGCTGGAACGCGACCTGGACGAGGCCGTAGTCGACCGAGACCGTCACGATCGACAAGAACGCGAAGGACATCCAGCCCAGCCACCAGCCGACCTGCACGTTGGCCAGCCGCGAGGCCCACTGGTAGGAGTAGCCCGACAGCGGCACCCGGGCGGCCAGCGCGCCGTAGACGAGCGCCACCAGGGCCTGGCCCACGGTGACGATCACCCAGGTCCAGATGGCCCGCGGCCCGCCGGTCGCCAGCGCGAACCCGTAGGTCGTGAAGATCCCGGTGGTGATCGAGATGAACGAGAACGCCACGGCGAACGACTCGAAATGGCGCAGCGAGCGGACGAACTGCTGCGCGTAGCCGTACCGGGGGAGCAGCGCGTCGTCGTCATGCTGGGTAGTGGTGGCCACCTCTTCATCACTTCCTCGGCTGGCCCGCCGGACGGCGGCCCGTGGTGGGGATTTTCGTGGTCGCGGCCGCTAGCCGGCCTCGGTCAGGGGCGGTCCTGGCACCTGCGGGCAGGTAACGGCGGTGCTCGCCCGCAGCAGTTCGACACCGCGCTCGTCGAGCTCGGCGTAGGCGCCGGCGTTCTGCTCGTCGTCGGTGATGACCGCGGCGATGCGGTCCAGCGGGCAGACCCGGTGCACGGCGATGACGCCGAGCTTGCTGGAGTCGGCCAGCACGTAGCTGGCGGCGGTGTGCTCGATGATCGTGCGCCGCACCACGACCTCGGCCGGGTAATAGTCGGTCAGCCCGGCCGCCGGGTGGACGCCGCCCGAGCCCAGGAACGCCCGGTCGGCGTAGAACTCGGCGAAGAAGGCCTCCGCGTGCGCCCCGGAGCAGGCGCCGTCGCCCGGCCGGACCTGGCCGCCGGCCAGCATCAGTTCCACGCCGTCGCGGGCCGACAGCTCCATCGCGACCGGCACCGAGCCGGTCAGGACCCGGCCGCGGAAGGCCGCGGGCAGCGCCCGGGCCACCTCCAGGGCCGTCGTTCCGACGTCGATGATGATCGTGTCCTCCGGCTCGACCAGGCTCGCGGCGAGCGCGGCGATCGCCCGCTTGCGCCCGATGTTGCGGACGCTGCGGGCGGCGAAGCTGCCCTCGCTGGACCGGCCCGCGGGCCGGGTCGCGCCGCCGTAGACCCGCTCCAGCAGTCCCTGGTCCTGCAGCCCGCGCAGGTCACGCCGGATGGTCTCGACCGACACGCCGAACCGGCGGGCGAGCAGCTCGGCCGAGACCGCGCTCTGCGCGCGGATCTCGGTGACGATCGCCTCGCGGCGCTGCGTCGGCAGCATGCGCTCTCCGATGCTGGGCAATGTGCTGACGATGTGGGATAACGGCCGAGAATGCCCGTTCTTGCCCGATCATGATGCACTCTTGTGGATTCGTCAAGAGCTGTCACCACCCCCCGCACCTACCCCACCTAACACACACGCCAGGCGGCCGCCGCCAGCACGCCATGGCCGCCGGGCGCTTCGGCGGCCGACGATGGCCCGCGGGTGTCGCGCAGTCGCAGGGCGCTAGCCGCGACCGGCGTACTCGAACCAGTCGAAATCGGCGAACCCGGCAGCCGGCCGTCCGTTGCTGCTGGCATACATGCCGAGGTAGGCGCCGGTGAAGTCGCCCACCGCGGCCGGGCTCAGGACGCGCCCGTCGACCGTGGCCAGCGTCTGCCAGCGGGCGGGATCCTGCGCGCAGCGCAGGGTGTAGTCCTGGCCGGCGGCCTCGACCGCCAGGTAGGTCCGGCCGGTGCTCAGCGGCGCCTGCGCGACGGTCCGGTCCACGCCGTCGCGGCGCACGAGGACCCGCGCGACCTTCGCGCCCGATCCGCCGCCCTGGCCGCCGTCCGCCGTGACGACCAGGCGGATCTGGTGACCGGTGCCGCGCAGCAGCACCAGGCCGGCCGTCTCGTCCGCGCTGGCGGGCTCGAAGTCCATCGCCGTGGCGGCGGTAAAGGACATGTGCTGCTGACGGCGGCCGACGAAGCTCGGATGGCACGCCTGGGTGATGACCTCGGGGCGCAGCCTCAGCCGCAGCCAGCCCGGCCGGGCGGTGAGGCTGAAGGGCTCCTCACGCGGGGTGCGCAGCACGTTCCACACCGGCGCCAGGATCCCGTTATCGAAATCGTCGGTGCCCGGCTCCGCTGGCCACGGGTGCTCAGGCAGGGGCGCGGGGAATTCCGCCAGGACCCGGCCGGCCCCCGGGTTGATGATCGGCCAGCCATCTTCCCAGGCGACCGAGGCGAGGAACGTCTCCCGGCCCAGGTTGGGGTAGTAGCCGCCGTAGGGTCGCATCGCGTGCAGCACGGCGTGCCAGTCGCCGGCCGGAGTCTGCACGAGGTCGGCGTGGCCGGTCCCGACGATGGGCTCCGCCCGGCCGAGGTGGCGGTGGGTCAGCACCGGGTTCGCGGGATTGTTCTGGTAGGGGCCGGTGACCTGCGCGCTGCGCGCCACGGTCACCGCGTGGTGGTGCTCAGATCCGCCCTCGGCCAGGAGCAGGTAGTAAAAGCCGTCATGGCGGTACAGGTGGGGCCCCTCCGCCCACACGGCGTCCACGAGCGCGCCGCTGAACAGCACGTACTCGGGACCGGTGAGGCGCAGCCCCGCAGGGTCGAACTCGCGCAGCCAGATCTGCGTCCGGCCCGCGAGCTGAGTGCCGGGCACCGGCCGGGTCCCGAGGAACCAGGCCCGCCCGTCGTCGTCGAAGAACAGCGACGGATCGAATCCGGGCGCGTCATCGAGCCACACCGGGTCTGACCATGGCCCGGTCGGGTGCGGGGCCGTGACCACGAAGTTGCCCGACTCCTGAGCCCCGTCGACGAGCGTGCATACCACGTAGGTCACGCCGTCGGCATGCCGCATCGTGGGCGCGAACAGCCCGCCCGATGGCCGTACCCCGTCCAGCGGGAGCTGGCCCGGCCGGTGCAGGACGTGACCGGTCAGCCGCCAGTTCACCAGGTCCCGGCTCTGCCAGACGGGGAGGCCGGGGAAGTACTCGAAGGTCGAGTTGACCAGGAAGTAGTCCGCCCCGATGCGGCAGATACTCGGGTCGGGATGGCAGCCGGGCAGGATCGGGTTCCTGGCGAGCCTGCCCGGCTGCCGGCCGGCGGGTGGCCGGCCGCCGGGGGGCTGTGTCGCGGTCACGGGCAGTCCGTCCGCGTGCGGACGGTCTGGCGCGGTGGCGGGCAGCCCAGGGCGCGCAGTTCGGCGCGTCCTTCGCGGGCCCGGTCCGCAAGCAGCATGAGGGTGCAGGCACGCTCGAATCTGGCCTCGATGCGCTCCCAGCCGGCGATCGACCGCTCCAGCATCTGCCGGTCGCGGGAGAGCCGGCCAGCGGCGCGCGCGAGGCAGGCCGCGGCCCAGTGGTTCTCGTCGCCCGCGGGCGACGCTGCGGCCAGGCGGCCCGCCGCGTCGTCCCCCCGGCCGACGACGGCTGCCTCGGCGGCGATGGCCCAGGCGTAGGGGCGGAGCGAGTACCAGTGCGGCGTGTCGTACCAGGGCTCGCCGGGAAGGTCGGCGGTCGCGGCGACCTGGCCCCGGTGCAGGGCAATGCGCGCCTTGGTGAACGCGGCGACCGCGGTCAGGTTGGATCCCGATGCTGGGTCGCGCCCGGCGCCGATGAGCTCGCTGACCCCGGCCAGCCAGCGGCGGCGGCCGGCGTCATCCCCGCGCAGGCCGCAGGCGAGGACCATGCCGTACAGGGCCGGGCCCATCCAGCGCGCGGCCGGCCGGCCGGCCTGCTGCCAGGCCTCCCACATGGTGACGGCCCTGGCTGCTGCCTCATCGAAGCGGCCCTGCAGAACCAGGGGCAGGACGAACTTGCTAGCGGTCAGGTGCGGCTGCCCGGCGGCGATGTCGTCGGCCTCGGCCACGCGGGCCGTGGTCAGGGCATCAGGGAGGTCACCGACGGTCACCGCGATGGCGTTGGCCATGTGGTAGGTATCGACGATCTCGGTTCCGGCACGGGGGTCATGGCGCGGCAGGCGCGCCAGGAGCCGGGTGCGCTCCTGGCTCAGCCGGTAGGCGTCCCG
>DATKRH010000302.1:0-5439 GCA_035532295.1 Streptosporangiaceae bacterium
GTCGGTGAGGTAGCGGACGCGTTCGCCGGTGCGGATGGTGCGGAAGCCTTCGGTGACGATGTCGGAGTAGTCGAAGGAGTAGACGGTGCCGGTTTCGTCGTCGCGGACGAAGTAGGTGCCCATGCGCCCGCTGGGTCCACTGCCGGAGGGCTGGCGGTCGGTGATGCGGCCGAACCGCTGGCCACCTGTCGCGCCGCCGCCCGTCTGCTCCCCGCCCGTCTCCGGCGTGGCTGTCTCGTCTGGCGTGCTCATGTCAGATGTCCTCGGCGCAGCGGAAGCCGACGGCGTTGCTGGCACCCCGGCGGCGGTAGGTGCCCTTGGATGACGCCTGGACGGCCCGGTAGGGGTTGTCGAACGATCCGCCGCAGATGACGGCCTCGTTGAGGCCGTCAAGGACGGTCCCGGTCCATTCCCACACGTTCCCGGCCATCTCCCGGACCCCGAACGGAGACACGTTCCCAGGGTGTGCGTCGACCCGGCTGGGCAGAGCATGGCCCAGCCGTCCCCGGTCTAGTTCCTCCCGCCAGGCTTCGTAGGTGATGAGCGGGTGGTCGCTCCAGGAGTCGGCGCAGTTGACCGCGGCCAGGTCCACGTCGTCGCCCCAGGGGAACAGCCGTCCGTCGAAGCCGCGGGCGGCGGCTTCCCATTCCAGCGAGGTCGGGAGTCGTTTGCCTTCGAACCGGGCGAACGCGTACGCGCTCCACCAGTTCACCGCGATCACCGGGTGGTCCTCATAAGCGGGGTCGTCGTAGTACGCCGGGACGCGCAGCCGGTCCCGCCACGGCTCGTGCGAATACCCGCCGGGCATGGTCAGATGGTCCCACTGCGCCGACCCGTGCCGGGCCACCGCGTCGAGGAACCGTTTGTACCGGCCGACCGTGACCGGGAACTGGTCGATCCGGACGGGCCGTTCGATCCGCCGCAGCATCAGGTGATGGCTCGGCCCAACCACGTACACGCCTGCGGGCACCACGCAATCCCCGGCACCGCCACCCACATCACTGCGGCGGTGCAGGAACTCGCGGACCTGTTCGGTCAGTCTCGGATGCGCCGTCGCAGCGAGCGCCGCCTCCCGCCCGGACGCCGTGCGCAGGAACTCGGCGGCGAGCAGTTCCTGGTAGGCCGCGTGCCGGAACGCCACCGCCGCCCCGCCAGCGTCCGCAGTCCGGAACAGCTCGCGCAGCCGGAAACTCGCGAAGTCGATCCGCCCGCCGTCGAACACGCCGATCCCGAGCTCGTTCACCAGCTCGACGAGGGTGAACACGGTCACCCCGCGCAGGAACGCCAGCCCGAAGAACTCCACTACCCGCGCCAGCAGCCCCGGCGCCACCACAGCCGTGACGTGCCGCCACAACAACTCACCAAGCTCCCCGGCACCAGAGCCGCCGACTTCGGCCCCGCCAGCCAGTTGCTCCCCCAGCAGCGACCGCCCCGCCTCGTCGTCCCGCAGCCGCAGCACCGAGAACCGGGGCACCTGCAGCGGATCCACCCCGTTCGCATGCAACTGCTGCACGAGCTTCTCCGACATCAGGCTGGTCCCGTCCAGCAGCCGCCGCACCTGCGGCGAATCCTCCAGAAACGACACCCGCGAGGTCATCACGACTGCCGACTCCGCCGAGAGCACCTCGGCGACCTCGGTGAACAACGCCAGGAACCCATCCAGCGTCATCTCCGGCACGGCTTCGTCGAACCCGTCCAGCGCGCACAGCACCGACCCGGCCCGGGCGAAGTAGCAGAACGCCGGGAACACATACGCCGCCTCGACCGGCATGTACGGCTCGAGCACCCGGGTCACGAAATCCCCGAACCCCTCGCCCCGGCCCTTCACGCTCAGGTCGAAGAAGAACCGGTACCGCCGCTCCCCCGCCTGGCCCGACCCGGCGGCCAGCTGCTTGAGCAGCGTCGTCTTCCCGCTCCCTGGCCGGCCCACGATCAGCAGGTTCCCCCCGCCCGCCGCCACCTCCCGCAGCAGCCCGGCCGCCGCTCCCGCCGACGAAATCCGCATCTGCCCCGACCGCTCATCGACGGTCAGCAGGTCACCAGCCACCGGCACGACCGCAGCGTCCAGTCGCGGGTACAGCCCCGCCACGTCCCGAAGATGCCGGTCAAGGTCCACAAACGTGTCCATGAACCGGTCGTAGGACACCACCCGGTAGTCCGTCCGCAGCGAACCGGGCAGCTCCCCGGCGCCGTTCTCCTCCAGGATCAGGAACCGGGTCAGCTTGGGCAGCTGGGTCGACAGCAGCTCCCCGCCGGTGACCTCCAGCACGTTCGCCACGTCCTCGGCGTCCCGGGACAGCAACAGCTCCACGTACTCACTGCGCAGCCCCCGCTTCCGGACGAACAGCTGGTACACGGTGTGCTGGGACAGCTCGAACCGCTTGGCGAGGGTGAAGTCCAGCGTCACATACAGTCCCGCCAGGAACTCAGCCTTCGCCGCCACCGCCGGGACCAGCCGCGGCGCGCTGTCGCTCAGCGCGCCGCTGCCGGTGCTGGCATACCAGTCCAGCACGTCGATCAGCCGCCGCACCGCGAGCAGCCCGTCCTCGTCCGCGACCTGGTACCCGTCGTGCGCGGAGCGGTTCCGGACCCGCTGGATGTCGTGGAGCGCCTCCAGCACCCGGTGGCTGCGGATATGCGGCCGGCACCCGTTGATCAGGTCCTTCAGCGTCTTCCCGCCCGGACTGCCCGGCACCCGATGGTGCCGCCACAGCCGTTTCAGGAGCCGCTCGGTGTACTTCCCGACCCACGCGATCGCGTTCTCCGGATACCCATCCCCCAGCGAGCGGATCGGCCGCTCAAAGTCCAAACCCAGATACCGGGCGACCCGCGAGTGCTCATCCAGCTCCGCCTTCAGCCGCGCCAGCCGCGCGTCCAGTTCCGGGCTCACGACGCCGTCCCCAGCACGAACGCGAACGTTTCCGTGAACGCGATCTCCTCACCCGGATGGGCGTGGCGGATCTCCTCGATCCCCGCCTCCAGCCGTTCATCGCTGAAATGCGACAGCAGCGACATGTACCGGCCGCGGACCATTCCCAGATACCGCTCAGCCGGGAACACCAGCGGGAAACTCTCATACGACACCTCGGCCGCCAGACCCGCCGCCCGCATCGCCGCAGCGATCCCGTCCGGGTCGGGCTGACGGGCGGCGAACAAGGCCAGCGCCTCAGCGAACAGCGGGTAGCCGATCCGCGCTGGCAGCATCACCACCAGCATCCGCCCACCCGGCGTCAGCAGCCGCGTTAACCCCGCGACTACCCCGGCCCGGTCCTCGACGTGATGCAGCACCTCCTTGAGGAGCATCGCGTCGAACCGCCCACGCGGCAGCACGGCCCGCCCAGCCGCCACATCCTCGACAGCCGCCGGGACCGGGAGCAGCCGATCCCCGGCGGGGATCTGGGCGAGCATCGCCCGGGATGCGTCCACGCACACCACCGCCGCCGCGCGCTCCGCCAGCCCCCGCGAGTACAGGCCGGTGCCGCAGCCGATGTCCGCGACCACGTCCCCGCTGCCGATATCGAGTCGCCGCAGGATGCACCCGGTCATCCATTCCACGAACGCCGGGCTGTAGGCCCAGTTCTCGTCGTAGGTGGCGGCCAGGCGATCGTAATGCTCCCGCGTGACGTCCCCATTCACGATCGGCCCCTCCAGTCCTCGCGCCGGCGCAATTGTCTAGCCTCCCTGGGTGCCAGGTGACCGTCAAGGCGTGAGCCCGAACGGAACCTCCCCGGCCGCCTGCCCCGCACCAACTCCCCGGCATGCGGGGAGCCATCGAGGAGCGCTATCGACCGGGGCTGATCAAGCGCCAGCGGCCGGGCGAACGCACGGGAAACCTTCGCCAGCCAGGCAGCCTCGCCGCGCAGATCCGCGCTGATCGCGGCCGGCTGCCAGACTTCCCCCGGCTGGGCGAGCTCCGCCGACCCGGCGCTCTTCGCCGCGACGGCGGCGGCGAGGACCGTGGCCTCCACCGACGCGGCGAGCGCGTCGGTCCCCAGCCCGGCCGCCCGCGCCGCCACCTCAGCGGCGGACACCACCCGCGGGTCCCTGTAGGGCCGCAACGCCAGCATGGCGTCCCGGATCTCGATCACCTGGCGGTACAGCCGCAGCCTCGCGTGAGGCCGGCCGACCGCGCACGGCCGGGCGGCCGCCTCCGGGACCGCGTCCAGCAGCGCCACATGAAGCGGGCTGAGTTGCTGGAGGAACCACCGTGCCAGCGGCGCCGGGCACGCCGCGGCGCCCGCGCGCCTCAGCGCCCGGAACGTCAGCGCCTCGGCCTGGTCCTGGGTCAGCGGGCGGCGCTCGGTGTCGCCGAGGATCAGCCTGGCGAGCCGGGGACTGACATCCGGCACGAGTCGGGGGTCCACGCCTGCCCCAGGGGTCTCGGTCAGCAGGTGGGCGGCCATGCCGACCAGGATGTGGGCTTGGTGGAACGGCGATGTCTGCTTCTCGTAATAGAGGTAGTCGGCGCCAGCCGTTCGCAGGCACACCCCAGACGGCGCGTCCGGCAGCAGCACGGCGGACTCCAGGTGAACGGCGCGGCCCGAATGGCGCTCCAGGCGGTCGCCGAACCCTTCCAGGTCAGACAGCGCCAGGGCCGCCAACCTGCGCACGATCCGCGCGGTGCGGCGGGTGCGGGGCCTCATCGCTGCGCCAGTCCACGCTGGCAAGCCGTGACGACCTCGGCCCGCAGCACGGCCACATCCCACGCCGACTCCACGAGCGCCCCCAGGCCCCCGGCGTCCGTCGGCTGCCACAGCCAGTGCTGGATGACCTCGGTCAGCGCCGGATTGGCGTCATGCGCGAGCCAGGCCGCGAACCGCCTGGCCGCCTCCGCCGTGTCGATCTCTGTTGCCTGATAACCCCGTCCGATGACATAGACCCGCAACGGTCTGCCCCTTCGCTGGCCCCCCAGCGTTTCCCCTGCCCGCCAAGAGCGGGCACATCCACCATGCGCGATAACAGGTTGGTATGTCAACCCTGAATATCCAAGGTTGGCTAAACCGGGATGGCTGGCTAACCTAGGAGCCAGGCCACGGGGAGGAGCACGCCAATGGACAGCAGGCCATCCCCTGCCGTCATCCCGCTGTACGTCAAGATCGCCAACGACCTGCGGGACAAGATCAAGGACGGCACGTTCGGGCCCGGCGCGCTGCTGCCGTCCCGCAACGAGATCGCAGCGCAGTACGGGGTCTCACCGATCACCGCCCGGGACGCGCTCTCGCTGATCAGCCACGAAGGCTACGCCCGCGCCATCCGTGGCCGCGGCCACATCGTCCGCCGCAAACGCTCCCGCCTCACAGTCCCCGGCCGGCTCTACGGCGTGGCGGCGCTCGACCCCGGGGTGACGCTGGAAGTGCAGCGGCTCGACGTCTACCAGGAAGCCCCGCCCGACAACATCGCGCTGCCTTTGGAGACCGGGGCCGAGGCCAGCGTGTGGGT
>DATKRH010000303.1:0-7319 GCA_035532295.1 Streptosporangiaceae bacterium
CGTGGTCAGATCGGCGCGCGTGAACCCAGCAGCGGGGCTCGCCGCGACGGTAGCGCCGGGCATGCCGAGGTCTTCCAGATGAGCGTGCAGGAGCCTTCATCCTCGGGAGACCTCGACCCCTATCCGGTCACCGACGCGCCGAGCACCTCGACGGGGACCACACCCTCGATTGTGAAGAGCCCCTAAATGGCTAAGCGCGGATATGCCGACGCGCTGATAAGCTGCTCATCCCGCCAGGGGTTGTCCGGGCTTACGCCCGCTGGCACGACAACGCGCCGGTGGTCAAGGCGTTCGCCAGTGCCTTGGGCCGGCGGGTGTTACTTCGCGGCCGTGCCGGGTTCCCCGCTGATGGACTCCTGATAGATGTCCGCGTAGGTGCGCGAGTCCTTGACCAGGTCGTCGCAGAAGGCAGCGACGTCGTTGCCGATGAGTTCCAGGACTCCCTTGCCGGCCGCGACGCCCTCCTCGAAGAAATCGCCAATCTCTGAGAGCAGGCGCCCGTCAGGCAAGTCGATCGGTCCGACCTTGAAGAGGTACCTCTGAATCTCCCTGTAGACAATCTGGTAGTCCGGCGGGAGCGCCTTGACCCGCGCCATGTGCGCCCGCCACTGCTGCTTGCCCTCGATGATGTCCTGGATGCCCACGTCAGCCTCCTAGCTGGCCCAGTTTCCTTGCGACGTTCCTGTTCAACTGCTCGCGCCACCGGTCGCGATAGCTCCGGGCCCCTTCTCCGCCGGCCAGTGCCGCGCAGAAGCCCTGGATGTCGTCGCCCAGCACCTCGTGAATGCTCTGCCCATCCGCCGCTGTTTCTTCGAGCAACCCCAGGGCGCCGTCTAGGATCGGCATCAGGTTCCGGCCCGTGAAGCCCGAGTAGGGGGAGAGGTGAACCTTGATCTGTTCCCACGCCGCCCGGTAGTCGGCCGGCAATGCCTCGGCCCGGGCTTCGAACGCCTTCCATTCCCTCGTGAGATCGTTGCCTGTAATGGTCTCCCAGAAGTTCATCTCCCGCCCTCCTTGAGCTTGTCGATTCGTGAGGAGAGGTACGCCCATTTCGCCCAGAACGTCGCGAGTTCTTCGCGCCCTGCGTCGTTGAGCGCATAGAACTTGCGCGGCGGACCCATCCCGGATGGTCGTTTCGTCACCTGGACGAGCCCGTTCTTCTCCAGTCGCAGCAAGATGGTGTAGACCGTCCCCTCGATGACGTCGGCGAAGCCGAGTTCGTTCAGCCGACGCGTGATGGCGTACCCGTAGGTCTCCTCGTTGCCGATGATTTCCAGCACGCAGCCCTCAAGCGTGCCCTTCAGCATCTCCGTCAGGTCGTCCATCGCGGGTCCTCTTCGGTCCTCCTGGTACTCCGTACTACCGAGTACCACTATACGGTACCACAGAGTAGTGGACCATGCCCAGGGCCACGGAAACGATTCGGATCATCGGCGCCGCGCTCGGTGCGCGGCACGTGAGGGGACTGGACGTTGCTGGCAGGCGGGGGCGTTGCGATGGGAGATCGGTCGTTCGAAATCGCGCTTGCGCGGGCCGTGGCGGGCGGCAAGGAGGAGACAGCGTGGTTTACCCGGCATGGTGCTACTCCGGAGCGGCCGGAGTACAAGCGGCGGTGGGCTCAGGAGTCGTGGGAGAAGCGGCAGGAGCGGGCACTGCGGGACTGGCTGCTGGAGCGGTTGGAAGATCGTCGGTTCTGGTTCGATCCGCAGGGGCGGCCCCGGCCGCGTAGTGTCGCTCAGCTTGCTGATGAGGTTTCGCGGGATCCGGATCTGGTGTCGGTGCTCGCGTTGTGGGAGGGGCGGCCGGATATCCCGGTGAGTCAGTCGCTGGTCCGGTTGCTGGCTGATGAGGCGGTGCCGTTCCTGGCCGCCTACAGGTACAAGGAGACCGGGCTACGCAAGCGGGAGGCTTGGGAAGAGACCTGGGCGCTTCAGCGGCGTGAGGACGCGGGGGAGAGGGTCGGTGCGATCCCGGTGCCGCCGAAGTACGCCCCGGCGGAGCTTGGCCGCCTTCTGCCGGGAGCAGCTCACGGCCCGTGCCGCCCAGGTCAGCCGGACCATTCCCGAACTCGCCGCCTGGCGACCGACCGCCCAGGCTCGCGGACGCAAGGCGGGTCGGTCAAGCACCTGCTGCCACTCCTCGACCGGGCCCGCTACGCAGGCCGGACAGTGATCATTACGGCGGATCACGGCCATGTGGTAGAGCGCCGTCAGGGGATCCAGCGCTCCTATCCCGACACGTCGAGCGGCCGCTCCCGCGCCGCTAATCCGCCTGCGGGCGAGGGGGAGATCCTGGTCGCCGGGCACCGGGTACTTCTGCACGATGGCCGGGCGGTCCTGGCCGTGGACGAGCGGCTCCGGTACGGGCCGCTCAAGGCCGGATACCACGGCGGGGGGTCCCCAGCGGAGGCCGTCGTCGCCGTCGCCGTGCTCGTCTGCGGCGCCGTGCCGGACGGATCAGGGCTGGAACTCGCGCCGCCCCAGGAACCAGCGTGGTGGACCGACCCGGTGGTCGCCAGGCCGGTCGTGGCGGGGGAGCGCGGCCGGGGCCGCGCTGACCGGCCGCAGCAGCAGGCGGCGCTCGGAATCAGGCTTCGCAGCGCGCCAGGAGCCGCGCCCACGCTCTTCGACCTGCCCGGAGCCGAGGCGGAGCTCAGCCCGGCCAGTCAGGTCAGCGCGGCAGCAGAGGCCGGGCCGGCCGTACCGGGCAAGACCGCTGCCGAGACGGTCATCGGCTCGGCCGCTTATGCCGCCCAGCGGAGGATCGCTGGGCGGCTCTCGGTGCCCGATGACCGGGTCCGGGATCTGCTCAGCTTTGCTGATGACGGCTCCGTCCGGCCGGCTCTCGCCGGCACAGGCCGCGGCCGCGCTGGGTGTGGCGCAAGTCGCGCTGCGGGGAGCCATCCTGCACGTGCAGCGGCTGCTGAACGTGGAGGGCTACGCCGTGCTGAGGGTCGACGCCGACGGCGCGACGGTGATCCTGGACGAGCCGTTGCTCCGGGAGCAGTTCGGGGTCCGGACGTGACCGCGTAGGTCAAATTCGCGTTATCCTGTCTGTCCGTCTGCAACGGAACTGGCCGGTTTCGAGAGTAGCGTCTACCTGCTTGGCGGCCCGGCAGGTGGAGCTAAATTCGGGAATTAGCCATGCTCCGCTCGCGGCGGAACTATGGTGTTACCGGATCTAGGGGGGTGCTGTGGAGGACGGAAGCGGCGCTTCGCTGACTGCTGAACCTCTTGACCGCGAGGTCGACATCCTCCGGCGGGCACTTGCCGTGCTCCGGCAACGGTTGCCGCGAAGTTGGGCCAGCGTTGTCACTGAGCAAGCAGAGCTTGAGGGCCGCCGAGCGGATGCGCTAGTCGAGATAGCTAGCCCGGATGGTCGTCAAGCCTCGTTCGTAGCGGAGGTAAAGCGTAGCTTGGTGACCCGCGATCTGTCCGGCATGCTTGAGCGCATGCCACCGATTGCTCATGGCAGAAGTGACCGGCTGTGGTTTCCTCTCGTTATTGCCAGGTATCTATCGCCGGCAGTGCAGACCTGGCTCACTGAACGCGATGTCCCTTACGTCGATGCCACCGGCAATATGCGCATTTCAATCGACAGCCCAGGCCTCTATCTGCGCGAGGTTGGTGCCACCCGTGATCCGTGGCGAGGTCCGGGTCGGCCACTAGGCACTCTCAGCGGGCACCCTGCCGCGCGCGTGGTCCGTGCGCTACTCGACTTCCGGTCGCCCATGTCCATGTCGGACTTGATAAAAAAGTCCGGCGCTTCAACGGGTGCCGCTTACCGAGTGGTGGAATTCCTCGAACAAGAGACTCTTGTCGAGCGAGTACCACGAGGACCGATCGACACCATCTCTTGGCGGCGGCTGCTTCTGCGCTGGTCCAAGGACTATGGTTTCCAGCGAAGCAATACCGTCTACCGATATCTCGAACCGCGAGGTATGCCTAATCTGCTCGACAAGCTGAGAAATACTAAAGATATCGGGTATGCGGTTACGGGCTCGCTCGCGGCCCACCAATGGGCCCCATACGCAGCCGCTCGCCTCGCGATGATTCATGTTGACGACCCTGAGCAGTTCGCGCTCGCTGTCGGCCTGCGGCCCGTGGATACAGGAGCCAACGTGCTGCTCGCGACCGGCGCGCACAATGTGGCTTTCGACCGCGCTGAAATGATCGACGAAATCATGCTAGCGGCTCCAAGCCAGACGGCTGCGGACCTGCTGACTGGTCCGGGCCGGGCTCCGGCTGAAGCAATGGCTCTTCTCGACTGGATGGAGGAACATGAGGACCAGTGGCGGCGATGACGTACTTAAAGCAGCCCGGGGAGCGCTGCTGGATGCTCTGGAGGCGCTGCGCGACCATCGCGATTCAGTGATAGTCATCGGCGCTCAGGCGATTTATCTTCATACCGGAGCCGCCGATGTCGCGCTGGCTGAGTTCACCAAAGACAGCGATCTGGCACTTGACGTCCGGTCCCTCGCAGGTGATCCGTTAATCGAAGACCTGATGCAGAAAGCCAATTTCTATCTTAACCCGGTCTCCAACCAGCCTGGCGCGTGGCTAAGCCCGAGAGGCATCCCCGTTGACCTGATGGTTCCCGAAGCACTCGCCGGGGCGGGAAGCAGACGATACGGCAAGATCCCACCGCACGCCGACAAGGCAACTCGCCGTGCAGTCGGCTTGGAGGCGGCAATTATCGACAACATGCAGATGAGTATTTCGCCGCTTTCCGCAGGTGATACGCGAATGTACTCCGCCAAGGTGGCGGGGCCGACTGCCCTGCTGGTCGCGAAGTTGCACAAACTCGGGGAAAGGCAAGCGGCGCCTGGGCGCCTGATGGACAAGGACGCGCACGATGTCTATCGCCTGCTCGTGGCG
Source organism: Streptosporangiaceae bacterium (assembly GCA_035532295.1). GTDB lineage: Bacteria > Actinomycetota > Actinomycetes > Streptosporangiales > Streptosporangiaceae > DASUBV01. The sequence goes on from DATKRH010000303.1 coordinate 4,878, forward strand.
GTGCCCACGGAGGAGATCGCGATCGTAATGCGACGGCTGGTAACTGATGAAATGGCCGGTTCAGTTACCCGGCAGGCATTGGCCTATCTGCAGGATCTATTCGCCATCGGGCCGAAGGGAACCGGATCGGCGATGGCCGGGCAAGCCGAAGAGGGCGTCGGGGATCCCGAGACGGTCGCTTCGGCTGTGGCTGTGCTCGCGGCGGATCTCCTCCAGGCCAGCGATGCCTCGTCTTGACGCCGGCCACACGACGCTGATGCCGGACAAGCCGCTGCTCCGGGAGCAGCTCGGGGTGCGGGCGTGACTCCGCAGCCATCTCCGCGGCGGCGCCGTGAGGTGATCGACGCCCTGCGTCGCGGCACCGTGCCGTTTCAGCGCGCTGGACCTGCTCGCGGTCGGCCTGGACCGGTTCACGCCGGCCATGGAGACCGACCTCGCGACCACCGCTGGCGGCGGCTCGGCGTTCAAGGCCATCCGCGGGGAGTACGGCGCCGGCAAGACGTTCTTCACCCGCTACCTGGCCGAGCGGGCGCTGCGGGAGGGCTTCGCGACCGCCGAGGTGCAGATCTCGTAGACGCAGACACCGCTGCACCGGCTTGAGACGGTGTACCGGCGGATCACCGAGTCGCTGCGGACGGCCGCCTACCCGCCGAGCGCGTTCCGGCCAGTGCTGGATTCCTGGCTGTTCACTCTGGAAGCGGACGCGGTATCTGCGGATCCTGGCCTGCACGACGCCGATCATGCGGCCGTCCGTACCGCCGCGAGCACGCTGCTGGAGCGGCGGCTGGAGGCCGTGACCCGGCGGACACCGGCCTTCGCCCAGGCGCTGCGGGCCTATCACGCTGCCGTGGTCCGCCAGGATCCGGCGACCGCCGACTCTCTGGCTTCGTGGCTCGGCGGGCAGCCGAATGCCGGTGCTGCCGCGCGCCGCAGTGCCGGGATCCGCGGCGAGCTAGACCATTTCGGCGCGATGGGTTTCTTGCAGGGCCTGCTCGTGGTGCTGCGGGACGCCGGTCATCCCGGCCTGCTGCTGGTGCTCGATGAGGTCGAGACGTTGCAGCGCGTGCGCGGTGATGTGCGGGATAAGGCGTTCAACGCGCTCCGGCAGCTCATTGACGAGATCGACTCCGGCCGTTACCCGGGACTGTTCCTGGTGATCACCGGGACGCCGCCGTTCTACGACGGCCCGAGCGGCATCTCGCGGCTGCCACCGCTGGCACAGCGGCTCGCGACCGATTTCACGACCGACGCGCGGTTCGACAATCCGCGCGCGGTCCTGAAGTCCTTCGACGACTCGGTCCGTGCGCACGCTGTCCGCGGTGTCGAGTTCCCTGGCTTCGGCGACCGTCCGAAGGATCGTCTCGGGATGGTGGCCCGCGCTTCCGGCGCGCCGCAGGGCGGCGTCAAGCGCGGGCCAGGCTGGTTCGGATCTGGCCTGGATGGCGGTGCTGATTCCGAGGGCCGCCGCGGCCGTCTGGGTTCCGGCCAGCAGGTCCGGCACGCTGAGGCCTTCCGGGCGTGCCCCGCCCGCACGCAGCAGCCGCCGCGTGATCCGGGCCACCGCGGTCAGCTGGTTCGCCGGTTCGCTCCCGCTGTCGCTGGTGCTGGCTGTGATTGTGACCAGGAGCGTGCTGACGTCCCGGCCGGATCGTTCCGCTGAGGCGAGGGCTCCGGCGACGTGGGCGTAGGCGCGCATCGCGGTGGTCTTGCCCGCCCCGGCCGGCCCCAGGCCGGCGACCAGGAGCCGGCTGTCGGTCGCGAAGCAGGTCACCAGCTGCCGCTGCCCGGCGTCGAGGCGGGTGCCGCGGGCGTCGAATCCCTCCAGCGAAGCGGCGACCAGCGGCCCGGACAGGCCCATGGCAGTGCGGGTGGCCGCTGCGGCGAGCAGCCGTTCCTCGGCGTCGAGGATCTGACGGCTGGTGTACCGGGCGGCGCCGTGCTGCCCGAACACCGACGTGCCGTCGGAGCGCCGCAGCTCGGCGGGCTCGGCCAGCAGTGGTGGCGGCTCCACGGGGATCGACAAGCGAGCTGAGACCGCCTCGGCGACGATCTCCGCGACGATCTCACGGTGCCGGGCAGGGGAGGCCAGCGATAGCTCCGCGCGGGCCAGCCGCTCGGCCTCGGCCCGCAGGTTCCACACCGTCCACACCGACCGCATCTCGGCCACGTTCGCCACCACCCGCGCCGCCAGCCCGCCGCAAAAGCGTCAAGCCCAGGCAGGGGCAATCCAAGGTCGTGCTGACCATCTCCGCCCCCCTGATCGCCCAGCTCCGCGATCACCACCGGCCGCAGGCCGCCGAGCGCCTGGCCGCCGGGCCTGCCTGGCAGGACTGGGACCTGGTCTTCTGCGCGCCCGATAGTACCCCAACCGACGCCCGAGAGGACTGGGAAGACTGGCGGGCGATCCTGGCGGCAGCCCGCGTCCGCCAGGCCAGGGTCCAT
>DATKRH010000304.1:0-25903 GCA_035532295.1 Streptosporangiaceae bacterium
CCCTCCCGGATCAGCCCGAGCAGGATGTGCTCGGTACCGATGTAGTTGTGGCCAAGCTGCAGGGCCTCGCGCAGTGAGAGCTCCAGCACCTTCTTGGCGCGCGGCGTGAACGGGATGTGCCCCGACGGCGCCTGCTGGCCCCGGCCGATGATCTCCTCGACCTGCTGGCGCACGGCCCCGAGGCTGATCCCCAGGGAATTCAGCGCCTGGGCGGCTACCCCCTCGCCCTCATGGATGAGGCCAAGCAGGATGTGCTCAGTACCGATGTAGTTGTGGCTGAGGATCCTGGCCTCTTCCTGAGCCAGGACCACCACCCGCCGCGCCCGGTCGGTAAACCTCTCGAACATGCTCCGCGCCGCCCTTCTCAGCCACGCTCAGGCCACTCCCTAGCATCAAGATACATCGCGTTACCGGAATGGGCACCGCCGTGGCGGCATGCCGCAGCGTCGTCGGGATAAAACGCGGATGAAACGCTGGCCGGATCGCGGCCGAATATGTCCAGTGCCGGGTCAGCGGGCAGCTGGACGGCCAGCGGGCGGGGCGTCAGTCGGCTGGCAAGGCACCGTCCCCGCTCTCGGCGCCGTCCCCGCTCTCGGCGCCGAGGCGCAGGCCGGGCTCTATCCCGCCCTCCCGGTGCCGCTCTTGCTGGCGCAGGAGCTCCTCCGTCAGGGCGGCCTCGCGGGCCTCCTCCGACTCCTCCGAGTCCTCCGGAGCCGCCGGCTCCTGGCTCAGCCGGTCCTCGTCACCGCCTGGTACCGATGCTTGGTCATTCATGGTCAGATCCTGCACCAGCCGGCCACGCGCGATGGCGGGTTCGGCACACCCTTGCCTGATTGCCCGCATCGCAGGGAGGATTCCTGACATGGAAACCAGTACGAATGCCGCGATATCCGCGAGCGCGACCATCGAATCGCTTTTCGGCGTGGCCGGCAAGATCGCCGTCGTGACCGGCGGATCGCGCGGCATCGGGGCGATGATCGCGGCTGGCCTGGTGCGGGCGGGCTGCCGCGTCTACATCACGGCCCGCAAGCAGGAGGCGTGCGACGCGAAAGCCGCCGAGCTGTCGGCCTTCGGCGAGTGCATCTCGGTGCCGGCCAACCTGGCGACCCCTGACGGCGTGCGCGCGCTCACCGAACTGCTGGCGCAGCGCGAGGACCGCCTGCACATTCTGGTGAACAACGCCGGCGCGACCTGGGGCGCGCCGCTCGAGCAGTATCCGCTCGACGCGTTCGACAAGGTCTGGAACATCAACGTGAAGGCCCCGTTCGACGTCACGGTCCGGTGCCTGCCGCTGCTGCGCGCCGCGGCGAGCGCGGCGGATCCGGCCCGGGTGATCAACATCGGATCCATTGACGGGCTCACCACCTCGGCCGTGCAGCACTACGCCTACAGCAGCAGCAAGGCCGGCGTGCACATGCTGACCCAGCACCTGGCTCGGGAGCTGGCCGGGGAGTCGATTACCGTCAACGCGCTGGCGCCGGGGCCCTTCGAGAGCAAGATGATGGCCTGGGCGCTGGACGATCCGCAGAGCCGGGCGGGCGTCGAGGCGCACGTCCCGCTCGGGCGTATCGGCCACCCCGACGATGTGGCCGGGGCCGCGATCTACCTGTCCTCGCGGGCGGGCCGGTACCTCACCGGCGTGGTGCTGCCGATCGACGGCGGCATCACCATCGGCGGCCGGTAACCAGTCGCCAGGCAGCTCGCCGCACGGCAGGTCCGGGCTTAGTCCTCGAGCGCGCCGGGATGAGCGGGAACGTCGACGGCATGCTCGCGCAGCACCGCCAGGGGCACGATCTGGAGGGCCCGCTCGTGGGTGGAGGCCAGCACGACGTGCGCCGCTGCCCCGTCATGGTGGGCCCGCAGCCAGTTGGCCGCCGTCACGCACCAGCGGTCCCCCGGCACGAGCCCGGGGAACTCAAACTGCGGGGCCGGGGTGCTCAGGTCGTTGCCGATGCCGCGCTGATGCTCCAGGAACTCGGCGGTCACGACCGCGCAGATCGTGTGGCTGCCGATGTCCTCGGGCCCGGAGTTACAGCAACCGTCGCGATAGAAGCCGGTGACAGGATCAGTGCCGCACGGCTCCAGCTCACCGCCCAGCACGTTTCGGTCGTTCATGGCAGAAGTATCCCCCACCGGTGAGCGCTACCATGCCGGAGCGCACCGCCAAGGGCGCGACCGGCCCGGTATCCGGCCTGAGACAGGGAGCTACGCCATGTGCGCCATGAGTGACCGGTTCACCGACGAGCTATGGAACGGCATCGCCGGCATCTACGGCGCCATCCTGGCCCACCCGTTCCTCGCCGGGCTCACCGACGGCAGCCTGCCGCAGGACGCCTTCGCGTACTACGTGGTTCAGGATGCGCTGTACCTGCAGCAGTACGCCCGCGCGCTCGCCGCCGTCGCCGGCCGGGCACCCGACAGCGCGGGAACCGAGACCTTCGCCCGGCACGCCGCGGGCATCGTCAATGTCGAGCGCCAGTTGCACGACACGCTCCTGGCCAGCCTCGGCATCGACCCCGCGTCGGTGGCCACGGCGCAGGCGGCCCCCACCACGCTGGCCTACACCAGCTACCTTCTCGCGGCCACCCAGGGCGGCTCCTACGCCGAGGGGGTCGGCGCCGTGCTGCCGTGTTACTGGATCTACTGGGAGGTCGGCAAGGAACTGCAGCGCCGCGGCTCCCCCGACCCGCGCTATCAGCAGTGGATCGACACCTACAGCGGCGAGGAGTTCGCCGGCGAGGTCCGCGAGGTGCTGGCCATCGCCGACGAACTGGGTCCCGGCCTGGCGCCGGCCGAGCGGGAGCTGGTCGGGCGGCATTTCCGGGCGACCAGCCGCTACGAGTGGATGTTCTGGGACATGGGCTACCGCCAGGAGCGCTGGCCGGTCTGAGGCCGGCGGGCCAGCTAGCGGTGCGGTGCGCCAGGTGCCGGGCGCCGACGCTGCTCGGGCCGGTCGGCGTCAGGTGCCGGGAGTCAGCTCCGGGCGACAGCGGTGTCGTAGAGGGCCTTGACGTTCTGGCCGAATGCCGCCGAGTAGGAGATGTCCGGCGTGTAGCCGCCCTGCTGGTATCCGCCGATCACGCCGATCACCGTGGCCGCGCCGATCGCCGTGCCCACGTCGACCAGGAAGGGGCTGCCGCTGGTGCCGTTAGTGAAGTTGTCGCAGTCGAACTGCAGCTGCGTGGCGCTGAAGACGATCGTGCGGTTCTGGCAGCTGATCGGCTGATCCTGAGCATCCGGGTAACCGGTCACGCGCACGATGCGCGTCCCGGGCTGGCCGATGCCCAGCCGCTCGCCACCGGTGACGCCCTCGATCGTCGCGCCGCCGCGGGAGCGTGCCACCGCGAGGAACGCCACGTCGTTGGCGGGATCGGCTGAGGATGCCCACGCCGAGTCGACAAAGATGCGGGTGACCTTCCAGACCCCGTAGGGCGTGGCGCCATTGTCGTAGGCCGGCACGAACGCCAGTCCGCTCGAGGCAGCGAGCGGGTAACCGGCCACGCAGTGGGCGGCCGTCACGAGGAGGCTCCCGGCCGGGCTGTCCACGACGCTCGCCGTGCAGAAGTGCGAGCCGAGCCGGCCGCCGCTCGTCGAGAACAGCGCGCCGACGGCCGGCGCCCGGGCCGCCGGGAGAACCGTCACGAGCGCCGACGGCATCATGACGGACGGCGAGACGGACGCCATCGGCCACGTCACCGCCACGAGCGTCATGATGAGGGCGACGGTGGCCACCATCCACCCCGAGCGCCAGTGCCGCAAACCCCGGTGCCGCAAACCCCGGTGCGGCAAACCCCAGTGCCGCAAACCCCGGTGCCGCGCCGCCCGCTCCCCGCGCCACTGCATAGCTCACCCGACCCGGTGTCTTGCGCGGCGATGGTGATCTGCCGCGCCTTACTCGTGATTGTGCCGGTCAGGGCCGAGATTTTGCTGTGTAAATGCTCAGATCTGCCCGGCAATGCCCGGCAAGCTCCCCAGTGGCGGGCATTGCCGGGTACGGACGCCAGCCGCCGGACGCCAGCCGCCGCCGCACCATGACCTCGGTGCGGCGGCGGCAGTGGCGCTGGCCTTCAGCCCGTCAGGCGGCCGGCCCGGTGCCCAGCACCACGTTCGCGGAATGCGACTGGCCGGACTGGTCCAGCCAGGTCACCGGCACGCTGTCACCGGGATGCCGGGTCGTCAGCGAGTTCCGCAGGCCGGTCGGCGAGCTGATGGTGGTGCCGCCGAGCGACACGATCACGTCCCCGGCTCCGATTCCGGCGTTGGCGGCCGCTCCGCCTGGCACCACCCCGGCGACGGGCGCGCCGTTGACTGGCGAGCCCGGCACGCCCGCCTGCCCGCTGGCCTGGCTGGAGATCTCGACGCCGAGGAACGCGGTGGGGCCGATGTGCACCGTGGCCGAGGCCGTGCCGGCCGTTATCTGGCTGGCGATGGACATGGCGCGGTCGATCGGGATGGCGAACGCCTGCTCGGTACCGGTCGCGGCCGCGGTCTGCTCGTTCGAGGCCGCGGTGTCCATGCCGATGACCTGGCCGGCGGTGTTGAGCAGCGGGCCGCCCGAGTCGCCGGGCTGGATGCCGGCGTTGGTCTGGATCATGCCGGTCAGGCGCTCGGAACTGCCGCTGCCCTGGTCTTGCGCGGTGATGGCCCGGCCGAGGCCGGTGACCCGGCCCTCGGCGACCGAGGGGAGGCCGCCGCGGCCGCCGGCGTTACCCAGCGCCACGACCTTCTGCCCGGTCCTGACCGCGCCGGAGTCGCCGATGGTCGCGGTCCGCAGGCCCGAGGCGCCGCTGAGCTTGAGCACCGCGACGTCGCGGGTGGCGTCATAGCCGGTGACGGTCGCGGAGTAGGTCTGGCCGTTCCCGACATCGGTGACCCTGATCGCGGTCGCGCCGTCGACCACGTGGTTGTTGGTCAGCACCTCGCCCGAGGAGGTGAGCACGATCCCGGTCCCGGCCGACTCCGCGCCCTGGGTACCCAGATTGGAGACGATGTCGACGACCGCAGGGTCGGTCATCTGGACGATGGAGGCCGTGCTCAGCACCCTGTTGCCGGTGAGCGCGCCGCCCCCGGAGCCAGGCAGGCCCACGGCCCAGGCCGTGGCGCCCGCGCCGGCGGCGAACGCCACTCCCGCGGCGACAACGCCCGCCAGCAGGCGGCGTGGCCGCCGGCGAGGCGGTGGCGGCGGAGCGGGGTACCAGCCCTCGGGGCCGGAAGGAATGCCAGGCCCCGCCGGGAATCCCGCGCCGGGCTGTGGCGACTGTGATTCCGGGTACGCAGGTCCCTGCGCCTCCGGCTGACCGTGGACGGTGTCCATGACGTTCATCCTCCGATGCATGCGCTCCCTCGGCGCACATCTCGATAATCGGAGATGAACCTGGACGTTAACTCGGGGCGTTCGCTGACAGTTTCCTGAATGCCGGCTGAAGCTGAAGATCAGCTGAACGCCGCCGCGTGTCCCGCGTGTCCCGTCAGCCGGTGGCGTTCAGCCAGCGAACCGGAGCGCCCGCGCCAGCGTGCCGGAATGGCTCAAGCTCGTCATCCCACGGCTGGCCCAGCAGTAGCGACAACTCCGCTTCCAGCGAGCCGCCCAGCGCCGGATGCCGGGGACCATGCAGGTCCCGCAGCGTGCCCAGCTCATTGCCCAGCTCGTCGGAGTGACCATGATCGAGATGGCCTGACCCGGCCCGTGAGGACGCCGCGAGCGCCATCGCCGCACGCAGGCGGCCCTCAGGAACGAGGATGTCGCCGTTGGCCGCCACGGCCGCGCAGAAGGTGCCCAGTCCCGGCGTGTAGCTGTAGCGAACCGCGTCACAGCCAGGACTCGCGTCCTCAGTCACCTCGAAACGCAGCCGGTTCCAGCCGGCTAGCGCCGAGGTCATCGCGCCCGAAGCTCCGGGCCGACCCTGCCAGTCGAGCTCGGCCCGGAGCGCTCCGGGCGATGCGGGCTGATCGACCCAGGGCAGGCTAACGGGTACACCAAGAACCCCAGCGACGGCCCACTCGATATGCGGGCACAACGCCGGGGGCGCAGAGTGAATCTGCAACACGCCACGTGCGAACACTCGACCTCCCTGCAGCCGACCAGGTGCGTCTTCCCCAACGACCTCGTCGCCCGCAGGCGCCGTGACAGCGCTGCCGCGCTCGGGTCACATTGTGCCCTACCGCCATCAGGGGCACCAGTACCAGGCCGCGCGGCGAGCCGGCTTCTGCGCGACGGTCCGGCGCGCTCTGGCCGGCGCATGATGTGATAGAGGGGTGAACCGGACAGACGGGGCGCCGACGTCGGCCACGGCGGCGGCAGCTACGCCGACCACGCCGGCCGGCCCGGCCACGCCGGCCGGCCCGAACGGCGCCCGCGATATCGCGGCGCTGCTGTTCGTGGCCGAGATGTACGGAGCACAGCTCGACCAGCTCGCGGCGATACGGGGCGTCACTGACCGGCGAGCCGGCGACGTTGCCGCCCGGTGGGTCGCCCGGGGTCAGGCACAGGCGGGCCGGCTCGGCCCGGGCCCGCGGTGGGTCTGGCTGACGAAGGCGGGACTGGTCAGCTGCGGGCTGCCGTACGTGGCGAACCCGCCCGCGCTGTCGCGCCTGGCGCACATGCGCGCGGTCATCGCGGTCCGGCTGGCAATGGAATCGGTGCCGGCTTACGCGACCGCGAGTGCGCACTGGCGCAGCGAGCGGCGGCTGCGGGCGCGGCTGGGTGGCCGGCTCGGGCTCCGGGATCACCTGCCTGACGCCGAGGTCCACTGGCCTGAGGTCCCGGGCGGCGGAGCCGGCTCCGCCGGCGGCGGCGTTCCGTGGGCCGGCGAGTGCTGGGCGATCGAGGCCGAGCTGACGCCCAAGACCGTCAGCCGCACCACCGCCATCATGCGTGAGCTGCTGACGCGCACGGGCGACTACGGCTGCCCAGCCGCCGAGGTCCGGGTGCCGGGCCGGCCGCCGCGGCACGCGCGGGTGATCTACGTGTGCGCGCCCGCGGCGGTGGGCACCGTGACCCGGGCGCGGGACGCCCTGGGCGGCGCCGGGGCCAGGATCGAGATCCGCGCCCTGCCGGCCAGCGGGTACCTGCCGGCTACCGCCGGACGGCGGACCCGGAGGTGATCCGCTGGCTAGCCGTCCGGGCTGCCCGGCTCGCCGCGCGGGTCCTGGGGGTCCTGGTGCTGGCCGGCGGCCTGGTCGCGGCGGCGCCGGTCACGGCGGTCGCCGCCGTGACGACCTGGGTCGCCTGGCTGCGCGGCCTGCCGCCGACCCGGCTCTACCGGGAGGCGGCGTGGCTGGCGCCCATGGTCGCCGCCTGGCTGGCCGCGATCGCGGTCGTCACCGGGGCGTGGCAGCAGACGGCCGCCGCTCCGTACCTAGCCTGGACAGCCATGTGGCGACTGGCCGCGGCGGGTTCATACCCGCGCGCGGCGGTGGTGATCGCCCCCATCGCGTTACCACTTGGCATCGCGGCGGGCGGTGTGGCGTGGTCCTACCGGCTGCGGGCCATGGCATCGGCGGCCGGCGGGGCCTCCGCTGGCTCGGCCGTCTCCTTTGACCTGCGCCAGTGGCGCCATCAGGTCCGTGCCGCCGCGGCGCGGATAGCCGCGCCGGGCGCTGTGCCACTGACCACCGCCGCCGGGGATGTCGTCGTCGGGGCCGTCATCCGCGCCGTCGGTCACCCGGCCACCGCCCTGGCCCGGCTGCGCTACGAGCGGCTGCGCTCGCACCAGGTGGTGATCGGCGGCACCGGCACCGGGAAGACGACGCTGCTCCTGCGGCTGTGGGCCGCCTTCATGGCGACGGCCATGCGGCGCTATGCGGCCGGGCAGGGCCACGCCCCGCTGCTGGTCGTGCTCGACTGCAAGGGCGGCGGCGACGCACGGAAGATCGCCGACCGGGCGCGCCGGGTGCTGCGGGCCGCCGGGGCCAGGACGACCGCCATCTGGCCGGACGAGGCGAGCCTGTCGATCTGGGCGCTGCCGCCGCAGCAGCTGATCACCACGCTGGTGGACCTGGTCGAGCACGGCACCGGCGGCGCGGCCTACTACGCGGACATCCTGGACGCCGTGGTGGCCCTGGCGGTGAGCGCGCCGTGCGGGCCGCCGGCCGGCCGCGAGGACTTCCTGGCGCGGCTGGACGCGGGCTGGCTCACGCTCGCCTACCAGTCCGGCGGCGACGTGGCCCAGCTTGCGCTGATCCGCTCGGCGGCGCGCCAGATCGCCGACGTGGCCCTGCGCTACCGCACCCTGCTGCGCCGGCTGGGTCCCGGCCTGGACGGAAGCGGCCAGCTAGCGGACGCCGACGCCTGGTACTGCATCCTGGAGGGCACCGCCGAGGTCTCCGTCGCCGAGGCTCAGGCGCGGGCGCTCATCGACCTGCTGGCCAGCCACGTCACCAGCGGGCACCACGCCCGGGAGGTGCTCCTGGCGGTCGACGAGTTCAGCGCCGTCTCCCGCCGCCTCCCGATCTGGACTCTTTACGAGCGGGCGAGGTCACTGGGGCTCGCGGTTCAGGTGTCGGCGCAGTCCTGGCACGGCCTCGCCCCCGACGACACCGATCGCTACCGGATCGTATCGGCGGCGGAAGGCGGCATCTGGCTGCTGCGGACGCCGTATCCCGAGCCGGTCACCGAACTGGCCGGGCAGCGCCGCGCCGTGGACACCACCCGGCGCCTCATCCGCTACCCGCGCTGGAGCCGGGCGGGCATGGCGCAGGTGCGGGAGATACCGGTGGTCGACCCGGCGCTCGTCCGCAGGCTGGACGTAGGGCAGGTGGCGTATCTCTACCGGGGCGGCGTGACTTTCGTGCAGGTCAGCCGGCTCGTAGCCGCCCCGGCCGCGCTCGGCCCGGCGCCGGCGCCCGTGTCAGCGCCGGTCCCCGTGCCGGTGCCGGTGCCGGTCCCCGTGCCGGTGCCGGTGCCGGTGCCGGCCGATGCCGGACGGCAGGAGCCGGCCAGCATCCTGGTCGAGCTCGCCGACATCGGGCCGCTGCTTGACGCGGCGTTCGGACCGGAGCCGACCACCCGGCGGACGTCGGCAGGTGTCCGCCCCAAGGCGGCGGGCGTCAATCACGGACCAGAGCTTCCCGGCCAGGTGCCGGGAGTCGCCCGTCAGGAGGCCGGAAGCCCGGCTGAGCGAGCGGCCGGAGCGGGGCAGATGACGCTGGCCGCGGATCCGTTTCGGGCGCTTGGCCTGCCCGCCGACCCGGAGTTGACCGACGATGACGTCCGTGCCACCTGGCGCCGCATCGCGGCCGCCACGCATCCCGACCGCGGCGATGGCGGCGATCCCGCGGCGTTCGCCGCCGCCGCTGCCGCCTACAGCGACCTGCGAACCCCGTTCGGCCGCGGCGAGGCGCTCGCCGATCTCGCCGCCGCCACGCCACCGGGCGGCGGCGCGGCCGGGCGGCGCAGGCTGGCCCGGAGTCGCAGGCGAGCCCGGCGGCATGGGCCCGGCGACCGGGGCGCGGTGCCGCAACAGCGGGCGGGCGTGGCCGCGGGCTGGGCCGGGCGGGTCCGCCAGGGGCGTCCGGCGCGACTGGCGCTGCGGGTGCTCGCCGCCGCCGCCGTCTGCATCCTGGCCGTGGTCACCGATGGCTGGCAGCCCGCGAGCTCGGCGCTGATCGTCGGAGCGCTCACCTGGGTAGCCCGCAGCGGCCGCCATGACCTGGCCACGCGGCCGGCATCGGCCGGCTGGACGGCGCCCGCCCGGGACTGAGACCTCCCGGGCCCGGGACCGAGATCTCCCCCGCCGCTCCCCCGCCGCTCCTGCGCCGGCCAGCCGCGGGCTAGCCGGGCTCCGGCCCCGTCGCCACCGGGCGCGCCGGGTCGGCGACCCAGCCCGACCAGGAGCCCACATACAGGGCGGCCGGAATCCCGGCCAGGGCCAGCGCCAGCACCTCATGCGCGGCGGTGACCCCAGAGCCGCAGTAGGCACCAACGGGTGTCGCGCCGGTCACGCCGAACTCCGCGAACCGCTCGCTCAGCGCCCCAGGATCCCGGAACCTGCCGTCGGAAGCGACGTTCCCCGCGGTCGGGGCGCTGACCGCGCCCGGGATGTGCCCGGCCACCCGGTCGACCGGCTCGGTCTCCCCGCGGTACCGCTCCGCCGCCCGCGCGTCGAGCAGGACACCGGACCTGGCCAGGTCAGCCGCTGCCGCCGCGTCAAGCACGGGCAGCCCGCCGGGGCTGAGCGTGAGGCTGCCCGGCTGGGGCGCTGGATCCCGCGTGCTCACCGGCTGGCCGGCCGCGGTCCACGCCCGGCACCCGCCGTCCAGCACCCGGACGCGGTCATGGCCGAAGTAGCACAGCGTCCACCACGCCCGCGCGGCGACGGTGGAGTCGCCATCGTCATAGACGACCACCTGGCTGGACTGGCTGACCCCGGCCCGCCGCATCGCGGCCTGGAAGTCGGCGGCCGCCGGCAGCGGGTGGCGTCCGCCGCCGCCGGGCGGGGCGGCCAGATCCCGGTCGAGGTCAACGAAGACGGCTCCCGGCAGGTGCCCGGCGCGATAACTGTCGATGCCCGGCGGCCCGCCCAGCCGCCAGCGCACATCGAGGATCACGGGAGGCCGGTCGCCGGCCAGCGCCGCGGCAAGGGTGGACACATCGATAAGTGGACTAGCCGGATCGCTCATGCCGGTGGACAACTCCCCATTTTCTGTGGATAACCTGATCGGCTTCCCCGCCCCGGCTGTGGACAAACAGCCAGTCCAGCCAGCGGCCGGGGCACCCGCGCGCCTCGCTCTCCCCACGCCCGTGGCACCCGGCTCAGGGCGTTCGAACCACCAGCGGCGCCCGGCCGAAACCAGCGGCGACAGGTCACCGTCGCTGCGAGCCTGCTCAAACGCCGACCGACAAACATGAGCGACAAGCGCGGCGTTAATCCGGCCTAGTAGTTTCGCCGGCACGCCGCCAGGTACGTCAGCCGAGGCCGTAGACCAGCAGGGGGACCAGCTGGTCGGAGGCGGCCAGCGAGCCGTGCATCCCTACCAGCGCAGTTTCCCGAGGCTCCGCGCTTGTCGCCACGACTGCCCAGGATCCGGCGCAGGCGGCCACCACGTCGCCGATCCGGTCCGACAGGCCAGGGTCCACGGGCCCGAACCAGCCCTCGGCGATGGCCTCGTCCCGGCTGGCTACCCAGGCCGACGAGCCCAGCGTCTCCCGCCAGTTGTCCAGCACGTCCGCGGCCGCTCCTGCCTTGGCGTAGACGTGCCGGGCCCGCGGCTCGCCGCCGAGGATCGCGACACCGTCCCGGAGCTCGGGGACGGCGTCGGCATCGAACCGGTCCGCCGCGCCCACATCGACCATTCCGTGGTCCGCCGTGATGTACAGGGCCGTGCCCTGCGGCAGCGCCCCGGCCAGCTGCTCGGCGAGCCGGTCGACGTGCCCGAGCTGAAATCGCCAGGCGTCGGACATGCAGCCGCACACATGACCGGTCGAGTCGAGCCCGGCCTCGTACACCAGTGCGAGTGCGCGCGGCTCCTGCTCCAGGGCGGCTGCGGCGGTGCCGGCGAGCGCACCCAGGGTGTCGGCCGATCGGTAGAGCGCTCCGCGCATCACCGCCGTCGACAGGCCGGAGTCACGGTAGGACCCCTGAGCGACGCGGAACGCGGCGACGCCCGCGGCGGCGGCACGCTCGAAGATCGTCGAGGCCGGCTGCCAGGAAACCGGGTCCACTCGCTTATCCCAGCGCAGCGCGTTGAGCAGCCGCCCGGTGCCCGGAACGGCGACCTGGTAGCCCAGCATGCCGTGCTGGCCCGGCGGCAGGCCGGTGCCCAGTGAGCTCAGGCTGGTCACCGTGGTCGCGGGGAAGCCCGCCGTGAGCGGGCCGCCCGACATGGCCAGCTCGGACAGGAACGGCGCCGCGGCCTGGTGCTCACGCAGCAGGCCCCAGCCCAGGCCGTCGATCACCAGCAGGCAAGCGCGCTCGGTGTCGGCCAGGCCCAGCGGATTCGCCTCGCCGGGAACGCCGAGCGCGGCCAGCACCGAGGTCGCGAGGTCCGCCAGCGTGCTCTCGCCGTACCGGGGGATCAGGGGCGCGGCCGACGGCCACTGCGTGGCAGCGGGCGGCTCGCTGCCCTGGCCGCTGGTGCCGACTGCCTCGGCGCTCGTCATGGGCTGCCGGTGGCCGCGGCCAGGGCCTGGGCGAACGCCAGGACCTGGCGCACGGCGTCCTCGCCGTCCGCAGCCTCGCTGACCCGCAGAGTGAGATCGTCGGCCGTCATGGTGCCGGTATACCCATGATCGGCCTCGCAGTTCTCGTCACCGCAGTGCGCGGGCTCCAGTTCGATGTGCGACAGCGCGTTCCAGCCGATGGTGAGGACGACCTCGCTGGGCATGGTGACCCCCGGCACGTAGGAGGCCGGATCGGGGATCGCCCTGGTGAGCGCCACCGACGAGATGCGCGAGAAGCGGACAGCCTCGGTGCTGGTCTCAGCCTGCGGGCGGGCGTCGGGATCGGTCTCGTCCGCCGGGTACTCGTCGGTATGGGAGTAAACGAGCCGCGTCGGGGTCAGCGCCAGCACGGTCATGTGCCGTCGTACTTCCATGCCGGGATCGAAATGCGCGTCATGATGCACGGCGAAGGAGACAACCGGCTCGGAGCCGACCGCGGACGACACCGCATCCGCGACCAGCCCTGGGTAATAGCCGCTCCGCTCGATCGCGGAGAGCATTCCGCCTTCGGCCGCTCGGGTATCTGTCATCTCCCCATCCTGCACTGTCTCGGGTCCCTCGCTCATGCAGTGCGGTTCAGTTGCGCAGGGCTGCCAGGCTGTGCCGCGTAGGCCGGCGCGATGCCAGCCAGGTCCACAACAGTGTCACCGTGCGGCTCGGGCAGGTCAACGGCCCCGGCGCCAGCCGACGGTCGCGGCGGCGACGCTGCCCCGCCACCCCGGCCCCGGCGGGCCAGCAGGCCGTTCACCGGGGCAGGGACCGCATCGAGCGCGGCCCGGACCGCGGGCAACGCCGAGAGCACCTGCCGTTGCGCGTCGTCAGCAAAGCTGACCTCGCCGTGGAAGACCTCCACTGTCCGCCATTCGGCCATGCCAACCACGATAAGCCCGTGCGGGCCCATCGACTCCGTCCCGGACGTGACCAATATCCCTCGCGGCGACCGAAACTAGCCTGCGGTCCCTTCTGTCCGCTGATAGCGCAACACCACCATCCGGCCGGCGTGGCTGACCCCCGTGAGCCGCGGTTCCGCCAGCCGGGGGCTATCCAGGTCCCCCAGCCCAGCCAGGTCCCCCAGCGCGCCCAGGTCCCCCAGTCCGCCCAGGTCCCCGAGGGCATCCGCATCCCCGAGCACGCTCACGTCGCCAACGCCGCTGAGCAAGCGCGGCGCGGCCTCATCGGCCACGAGCAGCGGGGCGACCGCGAGCTGGAACTCGTCGGCCAGGCGGGCCGCGAGGAACTGGCTGAGCACCATGACGCCGCCCTCGACCATCAGCACGCCGACGCCCCGCCCCGCGAGGTCGGCCAGCATCCGGGGCAGCGACAGCGGATCGCCGCAGCCGATCACCGTCGCCGCCGAGCCGAGCCGCTCCCGCGCCTGGCCGGCCGCCGCGGCCGGGGTGTAGACGAGCTTGTCAATGCCATCGTCGGCGAAGAACCGGGCCGCCGGATCGAGGTCACCACCCGCCGTCAGCGTCACGCGCGCCGGGCTCGCCGGCAGGCCCCGGCGCAGCCGATCCTTGCGCCGGGCAGCGGACCGCACGCGCAGGCCGGGGTTGTCCCGCCGGATCGTCGCGCCGCCGACCAGGATCGCGTCAGATCCGGCTCGGACCTCGTCGACACGGTCCAGGTCGGCCGCGTCCGACAGGATCAGCCGCTGATCGGTGGCATCGTCAAGGTAGCCGTCGGCGGACATCGCCGCCGACAGCAGCACGTACGGCCGGCGCGCCACGCTGCCTCCTGGTCCGCGCGGACTTGTTCGGGCACAACCCGAGGCTACCGGCGGCGGCCCCTAGCGCCGGGATCACCCGCTGAGCCAGGCTCCCCGCCGCGCCCAGCCGCCCAGCCGTCGCCTGCGGGCCGTACGCTGCTGTGCCATGCCCTGGGCTGGACTGCGGCTGGCCGTGACGCTGCTGACGGTTATTCCGCTGCCCGCCGCCCGCCGCCCGGCCGTCGCGGCACCGACCCGGCAGCAGGCCGGTGTCGCTATGTGCTGGGCGCCGGCCGTCGGCCTGCTGCTTGGTGGCATCGCGGCCGGCGTGCTCTGGGTCGCCAGCCACCCTGGCCGGACCGGGCCGCTGCTGGCCGCGGTTCTGGCGATCGCCGCCCTGGCGGGGCTGACCGGCGGACTGCATCTCGATGGCCTGGCCGATCTGGCCGACGGGCTGGGCAGCCGCCGGCCTGCCGGGGGCGCGCTAGAGATCATGAAGAAATCCGATATCGGCCCGTTCGGCGTGGCAGCGCTGGTCCTGACCCTGCTGATCCAGGTCGCCGCCCTCGCCCGGGCAGAGTCGGCGGGGCGCGGCATCATCGCGGTCCTGACCGCGGCCGTGACGGCCCGGCTGGCCATGACGGCGGCCTGTCGGCGCGGGGTCCCGGCGGCCCGAGGATCCGGGCTCGGCGCGCTCGTGGCGGGCTCCGTGCGTCCCGCCGTGGTGGCCGTCCTGGTGGTGGCGGCAGCAGCGGCAGCGGTCGCGCTGGGCTGGATCTTCGCGCTCGCGCTGGCGGCCGGCCTCGCGGCCTCGGCAGCACTGACGACGGTGGCTGTGCGGCGCCTCGGCGGCATCACCGGCGACGTCCTGGGCGCCATCGCCGAGGTCACGGCGGCCGTGTGCCTGCTGGTCACGGCCCTGCGCTAAGCTCTGGCGGGTGCCCGCCACCGGCCCTGCGCCTAGCTCAGCGCGTCGCGTAGCCGCGTCGCGTATTCGGCGGCCTCCGCGTCGGAGGCGTACTTCTGCCGCGGCCAGAAGAATCCGCGCAGCCCGTCCCCTTTTGTCCGGGGTACGACGTGAGCATGCAAGTGCGGCACGCTCTGGCTTACTTTGTTATTGACGGCCACGAAACTACCCTGACTGCCCAGGGCGGCCGGCATCACGGCGCTGACCCGCTGCACCCTGACGAAGAACGGCCCGACATCGGGGACTGGCAGGTCTGCCAGCGTTTCGGCGTGGGCGCGGGGAACCACGAGGACGTGGCCCCTGAAGACCGGCCGGAGGTCCAGGAAGGCCACCGCAACATCATCCGCCAGGACCACGTGGGCGGAGGCCGACCCGGTACTGACGTCACAGAATGCACAGCTATTCACTCCCGGCACGCTAGCGCGTCCCGGTCGCCGTCACTAGCCGGATACGAATGCGTCTCAACGTACGCGTTTGCACCACGCTGGCTGATCGACGGCAATACTCTCATGGGGCGACTGGGGAGGGACACTTAGTGCTCGCGGCGAATAATTTCAGCTTTGGCTTGCTAACGCCCGTTCTGGGATATGTGATGTCGTGCCTGGGGGCCTTTATCGGCCTCCGCTGCACCACCCGTGCCTACGCTTACACAGGGGCGGCGCGTGCCCGGTGGCTGGTCCTGGCGGCCATCTCGATCGGCACGACCGGGGTATGGGTCATGCACTTCATCGCGATGCTGGGCTACACGATCCCGGGCATGACGATTCGCTACAACATTGCCATCACTGTCGGCAGCATGCTCATCGCGGTGGCAGTGGTGCTGGTGGGCCTGCTGATCGTAGGCTTCGGCCAGCCGACCGTGCGGAACCTGCTGGTGGCAGGACTGATCACCGGCGTCGGAGTCGCGAGCATGCACTACACGGGCATGGCCGCCATGGAAATGCAGGCCACGGTGAGCTACACGCCGTCGCTGTTCGCGGCCTCCGTGGTGATCGGGATCGTGGCCGCGACAGCCGCGCTATGGGCGGCGCTGCGCCTGCGCGGCGTCCGGGCCACGCTGGGCGCGTCCCTGATCATGGGGGTCGCGGTCAGCGGAATGCACTACACCGGCATGGCGGCGATGCAGATGCACAGCGCCCCGGCGGGCACGCCCGCGCCGACCAGCGGCGCCACAGCCGAGGGCTTCTTGCTCCCGCTCATCATCGGGATCGGCGCCATAGCGATCATCATGACCGCACTCCTCGTCTTCTCCCCAACCGAGGCCGAGATCATCGAGGACAGGGAACTGATGGAGCGGATCAACGCGGCCACGGCCCGGCTGGCCGGGGTGCCGCAGCAACCCGCCGCCCAGGCTGGCCCGACCGCCCGCTGGCCGGGCGTGACGTACGCCGGGACCGGATCTCCTGGCCAGAACGCCACGTCCGGCACACCGGGGGCGGCCGGCCAGCGCGGGCAGAACGGCCAGAATGGCCAGCCAGGCCAGGCGAGCCAGTACGACCCCGCCGCCCAGAATGGCCAGACTGGACTAAATGGCCAGACTGGACTAAATGGCCAGACTGAACGCCATGGCGGAGTCGGACGCGGCGGACGCGGCGGACGCGAGCGACCGCGCCGCTGGAGTGGCCGGCCGGGATCCCCGTCCGATCCTGACCGGAGGTCATAGGGGCCCGCGGGGCGATTAGCCCCGGCGGCCATAGCCGGCTCTGACCACCTGGCCGCCCGCCAGCACCGCGGGGCTGCCAGAATGGTCGGGTGCCCCACAGCGACGGCGATGGGACGGCCCAGCCGGACAGCGGCTGGCTGCTGCTGATTTACCGGGTGCCGTCCGAGCCGACCAGGCTGCGGGCCGCGGTGTGGCGCAGGATCAAGAGCATGGGCGCCATCTACCTGCAAAACTCGGCAGCCGCGCTGCCCGCGAGCGTGACCGCCGAGCGGGCGCTGCGCAAGCTGCGGAGCGAGATCCTCGACATGTCCGGCACCGCGGTCCTGCTGTCCTGCTCCGTGCTCGCCGGCGAGCCGGAGATCCGCGCCGCCTTTCAGACGGCGCGCGACGACGAGTATGAGGAGATCGTCGACAAGTGCGAGGACTTCCTCGGGCAGGTGGACAAGGAGTATGCGGCCCACCATTTCAGCTACGCCGAACTCGAGGAGAACGAGGTCGACCTCGTCAAGCTGAGGAACTGGCTGCAGCGGGTCCGCGATCGGGACGTGTTCGGGGCAGTGGGCCGGTCGGCCGCGGAAAGCGCCCTGGCGACCTGCGAGGAGAAGCTCGAGGCGTACGCCGCGCGGGTCTATGCCGAGGAGGCCGAAAGCCGCTAGCCGGGAACCGGGAACCGCTTAGCCGCGTGCGGCTAACGGCTGCGCGTGGCGCGCCACAGGCTCGTCGGCAGGACGACGGCGACGAGCAGCGGCAGCACCCACCAGGCCGCGACGCCGGCCCGGCTGAACAGGTAGGTGACGAGCAGGGCGATGACGATGCCGACGGCGATCACCCAGTCGTCGCCGATGACGAAGTCGTACCAGAACGCCCCGAACGCGCGTAGTCGCGAGCCCATCTCAGGCTGCCCCCTGCCCGGTCATGGCCGGATCGGCCGCCGGGCTGCCGACCGGACGCCCGGTTCGCCGCAGGACCTCGGTCAGCACGACCGCGAGGACCGCCACGGCGGGGATCAGGACCAGCAGGGCGGCATCGGAACCGGGCCAGCGCGCACCCGCGCCTTCGGCGCCCCAGAGCGCGCCGAAGGAGGTCAGCATGACCCCGACGATGAACTTCAGCGTGTTCTCCGGAACCCGCGCCAGTGGCGCGCGGACCGCGACGCCGACCCCGGCTATCAGGAGCACCGCGCAGGCCGCCGCGATGGCGGCCAGCCCGACGTCATGCTGGTTGCCGCCGAAGGTCAGCACGATGAAGACGACCTCCAGGCCCTCCAGCAGGACGCCCTTGAACGACAGCGTGAACCCGTACCAGTCGGGGACCAGCGCCCGCCGCGACTCCGCGCCCTGTGCCTTCGCCAGGGCCAGTTGCTCCCGGAAGATCCGGTCCTCGTCATGCAGCGCCTTGTGTCCGCTGGCCCGCAGGATCGCCTTGCGCAGCCATTGCAGGCCGAAGACGAGCAGCAGTGCCCCGACCAGCAGGCGCAGGTCGTGCAGCGGAATGGCGGACACCGCCGGCCCCAGGATGGCGACGATCACCGCTAGCGCCGCTAGCGCCACTCCGGTCCCGGTCGCGGCCGACCGCCAGTCCCGGGCCGTGCCGGCCGCCAGCACGATCGTCGTTGCTTCCACGGCCTCGACCGCGCAGGCTAGGAACACCGCGATAAACAGGGCTCCGGCTCCGGCTGTCACAACATCTCCTCTTCCCGACCAGTGCTGCCAACCACGGGGCTGCCAACCACGGGGCTGCCAACCACGGGGCTGCCGCCTTCGCCAGCATGCCACGGCGTGCCGCGGGCAGTCCGCGACGCCAGTCTAACAGTCGTCATTCATGACATGTGACGGCCGTTATTACCTTCTGTTGACGCACGTTTAACCTCTGGGCCATCCCGGCGATGCCTTGCCGTCGGCCGGCTCGCCGAGGCTTCAGGGCATGACTCGTACCGCGCACCGGCTCAGAATCAGCCTCCTGGCAGGCGCCGTCAGCATCGGCGCCCTCGGCCTCGCGGCCTGCTCCACGTCTCACGCCTCCACCACCTCGGGCAAGGTGCCGCTGGTGGTCTACTCCGCACAGGGCTACGACCACGCCATGACCACCGCGTTCGCCAAGGCGACCGGCATCCAGGTCAAGCTCGATGACAACTCCACCGGCCCGCTGCTCACTCAGATCGAGGCATCGAAGAACAACCCGAACTGGGGGCTGCTCTGGGTCGACGGCGCGACGGCATTCGCCGGCCTCGATCAGCAGGGCCTGCTGCAGAAGGGGTTCGAGCCGAAGGTCAGCTGGGACGCCCTGGGCCAGCAGTCGCTGCCATCCGACGAGAGCTACACGCCGACCGGCGTCACCCTGATGGCCGCGGTCGTCTACGACACCACGAAGGTATCCAGCCCGCCCGCCAGCTTCCAGGAACTGCTGCTGCCGAAGTGGAAGGGCCTGGTCGGCATGGACGACCCCGCGCAGTCCGGCCCGACCTACCCGTTCATCGCCGGCATGATGAACAAGCTGGGCGGGGTCGGCCAGGGCGAGCAGTACTTCACCAAGCTGAAGGCGAACGGGCTGGTCATTCACCCGACGAACGGTCCCACCCTGCAGGCGCTGACGAGCGGGCAGATCAAGATCGCGCTCGTGCAGAGCTCGGCCGGGGTCGGCGCGGCGCTCGGCGACAAGAAACTCGCCGTCCGGTACCTGGACCCGGCCACGCTGCTGCCCAGCGCCATCGGCATCGACGCCAGGGCCCCCGCGGCCGAGCGCCGGGAAGCCGAGCAGTTCATCAGGTACGTGCTGTCACCGGCCGGGCAGAAGGTCATGCAGTCCGGCGACCCGACCGGGGACTCCCTGTATTACCCGGTCGTGCAGGGCGTCAGCCCGCTGGCCGGGCTGCCCTCGCTGGCGAGCGTCACCACCCAGACCATCAATCCCTACACCTGGGGCTCGAGGGAAGCCACGGTCAACACCTGGTTCGACGCCAACATCGTCCGGTGACGTGCTCTCGGCGCTCCCAGCACGGGTGTCCCCAGCACGGGTGTCCCCAGCACGGGTGCGGCCCCCGATGACAGGCACGACCAGGACCGGCCGGGTCCGCCCGGCCGCCGGCGCCCCGGGCTCGCGTGGCTTCCCCCCGAGCCCTCGACCCGGCGGCGGTCGCCGGCGCCGCCAGGCGGTCACCCGCCTGGCGGCGCTCGGGCGGCTCGGGCGGCTCGCGCGGCTCGGGCAGCCGTTGTTCTGGCTGCTGCTGGTCCTGTTCATCCTCGTGCCCTGCGCCAGCGCGATCGTCCTGGTCGTCTCGCCGCGCCTGTTCGACCAGGGGCCGCAGTGGTTCACCCTCAGCTACCTGGGTCAGGCGTTCACCGGGGCGACCGGCGTCGCGATCCTCAACTCCCTGTGGGTCAGCGCCGCCGCCGCGGCCGTGGGCCTGGCCATCGGGTTCCCCATCGCGTGGCTGGCGGCGCGCACGACGCTGCCCGGCCGCCGCCTGGTGGCCGGCACCATGTGGCTGGTGCTCCTGCTGCCGTCCTGGCTGCCGGCCCTTGGCTGGGAGCGCCTCGTCCAGTCCGACGGCGTGATGTACCGGGTCGGCCTGCACTGGCCCTGGGTCACCCACGCCGTGATGGGACCGGCCGGCGTCGTGCTGCTGCTCGGGCTGCGGTCGGTTCCGTTTACCTTCCTGGCGGTCACGGCCGGCCTGTCCGGCCTGGGCCAGGAGTTCGAGGACGCGGCCCGGGTGCACGGGGCCGGCCGGGCGGCCACGCTCCGGCTGATCGTGCCGATGCTCGCCCCGGCCATCTGGTCGGCCCTGGCGATCGGGTTCGCCGAGTCCATCAGCGACTTCGGCGTGGCCGCGACGCTCGCCTACAACTCCAACTTCTCGCTGGCCACCTACCAGCTCTACGCCGCCATCGACAACTTCCCGCCGAGCTTTCCCGCCGCGTCGGCGATGGGCACCCTGCTCGTCGCCGCGGTGGCCATCCCCCTGGCCCTGCAGGCCAGAGCGCTGCGCGGGCGGTCCTACCAGGTGCTGTCCGGGCGAACCCGCCAGGTCGTGCGCCGCCAGCTAGGGCGGGCGGGGTCGGCCGTCTCCGTCGCCGGGATCGCCGCGTTCTACCTCGTGGCCCTCGGCGTGCCGGGCTTCGGCGCGGTCAGCGCCTCACTGCTCGGTGACTACGGCGGCTCGTTCGCCCTGACCCTCGTTAACTATCGGGCCGTCCTGCATCAGGCCGGCCAGATCGGCCCGCTTGAACGGTCGCTCGTCTACGCCGCCATCGCGGCGTCGATCACCGTGGTGGGCGGCTTCGTCGCGGCGTGGCTGCTGGGCCAGCGGCGGGCCAGCAGCTCGCGGGTGCTGGACTTCCTGCTGCTGTCGGCGATCGCCCTGCCCAGCGTGGTCTTCGCCGCAGGCTACATCTTCGCCTACAACCTGCCGTTCTGGTCGGGCCTGGGCATCAGCCTCTATCAGACCGCGGCCCTGCTGATCATCGCCTACACCGCCGCGAGCCTGCCGACGAGCGCGCGGGTCCTGACGGGCGTGGTGTCGCAGCTCCAGCCCTCCCTGCGGGACGCCGCCCGCACGCACGGCGCCGGCAGCGCGGCCGCCTGGGCGCGCGCGGTCCTGCCGGTGGTCTCCCGGCCGCTGGTGATGGCGTGGCTGCTGAGCTTCTGCGGCGTCTTCCTCGAGCTGCCCATCTCGCAGCTGCTCTACCAGCCGGGGTCACCCCCGGCGTCCGTTGCCATCCAGGACAACCTGGGCACCTATCACTTCGGAGTCGGAATGGCACAGTCCGTGCTAGCCGTGGCGATCGCGCTGGCCGCCGTCGGCCTCGTCCTCGGCGGCTACCGCCTGCTGGCGCCCGCCGGCTGGCGCCGGATCGGGGCGGCGAGCCGTGGCTGAGCGCATCGTGACGGAGAACCTGGGCAAGACCTATCCCGGCGGCAGCCAGGCCCTGCGGGGCGTCAGCCTGGACGTGCCGCCCGGCACGTTCCTGGTGCTGCTCGGGCCGTCCGGCTCGGGCAAGACCACGCTGATCCGCTGCCTGGCCGGCATCGAGCGAATCAGCACAGGCCAGATCACGATCGGCGGCGCGACCGTCGCCGACGGGCAGGTCCACGTCCCGCCGGACAAGCGCGAGCTGTCCATGGTCTTCCAGGACTACGCGCTCTGGCCGCACCTGACCGCGGCGGACAACGTCGCGTTCGCGCTGCGCCGCAGGCACCTGTCCCGCGCGGACTGCCGGAGCACCGCGCAGGCGATGCTCGACCGCGTGGGCCTGGGCGCGCTGGGCGGCCGCTATCCGAACGAGCTGTCGGGCGGCGAGCAGCAGCGGGTCGCGCTCGCCCGCGCCCTGGTGGCCGGCACCGGCCTGATCCTGTGCGATGAGCCGCTATCCAACCTGGACGCCGACCTGCGCGAGCGGCTGCGCGTGGAGATCGCCGCGCTCGTGCGCGAGAGCGGCGCCACGACCGTCTACATCACCCACGACCAGGCCGAGGCGTTCGCGCTGGCCGACCGGGTCGGCGTGCTGGAGCGCGGCAGGCTCGTCCAGCTGGGCACGCCAGAGGAGATCTACTCCCGGCCCGCCAGCCCGTTCGTGGCCCGCTTCACCGGCCTGTCCGGCGAACTGCGGGTCCGCGCCGCGGGCTGCGACTCGGCGGGCATGCTCGACATCGAGCCGGCCGGGCCGGGCTGGGCCAGTCCCCTGCGAGTCGCCGCCCGCGAGCGGGTGCCCCGCGGCAGCGCGTTGCTGATGATCCGGCCGACCGGGATCGCGCTGTGCGACACCCACGCGGGCGACCATCACCTGGTCGGCACGGTGGCCGATGTCGCCTTCCGCGGGCGCGGTTACGAGCACGCCGTCGACGTCCACGGGCACGGCCGGCTGACGGGCGTCTTCGCGCCGCTGCGCGCCGCCAGGGGTGCCCAGGTCGGGCTGCGTCTCGACACGGCGGGCTGCCATGTCTTCGCCGAGCCGGCGGCGGGGACGTAACCGGGGAAAGTGGTCAGTCCGGCCACGGTGACCGGCCTGGCGGGGCAGGCACTAGGCTCAGACCGTGACGATGGTTCTGCTGGCAAAACAGCTCAGTCCCCGGGATGTCCAGGCCGACGCGGTCATCATCGGAGTAATCAAGGGCCCCGATGGTCTGGTGCTGGCCCCGGGCGCCGGCGACGTGGATGAGGCGCTCGGCGGAAACCTCGCCACGACGCTAACCGCGCTCGGCGCGACCGGCGCACAGGACGAGGTGACCAGGATCGTGTCGGGCGGCGCGCTGCCCGCCGCGGTCATCGTCGCCGTGGGGCTGGGCGCGCTTGCCGGGCCCGGGCCCGCCGACCCGGAGGCGCTGCGCCGGGCGGCCGGCGCCGCAGTCCGGTCGGCGGCGGCCGGCCAGGCCGGGCACGTCGCGATCAGTCTGCCGGCCGGGGACGGCGCGCAGGCCGAGGCGGTCGCGCTCGGCGCCCTGCTCGGCCGGTACATCTTCACCAGGTACCGGACCGCCAGCCAGCCAAGCCAGCCGGAGCTCACGCTGCTTTCCCCTGGTGACGTCACGGCCGGCATCACCGAGGCGGTCAGCCGCGCGCAGACCCTGGCCGACGCGGTGACGCTCGTGCGTGACCTGGTGAACACCAGCCCGGCCGACCTGTACCCGGAGAGCTTCGCCGCCCGGGCCGAGCAGATCGCGCGGGCCAGCGGCCTCGATGTCGAGGTGCTGGACGAGAAGGCGCTGGCCGACGGGGGCTACGGCGGCATCTGCGGCGTGGGCCAGGGCTCGATGCGCCCGCCGCGGCTGGTCCGTCTCGGCTACACCCGGCCGGGGGCGGCCCGGACGGTCGTGTTCGCCGGCAAGGGGATCACCTTCGACTCTGGCGGCCTGTCGCTCAAGCCGCCGAAGTCCATGGAGACCATGAAGTGCGACATGGGCGGCGCCGCCGCCGTCCTCGGCGCGCTGCAGGCCATCGCGGCGCTGCAGCCGGACATCAACGTCGTCGGCTACCTCCCGCTCGCCGAGAACATGCCCGGCGGCCATGCGCAGCGGCCCTCGGACGTCATCACCATCTACGGCGGCAAGACCGTCGAGGTGCTGAACACCGACGCCGAGGGGCGCCTGGTGCTCGCCGACGTGCTGGCCCGGTCGGCTGAGGACTCCCCGGACCTGCTCATCGACGTGGCAACGCTCACCGGCGCCCAGCTCGTCGCGCTCGGCCCGCGGATCAGCGGCGTCATGGGCAGCGACGCCGAGGTCTGCGACGGCGTGGTGGACGCCGCGCGCCAGGCCGGCGAGCCGGCCTGGCCGATGCCCCTGCCCGACGAGCTGCGCAAGGGCCTGGACTCCGCGGTGGCCGACATCGCCAACGTGGCGGCCGACCGCAACGGCGGCATGCTGGTCGCGGGCATTTTCCTGCGGGAATTCGTCCCGGACGGGGTACGTTGGGCCCACGTTGACATAGCCGGCCCGGCGTTTCACGAGGGTGAGCCCTACGGATACACGCCGAAGGGCGGAACGGGCGCCGCAGTCCGGATGCTCGTGCAGATTGCACTGAATGCGGCCGAGGGGAAGCTCTAGACAGCGCGGTTGGCCCGCGGAATTTCGGACAGGAGCAGATCGTGACGGACAGCAGCGGCTACGACATCGTCATCCTCGGCGGCGGCAGCGGCGGGTACGCCTGCGCACTGCGCGCCGCCGAGCTGGGGAAGCGTGTCGCGCTCATTGAGAAGGACAAGGTCGGCGGCACTTGCCTGCACAAGGGCTGCATCCCGACGAAGGCGCTGCTGCACGCCGGGGAGATCGCCGACCAGGCCCGCGAGGGCGCCGCGTTCGGGGTCCGGACCACCCTTGAGGGCATCGACATGGCCGGGGTCAACGCCTACAAGGACAAGGTGGTCACCCGGCTCTGGAAGGGCCTGACCGGGCTGGTCGCCAGCCGGCACATCGACGTGATCGAGGGCGAGGGCCGGCTCGTCTCCCCCACCCAGGTGCGCGTCGGCGACCAGGTCATCGAGGGCGCGCACGTGGTGCTGGCCACCGGCTCGGACTCGCGCAGCCTGCCCGGCCTGCGAGTTGACGGCGAGCGGGTCATCACCAGCGATCACGCGCTCCGGCTGGACCGGGTGCCGGCGTCGGTGATCATCCTCGGCGGCGGCGTGATCGGCGTGGAGTTCGCGAGCGTCTGGCGCTCCTTTGGCGCCGAGGTCACGATCGTCGAGATGCTGCCGCACCTGCTGCCGTCCGAGGAGGAGTCGAGCTCGAAGCTGATCGAGCGCGCGTTCCGGCGGCGCGGCATCAAGTACAAGCTCGGCGCCAGGTTCGAGAGCGTGAAGGACACCGGCTCCGGCGTCACGGTGACGCTGGCGGGCGGCGAGACGATCGACGCCGAACTGCTGCTCGTGGCCGTGGGCCGCGGCCCGGTCTCGGCGGGCCTGGGGTACGACGAGGTGGGCGTCGCGATGGAGCGCGGGTTCGTGCTGGTCGACGCGTACTGCCAGACCAACATCCCGACCATCTCCGCGGTCGGCGATCTGATCCCCGGCCTCCAGCTCGCCCACATCGGCTTCGCCGAGGGCATCCTGGTCGCCGAGCGGCTCGCCGGCCTGCGGGTGCAGCCCATTAACTACGATGGCGTGCCGCGGGTCACCTACAGCGACCCCGAGGTTGCCTCCGTCGGCATCACGGCGGCTACCGCGGCCGAGCGCGGCATCGAGACCACCGAGTTCACCTACGATCTCGCGGGCAACGGCAAGAGCCAGATCCTGCAGACGCAGGGCTATGCCAAGATCATCGCGACGGCCGACGGCGGCCCGGTCCTCGGCATCCACCTGGTCGGCGCCCGGGTCGGCGAGCTCATCGCCGAGGCGCAGCTGATCTACAACTGGGAGGCGGTCCCGGCCGACGTCGCCCAGCTCATCCACCCGCACCCGACCCAGTCCGAGGCGATCGGCGAGGCGCACCTGGCACTGGCAGGAAAACCGCTGCACGTGCACGAATAAACCCCCCTGACCGCGCGACCGGGCCCGCCCGATCAGGCGCACGAGTCGACAGAATGAAGGAGTTGCGGAAAGCAATGTCGGTCTCCGTATCGATGCCACAGCTAGGCGAGAGCGTCACCGAGGGCACTGTCACTCGCTGGCTGAAGCGGGAAGGCGAGCACGTCGATGCCGACGAGCCGCTGCTGGAGGTCTCCACGGACAAGGTGGACACCGAGATTCCCTCGCCCGTGTCGGGAACCCTGCGCGGCATCACGGTCGCTGAGGACGAGACGGTCGCCGTCGGCGCGCAGCTAGCGGTGATCGACGAGGAAGGCGCCGTGCCCAGCACGGGTGACGCACAGCCGGCCGCGCCCGCCGAGGTGGGCGCGCAGGCCCAGGCCGACGCCGCGACCGCCGAGGCCGCACCCCCCGCGGCGCCGCCGGCCTACCAGCCGCAGCAGGG
>DATKRH010000305.1:0-10801 GCA_035532295.1 Streptosporangiaceae bacterium
CGGCGGCCGATGCGCGGCGAAGTGATCATGGCCGGCTCGGCACGGGCGGCATGGCGCTGAGCATATCCTTCGGTATCGCAGGGGTCGGACAGCATGTACGACCGGGTGGGACAGCATGTACTGTAAGTAGCCAAGCCGACATGCCGGAGGAGAAGTTCTTAATATTCCTTGGCGGTTGCCCGGGGGGGCTTAGTGGGTTCAGTACCGGTCTCAAGCGACCGCGGTTTCGGCGGGCGTGGTGTAGGTGAGCGCGGTGCAGGCGGGCGCGGTGCAGGCGTCCGAGACCGGCGTGGCCGCGAGGCGCTGGCCGCGCAGCTAGCGGTGACGCAGGAGCGTTATCGGACGCTGTTCGAGACCTTGCCGCAGGGCGTCATCTACTACGCCGCCAACGGCATGATCATCGAGGCAAACCCGGCGGCGCGCGAGACCCTGGGCCTCGAAGCGGAAGCGATGATCACCTGGCCGCTGGTGGCCACGGGGCGGGCGGTGCATGAAGATGGCACGCCTTTCCGGCCCGAGGACTTCCCGGTCACGGCGGCCCTGCGCACCGGCGAGGTCATCGCGGACGTGGTGATGGGCTTGCCGCACGGCCGCACCGGCGAGCTCCGGTGGCTGAGGGTCACCGCGGTTCCCGACGCGCGCGACGAGCAGGGCCGTCCGCAACGGGCGTATGCGATGTTCCGGGACGTGACCGAGCAGTTGCGGGCGGAAGCTGCGGTCCGGGAAGGCGCCGAGCTGATAGGCCGCCTGCACGAGGCGAACGTGCTCGGCGTGGTGGTGGCCGGCGAGCGGCGGGTCTATGACGCGAACGACGCGTTCCTCGACATTGTCGGTTACAGCAGGGACGACGTAGTCGCCGGGCGCCTCTCCCGTCAGTTCCTCACGCCGCCGGAGTGGGTGAGCAGGGACAACGAAGCGATACGGCAGGTGCGTCGCACAGGTGCGTTCCGGCCCTATGAGAAGGAGTACGTGCACCGGGACGGGCACCGGGTGCCGGTAGTGGTCGGCGGCGCGGTATTCAGCAAGAGCCCGCTGCGCTGGGTGACCTTCGTCGTGGATCTGACCGCCCGGCAGCGCGCCGAGCAGGAACGCGCCGAGTTGGTGGCGCGGGAGCGCGCCGCGCGTGCCGAAGCCGACAGCGCCCGGGAACGGCTCACCTTCCTGCTGCGCGCCGGTGACCTGGTGGCCGCGGCCCAGGACCGGCATGAGCTTCTGCAGCACGCCTCCAAGCTGGTCGTGGATAGTCTGGCGGACTTTTGCATCGTGTTCTTGCCGACCGAGGACGCCGCGCTGACGGCCACCTCGATCGCCCACCGCGACCATTGCGACCACCGCGACCACCGCGACCGTGATCACGACCGCGGCGTCATGTTCGATGATCTGCGCGGTCAGCCCGACCCCACCATCGGCCAGGCGGCGGTCAGCGCCGCCTACGCCACTGGCACCAGCCAGCTAGTGCGCGGTGCCGCCGCGCGGCACAGTCGCTGGATCGACCTGACGGCGCCAGCGCTCGACATCATGGCCCGGTTGCGGCCGAGGCACGTCCTGGTCACGCCCCTCATAGCCGGACAGCGACGGCTCGGTGTCGTCGCCGTCGGCCGCAGCGCCGACCGGCCCGGTTTCTCCGGGACCGACATCGAGGTGGTCGAGGAACTCGGCCGCCGGATGGCCGCCGGACTGGCCAACGCCGATACGTTCGCCCGCGACCACTCGGTGGCCGAGACGCTGCAGCGCTCCGTCCTGCCCGATACCCTCCCCGAGATCGCCGGGCTGGACCTCGCGGTGCGCTATCTGCCTGGCACCGCCGGCGTCGACGTCGGCGGGGACTGGTATGACGCCTTTGCGCTCGACGGCAACCGCGTCGGGCTGGCCGTCGGCGACGTGGTCGGCCACAATGTCGCGTCGGCGTCAGTCATGGGACAGGTGCGCAACCTGCTCCGCGCCTATGCCATCGAGAAATACCACCCATCTGACGTCCTGCGATGTACCAATGCGGCCCTGGCCCAGCTGCTGCCAGAGGCGATGGCCACCGTGGTCTATGCCGTGCTCGACCTGACCACGGGCGACCTCAGCTATGCCAATGCCGGGCACCCGCCCCTGGTGTGCGTCTCTGGCGGGCACGCCGAGTTCCTGGACGACGCCACGGGCGCCATGCTCGGCGTGCCCGGTGGCGGCAGCTTCCCGGCCGGGCACCGGCGGCTCGCACCCGGCACCAGCCTGCTGTTCTACACCGACGGACTCATTGAAGACCGGCACCGGGATATCACCGAGGGCCTCACCGCCCTGGCCAGCGCCATGCGCCAGGCCGCCGGCCTCGCCGCGGAGCAGACCTGCGGCATGGTGCAGGCCGCGCTGGTCGGCAGTGCTCCGCGCACCGATGACATCTGCCTCCTGGCCGCCAGGCTCACTGGCTGACCTTCGGGCTACGCCGGAAGCGCCGCAGTGCGCCCGGCAGTACCCGGCTCACGGCGTCGGCCAGCCCGACCAGGGCACGCTTGAGCCGCGGTGCGAGCCTTGCCTCGACCAGCTGGTGGATCGCGTAGGCGACGGCGCACATGCCCGCGACCATCGCCGCCAGCAGCACCCAGCGGTTCACCACGCGGCCGAACAGGTTGAACAGCACGAACCCGTTGTAGGCGTG
Organism: Streptosporangiaceae bacterium; assembly: GCA_035532295.1. Taxonomy (GTDB): domain Bacteria; phylum Actinomycetota; class Actinomycetes; order Streptosporangiales; family Streptosporangiaceae; genus DASUBV01. The sequence goes on from DATKRH010000305.1 coordinate 2,642, forward strand.
CACCAGGTAGAGCGGGTACGTCAGTGCGCCCGCGACGACGAACCACGGCCGCCCGAGCCGTCTGGTGACCCGCAGCGCGATGAGCGTCATGACGATGAAGATGACCGTGACGACGGCGACGATCACCGGTGCGTGCAGGGCCTGGTGGTAGCGGTCGGAGACGCGGTGCGCGAAGTTGATCGCCTGGTACACGGCATTGCCGTACGCAATCACGATGATGGCGCCGGCTTGCCAGGAGAAGCCGGTGCGGTAGATCAGGCACAGCGCCATGCCGGCGATGAAGTAGTGCGACCACTGCGACTGCACGATCAGGTCGATCTTGCCGGCCGGGCCGGCCGGCAGGACGTGTGCCTCGATCACCGCCGTCGCGGCGAGCCACAGCCACAGCATCGTGAAGACTCGTGTCCGGTTGATGCCGATCCACGCGAGCACGAACACGAGCAGGTAGAACCGGATCTCTGCCCAGAGCGTCCAGTAGACGACATCGATGTTCGCGACGTTGGGCAGCGAGTTGAGCATCGTCAGGTTGGCGACGTACTGCGGCAGCGTGACCCGGAACAGTCCCCGGCTGAGGGTGACGGCGACGACCGCGGTGATGGTCACGGCTACCCAGTACGCCGGGTAGAGGCGAACAATCCGGGAGATAACGAACTCGTGCGGCCGCCGGCCCCACGCGCTCAGCAGGACGACGAAGCCGCTGATGACGAAGAACATGTCGACGCCCAGGTAGCCGTAGCGAGTCACGGTGCTGAGCGCGGGGAACGCCACCGAGGTGAGATGACGCTGGTAGCCGGAGAACGTGTAGTGGTACATGACAACGGCTAGCGCGGCCGTGAGCCGGAGCAGGTCGATCTCGTAGAGGCGGTCGCGACCGGCCGGGATGTCGGCCTTGCGCCGCATGACCCGGTGCCGGCCGGGCTCGCGGCGGCTGGGCTCGCGGCGGCTGGGCGGCGCGCTGGCCCCGGGGCTCAACTCCGGCGGCCGCGTGAGGGCCCCCAGCGGCTCGCTGCTCATCGCGGGCACCCTGCGGCTGCCATCGCCCGCGTTCTCAGCGGGGAGTCCCGCCCGCGGATGGTTTGCCAGCATGATCTGGTCGCTGGCTCTCCCCTTCCGCGAGTGCGGTCCTGCGCCACCGGGCAAACCGCCAGATGGCCACGGCAATGGCGACCACCACGATCGCGGCGATGATGTAGGTGGGAGCGCGGAAGCCGTTGACGATGGACTCCCAGTTGGCGCCGACGGCGTAGCCGGCGTAGGCCAGCGCCGCCGTCCAGGGGATGCAGCCGATGGTGGTGTAGATCCCGAAGCGCACGGGATTCATGTCCGCGATCCCGGCGGGCAGCGAGATGAAGGTACGCACGACGGGCAGAACGCGGCCGATCAGCACGGCCCTCGGACCGTACCGGTCGAACCAGCGGATGGCGCGGTCGAGTTCGTGCTCGCGCAGCCAGAACCGGCGGCCCCACCGCCGCAGCGCGGGCTGGCCGCCGTAGCGGCCCACCGCCCACGCCACGTAACTGCCGACGACGTTGCCCGCCACGCCGGCGACGATGACGGCGATCAGGTTGAGGCGGCTGCCGGGGACCGCGCCGGCGGCCAGCGCGCCGCCGAAGGTCATGATCAGCTCGGAGGGAATCGGGATACAGGCGGATTCTGCTGCCATGAGCAGGAAGATGGCGAGGTATCCATAGGTGGCTATGAGGTGCTGCACGTCACTTCACCAGTCCAAGGTAGGCAATGCCGACTACCCCCGCGATGAGGCAGTACGGCTCGCGTCTCCCCCGTACCGGGGCAGGGCGCTGCGGACGCATCATCCGGCGGGCAGCCGCAGTGGCATACTCGAACCCGCCGCTGTTCTACAGCAACTGTAGAGCATCTACAGGATTCGTAGATGACAACGAGGCAGGAGGCGGCTCGCGTGCATGATCTCAGCTCCCGGCACGAGTCGGGCGACACGCCCAGAGAGGTGCGCCGCGCCGCCGGGGCACTGGAATCGGCCGTCCTTGAGATACTGCGCGGGGCGAGCGAGCCGCTCAGCCCGGGCGACGTCCGGCAGCGGCTCGAGACCGGCCAGGGGGCGGCGCTGTCGTACAGCACGGTCGTGACCATCGTGTCCCGCCTCCACGCTAAGGGCCTGCTGGACCGCCAGCGGGTCGGCCGCGGGTTCACCTATACGCCACTCGACGAGGTCAGTCTCGCGGCCGGGCGGATGAACCAGGCGCTGGGGCGCGGCACCGACCACGACGCGGTGCTGAGCCGGTTCGTGTCCGGGCTGTCCAGCCGGGATGCCCGGCTGCTACGCGCCCTCCTGGCCAGCGACGCCAGCCCGCAGGCCGGCGATCCTGGCCGCGGCGAGGGACGGGGGTAGGCGAATGTGGCTGTTGTACCTGCCGCTGGTGATCCCGGCGCTGGCCGGCGCGGCTGCCCGCCCGCTGGCTAACCGGCTGGAGCCGCGGCAGGCTACCTGGCTGCTCACCTCCGCCACGGTGGCCCTGGCCGGATGCAGCCTGGCCGCGCTGGCGCTGCTCGCCGCCTACGCCGCGGCCAGGACGCGCGCCCTGGCCGTGCTGGGGGACTACTCGCAGTCCGTCATACGACGGGGGGATCCCATTTCCGAGGCCGCCGGGGCGATCGCCGCGCTGGCGCTCGCCGGTGCCGCGGTGGCGGTCGTGGTCATGTCCCGCAACTGGGTACGCGCCCTCGTCGAGTCCTACCGGCGCGCGGCGCGGCTCTCGGCTGATGACGGCATCGTCGTCGTGCCGGGTCCGGCTATCGAGGCGTACGCGCTGCCCGGCTGGCCCGGCCGCATCGTGGTGTCGGGGTGCCTGCTGGACCGCCTGGACGACGATCGCCGGGCTGCGCTCATCGCCCACGAGCGGGCGCACCTGGATGGCCGGCATCATCTGTTCGCCGCCGTGGCCCGCCTGGCCGCGGCGGCCAATCCGTTGCTGCTCCCGGTGGCTCGCGCGGTGGAGTACACCGTAGAGCGCTGGGCTGACGAGCGCGCCGCCGCCGTCACCGGCAACCGCAGGATGGTGGCGCAGACCATCGGCCAGGTGGCCTTCCTGGCCAGCCCGCGCCGCCGGCGAACGGCCGGAATCAGCCTCGGCATGATCGGGGCGCGGGCCCTGCTCCGGTCAGCGGTCTGGGCCGGGCCGGTGCCCCGGCGCGTCGCCGCCCTGCTGGCGGCTCCGCCGCGGCGGCGGACGATCCTGCTGGCCGCCTGCGCCGCGATCGTCTTGCTCGCCGGGGTGTCGGCCCTGGAAACGGCCAGGGACCTGCATGCCCTGGTGGAACTGGCCCAGGAGTCCGGGTCCTGACGCGGGCCTAGGCCAGCAGGCCGGGGCGGGCCCGGGCTGGCGCGGGCCGGGCTACGGGCGCGGGCTGGCCGCGTCCGCGTAGAAAGCGGGCCGGTCCTTCGTCACCACCGGCGTGCGCTGGCCGCTGTCCAGCGCCGCCAGCGCCGCCTCGCAGATCGCCGCGGCCTTGTAGCCATCCCAGGAGGTGGCCGCCCCGGCCGCACAGCCGTCGTGGCCGGCGGCCACCGTGTCCGCCCAGACCTGGAGCTCCGCGTCGTACGCCGGGCCGAACCGCTCCCGCCAGTCGGCCGGGATGGCCTGGCTGGCCGTCCCGTTCCCGCGCAGCGTGCAGCCGGCCGGGCTGTCCAGGGTGACCGTCCCCGTCTCGCCCACCAGTTCGCAGCGGATGTCGTAGCCGTAGGCGCAGCTGAGGTTGATCTCGACGTCGACGAGGGTCCCCGTCGCCGTCTCCATCAGGAGCACCTGCGGGTCGGCCAGATGGCTGGGGGCACGCCCGTTGCGCCGCGGCAGCAGCACCGACACCGCCACCACCTCGTCGGCGAGCAGCCACCGCATGGCGTCCATCTCGTGCACCGCCGTGTCGGTGAGCGGCATGTCGCTGGTGTAGGTGCCCGGCACCGAGGGGTTGCGGTGCGCGCAGTGCGCCAGCAGCGGGGCGCCGATCAGGCCATCGCGCAACGCCTGCCGCATGGCCTGGTAGCCGGGGTCGTAGCGGCGCATGAAGCCAACCTGGACCAGGTGCCGACCGCTGGCTACCTCGGCCTCGACGATGCGCAGGCAGGCATCTGGCCCGGGGGCCAGCGGCTTCTCGCAGAAGACGGGTTTGCCCGCCGCGATGGCCGCGAGCACGTAGGGCTCATGCGTCGGGCCCGACGAGGCGACCACGACCGCGTCGACCTGCGGCGAGGCGATGATGTCGTGGCCGCTGGCGTAAGTCAGCGCGCCGGGCATCCCGGCGGCCAGGTCCCTGGCCCGCTCGAGGTCGACGTCGGCGACCGCGGACACGCGCGCGCCCGCGACGACCCGCTCCAGCCGCCGGGCGTGATCGTGGCCGATCATCCCGGCCCCGATGAGACCGACGTTGAGAGTCATGCCCGGGCCTCCCCCCGTGCCTGGCCGGGCCGTGCCTGGCCGGGCCGTGCCTGGCCGGGCCGTGGTTGGGCGGGCCGTGCTTGGGTGCGCAGGCCGCAGCCTGCCAGGTACTCGCGCGTCCGGGTCGCGATCGGCAGCGGGACGTCGGGCGCGCATGGGTAGAGATCCTGCTCGACGACCACGAACAGCGGCGCGTCGAGCGCGGCCAGTTCGGTGACGATCGCGGCGGGGTCGGGAGCGCCGGCCGGGGGCTCCACGCACACGCCGCGCTTGACCGCCTCGCCGAAGGACAGTGACTCCGCGCGCACCTGAGCCAGGACGGCCGGGTCCATCTGCTTGATATGCACGTAGCCGATGCGGTCGCCCCACCGGCGGATCAGCTCCAGGTTGTCGCCGCCGCCGTAGGCCACGTGCCCGGTGTCCAGGCACAGCCAGACCAGCTCCGGGTCGGTGGCCGCCAGGAACCGCTCGATTTCCGGCTGGGTCTGGACGTGGCTGTCCGCGTGCGGGTGCAGGCACAGCCGTATGTCGTAGTCGGCGAGCAGGATCGCGCCGAGATCGTTGGCCGCCCGGGTCAGCGCGGTCCACTGCGCGTCGTCCAGCTGGGGCGGCCCGGTGAAGGCGCCGGTCTTCTCGTCCCGGAACAGCGGCGGGATGAGCACCAGGTGATGGGCACCCATCGCGGCCGTGAGCTGCGCCACCGCCCGGCTGGTCGCGAGCGTCTGGGCCCACTCCTGCGGCCGGTGCAGGGCCCCGAACGTCGTGCCGCCGCAGACCCGCAGGCCCCGGCGCGCCAGCTCGCCGCCGAGCTGTCCCGGATCCGTGGGCAGGTACCCGTACGGGCCGAGCTCGACCCACTCGTACCCCGCCACGACCAGCTCGTCGAGGAACCGGCCGAACGAGACCTGCCGGTCGTCGGCGGGGAACCAGACCCCCCACGAGTCCGGCGCCGTGCCGAGACAGAGACTGGTAACGATGGCTCCCGTGTTAACTGGCCCCTTTGGCCCTGATTCGGGAAGGGGAGGCGCACCGGGCCCCAGGAGCGGGCGCTGGCTAGCCTTGGCCGCCTCATAGGCCTGGCGGGCATCGCGAGTGGCCGTCAGCGCGGACGTCTGCGCGACCGGTACGTCCCACCACGACTCGCTGTCCGGGGCCGGGATGAGCGGATCGGTCTCGATGTGGACCAGCACGGGCCCGCGCTCCTGGATGGCCCGGGCGAGCGCGTCCCGAAACTCGCGGATCGTCTGGGCGCGCAGCACCCGCACGCCGAGGCTCTCGGCGTTCGCCGCGAGATCGACGGGCAGCACATCCCCGTCCAGCCTGCCGGTCGCCGGGTTCCGGTAGCGGTACCAGGTACCGAAGCGCGGGGCGCCGACGGTCTCCGACAGCGCGCCGATCGACGCGAAGCCCTGGTTCTGCACGAGGACGACGATGAGCTTGATGCCCTCCTGAACCGCGGTGACCAGTTCCTGGGACATCATCAGATACGAGCCGTCGCCGACCATGACGAAGACCTCGCGGTCGGGCGCGGCCAGCTTGGCGCCGAGGCCCCCGGCGATCTCATAGCCCATGCAGGAGTAGCCGTACTCCACGTGGTAACCCTTGGGGTCCCGCGTGCGCCACAGCTTGTGCAGGTCACCGGGCATCGACCCGGCCGCGCACAGCACCACGTCCCGCGGCCCGGCCGCCTCGTTGACCGCCCCGATCACCTCCGACTGCGCCGGGAGCGGCTGGTGGCCAAGGGCGTAGGCGCGGGTCACGATCTCATCCCAGGCGGCGGCGCGGCGGCGTGCCTCGTCCCGATAGGCACCCGGGGTCGACCAGCCGGCCAGGGCCCTGGTCAGTGCCGCCAGCCCGGCGCGCGCGTCGGCGACGATGCCGGCGCCCGCCAGTTTGGCCGCGTCCGCCGGAGCGACGTTGAGGTTGACAAAGCGGACCCGCGGGTCGGCGAACGCCGTGCGCGACGCGGTCGTGAAGTCGCTGTAGCGGGTGCCGATCCCGATGACCACGTCGGCGGCGGCGGCCATCGCGTTGGCGGCGACTGTGCCGGTGCTGCCGATCGCGCCGAGGGCCAGCGGATGGTCGTAGGGCAGGGAGCCCTTGCCGGCCTGGGTCTCGGCGACCGGTATCCCGGTCGCCGCCGCGAACGCCGCCAGTTCGTCGCTGGCCTCGCTGTACAAGATCCCGCCGCCGGCCACGATGAGCGGGCGCACGGCCGAGCGGATCACCGCCACGGCGCGCTCCAGCGCGGCCGGCTCCGGGACCGGGCGCGGGACATGCCAGACCCGCTCGGCGAACAGCTCCGGCGGCCAGTCCCAGGCCTCTGCCTGGACATCCTGCGGCAGGGCGAGCGTCACGGCGCCGGTCTCGGCGGGGTCCGTCAGGACCCGCATCGCCCCCAGCAGGGCCGCGGGCAGCTGCTCGGGACGCCAGATCCGGTCAAAGAACCGGGAGACGGGGCGCAGCGTGTCGTTGACGGAGACGTCGTAGCCGCTTGGATGCTCGAGTTCCTGCAGGACCGGACTGGCGACCCGGGCGGCGAACACGTCGCCGGGCAGCAGCAGCACCGGCAGCCGGCTGATGGTGGCCAGGGCAGCGCCGGTCACGAGGTTGGTGGCGCCGGGGCCGATCGAGGATGTGCAGGCGAGGGTGGTGAGGCGATTGCGCATCCGGGCGAAGGCCGCCGCGGCGTGCACCATGGCCTGCTCATTGCGGGCCTGGTAGTACGGCAGCGCGCCGGGCTGGCCGAGTTCGGCCTCCAGCAGGGCCTGGCCCAGTCCGGCGACGTTGCCGTGCCCGAAGATCCCGAAGCAGCCGGCGAACAGCGGCTGCTGGGTGCCATCGCGCTCGCTGCGCTGGGCCGCGAGAAACCGCACCACGGCCTGAGCCACGGTGAGCCGCACGGTGGCCTCGCTCACGACGCCCGCCCGCCCTGGGCGGGCGCCATCGGCAGCCGGGCGTCGGGCCGCTGGCCGGCCAGTTCGAAGCGCTGCCCGTCGCACTCCACGACGCATCCTCCGGCCAGCGGCAGCACGAGCATCTCGTCGCCGCCCGTGCTGAGTTCCTGGGCCTGACCGGCGCCCAGCTCCAGGACGCGCAGGCCGGAGTAGGCCCAGCCGGCATCCTCAGGAGTGAGGGCGAGCTCGTATAGTCCGTGGGCGAGGCTGCCCCTGGCGTGGTGCAACTTTATGTCCATTGGTTGTTCCCCTACCCGGGCGCGCACGCCGCTACAGAAGGTGCACCGCTGTGTCGACGGCCCGGGCGACGTCGCCGTCCGCGGGGTACAGGAGGGATCGCCCGGCGACGATTCCGCGGACGTTCGGCCGTTGCAGCGCCTTGCGCCAGCCCGCGAACGCCTGCTCCGGGTCGTCGGGAACCTCGCCTCCCCGCAGCGCGCGGGCAGCGTGCTGGCCGCCATGACCTGCTCCATCCGCGGGACGACAGGAGCGCCTGCCCGGCCCGCACCGGATCTCGTTCCCCGGTTGCGGTCTCGCACTCCTCCAGGTTGCCGACGGCGACGGTGGCCTGGCGCAGCGCCGCCTGCGCCCACCGCTGCGCCTGCGCCCGCGACGACCAGAAGGCCGGTCGGTAGTCGAGGTCGAGGACGGTGACCCCGGCCTTGCCCCGCGCCTCCAGCGCTGCGATGGTGGCCGAGCGGCTGGGCTCATCGGACAGGCCGGTCACCGTGACCCAGAACACGCCGGCCGCGCGGATCGCCGCGTAGTCCAGGTCCTCGGCCCGGATCTCC